>QCJQ01000004.1 GCA_003215935.1 Prochlorococcus sp. AG-409-D09
CGAATACAAATATTATCACTATCTAGTAATTCAGCAAGATCATTTGAGTGAATATCTTCTACTATAAATGTAGCTAAAGAACCTCTATTTGATTGTTTTTCAGGTTCAGGCCCTAAGACTTTTAAACGATCAATTTCTTTTAAATGATTAAAGAGAATTCTTGTGAGATTTTTTTCATATTCATGAATTTTTTCTAGACCTATTTTATTTAGATAAACTAATGCTTTCCCTAGACCTATAGCTTCTCCTATTGCAGGTGTTCCTGCTTCGAATTTGTGTGGTAATTCTGCCCAATTACTATATTCAAGAAATACTTCATTAATCATTTCTCCACCTCCAAGAAAAGGTGGCATCTCTTCTAGAATTTCTTCTCTTGCCCAAAGAAAACCTATCCCTGTTGGACCACAAAGTTTATGAGAAGAGCCTGCAAGAAAATCAATATTCATGGATGTTACATCAATTGGTTGGTGAGCTAAACTTTGACAGGCATCTAAAAGAACTAAAGAACCATTTGCATGAGCTAATTTCGCAATCTTTTTAATAGGGTTACAACATCCAATGGTATTACTTATATGAACCAGACTAATTAAACGTGTTCTATCATTCAATTTACTTTTGAAGTCTTCAAGATCGAGTTCTCCATTAGGCGTAATATTTGCGAAATTAATTTTTACTTTCTTTTCTTGAGCAATTATTTGCCATGGAACAATATTGCTATGATGCTCCATAATTGTAAGAAGTATTTGATCGCCTTCATTTAGATTTTTTCTTGCCCATGATTGAGCCACAAGATTGATTGCTTCGGTTGCATTGCGAGTAAAAACTATTTCAGCAGAAGATTTAGCTTTAATAAATTTTGAAGTTATTTCCCTAGCATTCTCAAATTCCGCCGTTGCTATTGCACTTAATTGATGAGCACCTCTATGGACGTTGGAATTTTTATGTTTGTAATAATCTTGTATAGCCTCGATAACTTGAATAGGTTTTTGGCTAGTGGCAGCATGATCTAGATAAATTAGATTTTTTTTACCTGTTGCATTTTGAGAAAAGATTGGGAAATCTTTTCTTGTGAATTCAGCAAGATCTACTTTGTCATTCTGCATTATTCAGACCCTTTAATTAAATCATTGAAATTGGCAGTCCAATAGGTTGAATTACAAGGTAGATTCTTTAGAATTTCTTGACAAAACCCTTTTAGCAATAGAGCATTAGCGCTCTCATTATTGATGCCTCTACTACGTAGATAAAATATTTCTTCTTCTTGTAATTGGCTAATAGTTGCACCATGACTGCATCTAACATCGTCAGCAATAATTTCCAATTGTGGTTTAGTATCTATTTGTGCTCGTTTCGATAAAATAAGATTTCTACTTAGTTGTGCTGCTTTTGTTTGTTGTGCAATTTGAGGAACTTCGATTACACCATTAAAAATTGAATGAGATTGATCATTTGCAATTGCTTTTTGTAATTGATCTAATTCTCCATTTGGGCCATTAAATTTAACAAATGAATGAGTTGCAATTTGATCATTATTATTACAAATTTGTAGTCCTTTTAGATTTGTTTTTGCATTTCCTGATGTTTGTACTACACGTGGCTCCAAGCGACTTAAATTCCAACCTTCCTGAATAAAAGTAAATGAATATTCACTGTTTTCCTTTTGTTGCGTTGCAATGTGGCTTAATAAATTAGATTTTTTATTACCTCCAAGGCTTATTAATCCATGATTTAGTTTTGAGTTTTTACCCATAACTATTTCAATAATATGACTTTGAGCAGAACTCTCAGAACCTAGTATTACTTCTAATAAATTTAATTCTGCATTGTCTTCAAGGTGAATTAATATCCTTTTTGAATTAAAGTCTTTACTATTTGCAGGTATAATTATTTCTATTCCAGGTAGATTATTTTCATTGACTTTGAATGCCAATATTTGATTAATTGATGAATTATTAATTGCGATGGGCCATGTTTTATGACACTGACACTCTTCTAAGGTTTGACCAATAGATTTTTCTATTTCAGAGTCAGTTAATGGTTCTATTCCTTTTGGAAATTTGATTTTATCTTGGGGATTACCATTATCTTTTAATAGAATTCTGAAATAATCTTTCCCTGGATTAGGTAAATTATTGATATCTATCTGATGGTTTGTTTCTTTATTCGTATTAATATTTAACTCAAGAATGTTAGATAGACGCTTTAAATTAGTTAACTTCCAATCTTCTTCTTTATGAGTTGGAAAACCAATTTTTGGGACACATTGTTTTCCGCTTTCTTGTATATTTTTTAATATTCCTTTTGCTTCAGGAATAGAATTTAACCATTTTTGAACAATTAAATCATTGGTCATGATTTGTCTCCTTTTATTTCCTCATATTTATTTAGCCAGTCATAACCCTCTTTCTCTAATTCAATAGCCAGTTCAGGTCCACCTGTTTGCATGATTTTTCCATCTGACATGATATGTACATAGTCAGGGGTTATTTCATTTAATAATCTTTGATAGTGAGTAATCAAAATTGTTGCAGTAGATTTTGTAGAGAGTTTTTTGACTCCTGATGCAACTATTCGCAATGCATCTATATCAAGTCCAGAGTCAGTTTCATCTAAAATTGCTACAGAAGGATTTAGTAAAGCCATTTGAAGTATTTCATTTCTCTTTTTTTCTCCACCAGAAAATCCTTCATTTACGCTTCTTTCTAAAAATGTTGGCTTCATTTGGACTAAATCTAATTTTGCACGAACTAAGTCTTCAAATTCAAATGTATCTAATTCAGTTTCTCCTATTTCCTTTCTTCTGCTATTAGTTGCTACTCTAAGAAATTCTAGGTTACTAACACCTGGTATTTCAATTGGATATTGGAATCCAAGAAATATGCCAATTCGAGCTCTTTCTTCAGCTTCTAATTCGAGTAAATTTTGATTCTTGAATAATACATTTCCAGAAATTACTTTATATGCTGGGTGTCCTGCAATGACTTTAGAAAGGGTACTTTTACCGCATCCATTTCTACCCATTATTGCGTGGATTTCCCCAGCTTTTATTTTTAGATTGACACCATTAAGTATTTGTTGATCTTCTACTGAAGCTACAAGATCTTTTATTTCCAGTAATGTTGTAGAGTCGATTTTAGTCACTGCTTGTAGAGGTAAGAACGAAGGTTTCGCAAGAGAAAATTTTAGTAGATTTTAATGGAACTAGCCAACTGAACCTTCTAGTTTTAAAGCTAGAAGTTTATCTGCTTCAGATGCGAATTCTAATGGTAATTCGTTAAAAACATCACTACAAAATCCACTAACTAGCATTGAGACTGCTTCTTCAAAATCAATCCCTCTACTTTGTAGGTAAAATAATTGATCTTCAGAGATTCGGCATGTGCTTGCTTCATGTTCTATGTTGGAATTTGGTTGATTCGATTTGATATAAGGATAAGTATTAGCTGATGCCTTATCTCCAATGAGCATAGAATCGCATTGGCTGTAGTTTCTAGCATTTTCAGCTTGAGGCCCAATTTGTACTAATCCACGATAACTATTGTTTGAATTGCCAGCACTTATTCCTTTACTGACTATTTTTGATCGACTATTCGATCCAACATGAATCATTTTTGTCCCAGTATCTGCTTTTTGGAAATTATTTGTTAACGCTATTGAATAAAATTCTCCAACAGACCCGTTCCCTTTAAGAATGCAACTTGGATATTTCCAAGTTATGGCAGAACCAGTTTCGACTTGAGACCAGCTAATTTTGCTTCTTTTGCCTCGACATTCTCCTCTTTTGGTTACAAAGTTATATATACCTCCAACCCCTTTTTCATTTCCTGAATACCAGTTTTGCACAGTTGAATATTTAATAGTAGCGTCATCAAGAGCAATCAGTTCTACAACGGCAGCGTGTAAAGTATTTGTATCAAACATTGGAGCGGTACATCCTTCTAAATAACTAACCGATGCTCTTTCTTCTGCAATAATCAAGGTTCGTTCAAATTGTCCAGTATCTCCTGAATTAATTCTGAAATATGAGGATAAATCCATAGGACATTTCACTCCCTTTGGAATAAAAACAAAGGAACCATCACTAAATACTGCAGAATTAAGTGCAGCAAAAAAATTGTCTGTTATTGGGACTACACTGCCTAAATAACGCTTAATAAGTTCAGGATATAGAGAGACAGCTTCAGAAATAGAGCAGAAGATAACCCCACTTTCTGCTAGTTTTTCTTTATAGGTTGTAGCTATAGAAACACTATCAAAAACAGCATCAACAGCAACATTTGCTATTCTTTTTTGCTCACTTAAAGGTATGCCAAGCTTATCAAAAGTTTCTAATAGTTTAGGATCAACCTCTTCAAGACTTGCTTTTTTTTGATTTTGTTTTGGTGCTGCATAATAAATAATATCTTGATAATCTATTTTAGGATATTTTAATTCCGCCCAATCGGGCTCTTTCATCTTTAACCATTGACTATATGCTCGAAGTCTAAAATTTAAAAGAAATTCAGGCTCTTTCTTTTTGAGTGAGATTAATCTCACAATATCTTCGTTAATACCTTTATCTATCTTTTCTGTTTCAATATCAGTAGTGAAACCATATTTGTATGGTTTAGAAACAATTTGATCAACTGTATTTGCATTACTCATGGTCTTGATTCCGGTTGATAAAAACAGTATCTTTTTTAAGTTTTTTGGGTTTGATCAAAAAGTTTACTTTTAGATCATTAAAGAGCTTCCTTTAAGCATCTCATTTCATTAATAGCGAAAATAATGCTTTAAGGTTACTTAGATACGAAACGATTATGTTTCCTTAACAGATACTAGGTCACAATGGTGAGAAGCTAATGAGCTTGTCATTTTGCTTGAATAAATGCATTATCAAAATAAATATGCAAATGTTCTCAAAGACTGAAAACGTGCAATGACTTCTCAAATGCAAGTCAAAACTCGTGAGGCAACTTTATCTCATCTATTAAAGGATGGAGAAAGCAGTGCAAGTCGGTTGGCTTCAGTTATGAGAATCTCTGTTCAGGCAATGAGAAGACATCTGCGAAATCTCGAGCAAGAAGGGCTTATAGAATCAAATTCCATTTCATTGGGTCCAGGAAGACCTTCGAATTTATGGCATCTAACTTCGCTAGGTCATAATTATTTTAATTCTGGTAAAGGTGGCGAGCAGTTTGCATTGGAATTGCTTCATTTACTAGAGTCAACTCTTTCTAAAAATAAAACTGATCAAATCTTGAGAGATCTAGCTGTTCAAAAGGCAAATGTTTATAGAAGAATAATAGGTTCAGGAGCAATTCAGACTCGTTTAAAAAAACTTATAGAACTTAGGATGAAAGAGGGATATATTTCTGATTTTCATCTTTGTTCTGAAAATAATTCGAGTTGGTATTTAAATGCTTTTTCTTGTTCTATAAGAGGGATTGCTGAAAGATTTCCTATTGTTTGTGATCAGGAATTACAATTAATTCGTTATATTTTCCCTGACTGTAATGTTGAACGTGTTCAATGGATAATAACAACTGGACACACTTGTGGATTTAAAATCACTCCTAACTCTTAAGATCTATGATTAATTCTGGGCAAAATAGTAATAAAAGTCCATTAAGTTTGGAAGAAATTAAAAGAATAGATCAAACGAATCTTCCTTTATTAGAAAAGCACCATTTGCGTTTATTAGCCCATTGTTTAGCATGTTTTAAATTAATGTCTCAAGAAGAATCTAAGTTAAATCGTTTGCCTGAAAGAGGAGATTGGTTGAAATGGTGTTTAGATAATCCTAATCTTAAAAACGATAAGGAATTTTTAACTTTACTTCTAGAGCAATTTGCAGTAGCGGCAACCCAATTAAATACTCTTGCATCTAAAAAGAATATTGCGCCTTTACAATTATGTTTAGATGATCTTATAGAAAATTATACAGAAAATTTAACGATTCAATGATATAGGAACTCCTTTAAAGAACATAGAGGGGTGGTTTTGATTTTTTCTTAGACCTGATCCCAAAGAAAAACAGATGATTTTTCAACTTAGATTTGGGAAAATTTTTATTTAGATTTTTTTTAGTAAAATTTGTAGTTTCTAAAATCTTTTTAAAAAACCTTTGACAGCAAGCTTTTTTGGGGTTCAGTGCCACCTCAGTATGTTTGCCTGTAGTCAGTAGATCCTGACCACACCATCGAGAATGAGGCTTTTCAGAACATACTTGTTCCACTGATCCCAAACAAAAACGGAGGTTTTTAGGCGTGAGCCTTGATAAAGAATCCCTGTCACGTCTAACTCTTCGTCAATTGCGTCGTAAAGCAAGTGATGTTGGCGTTCCTCTTTATAGTAGAAAAACAAAAGCTGCTCTAGTTAAAGAGATTGCGTTATATACAGAAAAAAAATCAAACGAAAAGAATTCGGAGGTTGTTGCTTCTACCCTTGAATTAAATCAAAATGATAATAGGAATTACTCTGCTTCGTTTATTGAACAAACTAAAGTAGTTTTTCTTCCTAAAGATCCAGAATGGGCTTATGTTTTTTGGGAAATTTCTGAATCAGATAGAAATAAAGCGCTTTCTCAAGGTGCAAGTAGGTTATGTCTGAGATTGGTTGACGTCACTGGAAATGATCAAGGCATGCCCAATCCAGGAACTCTTAGAGAGGTAACAGTAGATAGTCATAGCACTGAATGGTATTTACCTATTCCGATGGGAGATAGAGAATACATAGTGGAACTTGGATATAGACTTGGCTTTAATTGGATGTCATTAGCGTTGTCATCCCCTGCACGCGTTCCTTCTTTTCATCCAAGCGATCAAATATTGGATCAATTTGTTCCTTTTAGTTTAGAGATTGCACCTAAGACTGAAGAAGTTAATTCTTCCGCTCCACTGCTTGAAGAAAGAGATAGTGGATTACATGAACGTCTTTATCAATCTGCAACAACTAACTCTAGAAAAATAAGAATAGGATCAGAAGAATTTCAAGAAGGAAGTTTAACAAATCAGCATTTGAATGAATCAGGCGCAGGTTTGTGGTCTAGTGGTATTAATGATTCTGGTATTGGTGGAGTCTTCCCTAGAGCCCGTTCTTTTTGGCTTGTAGCAGATGCAGAGTTAATTGTTTATGGTTCTACTGATCCTGCAGCTAAATTGACAATTGGTGGAGAAAAAATTCCTTTAGCTAGCGATGGAACTTTTAGATTACAAGTACCATTTAGAGATGGTATACAAAATTATCTTATAGAAGCTGAAGATGCAGAAGGGGCTCAGAGAAGGAATATAGTCTTAAACTTTGAAAGATCTACACCAGAAGATAATACAAATCCAAATCAAAAATTAGCATCTGAATGGTTTTAATTTTTCATAATGATTTATTAAAATGTTAAGTTGGCTTGTTGCATTAACTCCTTTACTAGGTGCGGTTCTTTTCCCAATAGTAGTATCAATTACTATTGCTAAGGTTAGTTTAGGAGCCGGAATTATTTCTGCTTTAGTTCTTAGTAGTGTATGGTTTCTGGCAATGTTAAGTACAGCAGAAATGCCACATTGATAAAGAATAAAGACTATTTTTTGTCTTTTAAGCTTTTTTCTTTAAATAGATTTTAAACAAGTGTCTTCAACAGAATTTCCTCAAATCAAGATTCCTCTTGAAATCCCTTTCTTAGATCAAAAACCAGGAACTTCTGGATTAAGAAAAAGTACTAAACAATTTCAGCAACGGAATTATCTAGAGAGTTTTATAGAAGCAATCTTTAGGACGCTTCCTGGAGTTAAAAACGGTATTTTAGTTTTAGGTGGTGATGGCCGCTATGGAAATTTACCTGCTATTGATGTAATTTTGAGAATGGCATCTGCGCATGGAATAAGTAAGATAATTACCACAAAAGGTGGAATCTTATCAACACCTGCCGCTTCTAATTTAATTCGCAAAACTGGTGCAATTGGTGGAATTATTTTATCAGCTAGCCATAATTTAGGAGGAGAAAATGGAGATTTTGGAGTTAAATTAAATGCTTCCAATGGAGGACCTGCTGGAGAAATTCTTACCAATCAAATTTTTGAGTGTACTAAAACTCTTGATTCTTACAAGATAATCAAAGCAGGGAGAATCAATTTAGATAAGATAGGTGTTTATCAATTGGGATCAATGACAGTTCAAGTCATTGATGGAATAGACGACTATATAAGTTTGATGCAGAAAATCTTTGATTTTGATGAAATCAGCGCTTTTTTAAAGAATGATTTTCCTATTGTTTTTGATGCGCTTAATGCCGTTACAGGACCATATGCCATTCGATTATTAGAAGAACTCTTAGGTTCGCCACAAGGGACTGTTAGAAATTCAATTCCTTTAGAAGACTTTGGTGGTTGTCATCCTGATCCAAATCTCACATATGCAAAAGATTTAGCTGATTTACTTCTAAAAGGAGATAAATATTCTTTTGGAGCTGCTTGCGATGGAGATGGAGATAGAAATATGATTTTAGGCCGTCATTGCTTTGTAAACCCGAGTGATAGCTTAGCTGTTTTGACTGCAAATTATAATTCAATTCCTGGTTATGCAAATGGATTATATGGTGTAGCAAGATCAATGCCTACAAGTTCAGCCGTTGATGTTGTTGCTAAAGATTTAGGAATAAATTGTTTTGAGACACCTACAGGATGGAAGTTTTTTGGAAATCTTTTAGATGCAGAAAAAATAACTTTTTGTGGAGAAGAAAGTTTTGGAACTGGTAGCAATCATGTAAGAGAAAAAGATGGACTTTGGGCAGTTCTTTGCTGGTTGCAAGTATTAGCTCATACAAAATGCTCAGTATCTGAGTTGATACAAAAACATTGGCAACGTTATGGAAGGCACTATTATACTCGACATGATTATGAGTCAATACCTCTCGATATAGCTACTAATCTTTATAGGACTTTAGAAGATCGTATGGATAAATTAATACGAACTGATTTTGCTGGAAGGAAAATTACTATGGCTGACAATTTTAGTTATTTAGACCCTATTGATGCATCTGTCACAAAAGGACAAGGTTTGAGAATAATTTTAGAAGATGCTAGCAGAGTAGTTATTCGATTATCTGGCACTGGAACCCAAGGTGCTACTTTGCGTGTTTATTTAGAAAGTTATGTACCTTCCTCTGGTAATTTAAATGCAAATCCTCAAACATTACTTTCTGATCTGATTAAATCTATTAATGACCTTGCCCAAATCAAGAAAATGACGGGGATGAATGCTCCAACTGTTATCACTTAAATAAGAAATAAATCGCTATATATTATCAAGACTGATTTATACTATATATAGTGATTTTATCCATAAATAATAGTCACCTTGGTCAAAGATCTTTTTACTTTGAATAGGGAGAAGATTATCCAGAAACATGCTCCTCTAGCTGAAAGGCTGAGACCTAAAACATTAGATGAATTTGTAGGTCAAAGAGGGATTATTGAAGAAGGTAGGCTTTTGCGACGAGCAATAGCTGCTGATCGAGTAGGGAATTTGTTGCTTCATGGCCCTCCTGGTATAGGTAAAACAACGTTAGCGAGAATTATAGCTTTGCATACACGCTCGCATTTCAGCGTGCTAAATGCAGTTTTAGCAGGAGTAAAAGAATTACGGAATGAGGTTAATTTAGCGAAAGAAAGGCTAGAAAAATACGGCTTGAGATCCATTTTATTTGTTGATGAGGTTCATCGTTTTAATAGTGTTCAACAAGATGCTCTCTTGCCTTGGATTGAAAATGGTACTCTTACGTTTATTGGCGCAACGACTGAAAACCCATTTTTTGAAGTAAATAAGGCATTGGTGAGTCGTTCGAGATTATTTCGTCTACAACCTCTTACATCTGAGGAATTACATAAGCTATTAATTAGAGCACTAGAGGATCGAGAGAGAGGTTATGGGAATAGAAATATTAAGCTCGAAGAAAAGGCCGCGATTCATTTGGTTGATATTGCCAATGGTGATGCACGCAGTTTGTTAAATGCATTGGAATTGGCGGTTGAAAGTACTCCACCAGATCAAAATGGAGTAATAGAAATTGATTTAACTATTGCTGAGGAGTCTATTCAGGAAAGGGCGATTTTATATGACAAGCAAGGTGATGCTCATTTTGACACTATTAGTGCATTTATAAAATCTTTACGTGGTTCGGATCCTGATGCAGCATTATTTTGGTTGGCGCGGATGGTTGAAGCAGGAGAAGATCCTAAATTTATTTTTCGTCGTATGCTGATTGCTGCTTCTGAAGATATAGGTTTAGCTGATCCCCAGGCAATAGTAGTTGTTCAATCTTGTGCAGCATCATTTGATCGAATTGGTTTACCTGAAGGACTTTATTTACTTGCTCAGGCAGCATTGTATTTAGCTGTGGCAGAGAAAAGTAATAGTCTTTCAGCTTTCTTTGAGGCGGTACGAACAGTTCGAAATACTCAACGGCAAGATGTACCTAATCATTTACGTGATTCTCATAGAGATAAAGAATTTTATAGAGATGGTCTTGGTTACCGCTATCCACATGCTTTTGCTGAACATTGGGTAGCTCAACAATATTTACCAGATTCTTTACAAGGAGAGGTATTTTGGGATCCAGGTAGACATGGTTGGGAAGGGGATCGTCGTCTTAAAATATTGGCGAGAAGATCTGCACAATGGGCAGCAGTGGAGGAATCGCACGAAATAAGTCCAATTTTTGTTGATAATCAAATTGAGTTGAAAGGGCTTGAAAGATGGATTCAGCGTCAGCTTTCATTAGAAGGAGAACGCTTGCAAAATCTTGAAGAAAAATTTTGGAATGGACTTCTCTTGGAGAGTGGTTCTCGAGTTTTGATGTTAGGTTCAAGCTCGCTTCTGTGGGCTCTTAACCCTTTACAGCGTGTTCAAGAGGGAGGAATCACAATGATGATTCCTATGAAAGAACAATCTCGTCTGCATGCAGAGATTCAATTTCTAGACTTTGGATCACGTCCAAAACTCATTGATTCAAGTATTCACGCGTTACATGAGTTACCAAATACACTTTTATTTGAATGTATAGCTGGTCGAACTCATTGGAGAAATATATCTAAAAGAAAGGATTTAGAATTATGGGATGTTATTACACAAAAGTGCACTTCTAATGCAGTTTTAAACTTACTTATTAGTGCTTCTTATGAAGGACCTGCAACTTTAATTAGAGATGCTCTATTAAACGAGTCTAATGAACAGATATCACATGACTTATATGAAGAGATTGTTTCCTTTGAAAATCAGTGGTTGAATTATGATTCTAGTAAAAATAATTTTTTGCAATATCTATATAATCTTAGATGGAATCTTTCTATTGATGATTGGATTGAAGAGATAGTTTTACAAGTTGATGATTTTTTATATTTAAGGTGGTTTGGAGATGGATCTATATATAAAGAGTTACTAATTAAAAATTTGTCTTTAAAACATCTAAAAGAAATTGAAAAAGGATTTATGTGTTTAAAAGGTAAATCTTTAAATCAGAAGTTACATAATAATCTTTTTCGTGGGAAATTAAATAATATTCGTTGATTTATCATAACAAATTATAGGACTATTAGGATGTTTTTTTCTGTTAAAAGCAACTGCAATTTTCCATGAATCAAAATTTACCTGAAAAATATCTACACTAGATTTAATGGATTGATTGATGGCACAAGATGAATCTTTATGCCATTCCCAATCCTGAAGATGCAATGAGATTCTTCCTTGATGCCATTTAATTGCTGCTTCTTTTACAATCCATAGTTCTAGTGTAGAAGATCTAAGGTTTTCTCCTTTAAGATTCTTGAGTTGATGTTGGTCATTTTTTGAGAAGAAACGATTGATTAATGGTCTTGCTGCGAATGCTCTATCTGATCTTTCAATATCAACTCCTATGGGTGAGGGAGACCATCCAATTAGGAGTGCATCAGCGCAGTGACTGAAACTAATAGAACCTAATGCTTTTGGAAGTTGAGGAATCTTGCCTGGCTCTGCGTATAAAGGGATTTCTAAAGCTGGAATCTGGAACAGATTTGATAGGGCTTGCCTTGCATATCCACGAGCATGTTTGTATTGAGTTGCTCTCTTTGATGGCAATTGTTGAGCCCATTCGTTTTCTTGCTTTGTAATAGGTTTAATAGATGAAGTTGTGGGAATTAGCCAAAGTCCTAGTACGCTTGAATTCAAGATTTCTTTAGATAGCAATGTCTTTGAAAATTGGAGATCCAGCACCTGATTTCACCTTGTCGAATCAGGATGGCATTTCTGTAAAACTTTCATCTTTACAGGGGCAACGCGTTGTTATTTACTTTTATCCCAAAGATGATACGCCAGGATGTACTAAAGAGGCATGCAATTTTCGTGATCGTTGGGATCTTTTTCAAAAGAAAAGTATTAAGGTTCTTGGTATCAGTAAAGACCCTTCTGTATCTCATTTGAAATTTATTAAAAAGCACCAACTTCCATTTACTCTATTAACTGATCCAGAGCCTTGTCCTGTTGCAAGTTCCTATGAAAGTTATGGCTTGAAAAAATTCATGGGGCGTGAATATATGGGAGTGAAAAGACATACTTTTGTTATTGATGAGTCAGGAAAATTAGAGTTAATCTATTTCAAAGTGAAGGCAGAGAATATGGCTAATCAAATTCTGTCAGATCTTGGATTTGATTAGATTCATTTTGAATGTTTATCATTCCTTCCATAACCAGATTAGGGTAGTGATATACAGGTGAATTATTTTGTTTTAGTGTTTCTAACAGTATTGGCGCATCTCCTCCGCATAACCAAATAGGTGTTTGTGTTTTTTTTTGTGCTGCTATTAATGGTGCTAGTAATGCTTGCTGGCTACCTTTAAGCATTGCTTCTCGTGTTGAATGGGGAAAAAATGTTTCTGGAAAGGATGTAATTTGTTGGTTTTTAAGGTTTGCTGTTCCAGCTGCCATGGCTGATATTTGTAGACGTAACCCCGCTATCAATTGTCCTCCAGAAAATTCTCCTTGTGCATTTATATGAGTAAGACTTAATACTGTTCCAGCATCGGCTATTAAAAGACCATTTTTATACATATCTGTTGATTTTGCTCTTAACCAAGCCCCCCATCCTGCTAATGCTCTATCTATACCTATCCAGGGAGGTAACTTTCCTAGGGGGACATTATCTATTGTTATGCGATTGCTAGGGTTTAAATCTTGACAATTTGGAATTTTGCCAACGGCAGCCCATTTTAGAAAATTATTTTTTATTAAAACTAGATCTTTAGTATTAGGATTTGTATGGAAAAATTTCCACTCTGTGGATTTTTTTTTAGCCCAGTGCCATCGACTATTGCCAATTAATAGACAGAGTCTTTCTTTTTTCACTTAACTACTTTTATTAGTTGATCTTCCTATATGAATCCCACACTCTTGTTTTAATCCTCCAAATCTAGTCTCTCTACCTTGTTTATTTCCGTTGTCAGGGGAACTTGAATGCCAGTCCCCAACTGTGGAGTAACCTTTCTCAAAAAGAGGGTGTTGTGGAAGATGATTCTCTTTCATATAGTAGTATACGTCTTTTTTTGTCCACTCAAGCAATGGTCTTAAAGATAAACGGTCGTTAATTGAGTCTAAATATGTCATTGAACGTCTATGATTAGTTTGATTACTCCTCACTCCACTAGCCCAGCAAAGAGTGTTTAGGTTTACAAAAGCATTTTCTAGAGGTTCAACTTTTCTAATTTGATGATATTTTTCTAACTCTGAAATGCTGTTTTTTTCCCATAATCGGCCATAGATAGCTTCCATTCTCGCTGGACTCATTTCACTTTGAGAAATTAATAGGTCTATATTGAATTGTTTGGTCAATTGCTCAGCATATAGATAGGTTTCTGACGGTAAATATCCTGTATCTATCCAAATTACTTTCGGTTTTATGCTCTCTTTTATTGATTGAATCATATTGAGTAAGACAGCTGATTGAATACCAAAACTTGTGGTAATAGCAAATTGTGTCCCAAACTCTTTCGATGCCCATTGGAGCCTTTCTTCGGCTGTGAGCTCTTTAAGTTCCACCCTGGCCTTCTCTAAGGAAGATTTGTTAATAGAATTTTTTCTCACCTGTTGAATTAGAGATTTGTTTTAAGAAAATATCTTTAATTGTTATTCATGATAAAGCCTTTTAAATGAGAATAATGGTTTACGTAACTAAAATGCTTATAATGTTTTTGTAATAGAATCGGATTGGTCTTGTGGGTACCTTTCAAATATTAATAATTATATAAAAGGAAGCTTCATCAATGGTTAGTAGCCATTACTTTATTCTTTTTATTTTTTATATATATGACTAAGTTTGAATTCACAAAACTTGAGTATGAGTGAAATTATTACTGCTTTAGAGAATCCCCAGGCTGTCATTACATTGTCAGTCTTAATGTTAGCGGTATTGCTTTTTATTTCAGGGTCCCTTGCGCCTGAATTGACTGGTTTGCTCAGTGTGGCTTTGTTGATGGCGACAGGTGTGTTGGCCCCACAAAAAGCATTGGCTGGTTTTGGTAGCCCGGCTTTGATAACTCTTATGGGCTTATTTGCAGTATCTGCTGCTTTATTTAAAAGTGGAGCGTTAGATCGATTACGAGAGTTAATAGCATCCGAGAAGATTCGAACTCCTAGACGCTTAATAGCATTAATGGGATTTGTTGTTGCTCCTATATCTGGAATTGTTCCAAATACGCCTGTCGTTGCTTCATTGTTGCCAGTAATTGAAGCATGGTGTGTTAAACGCAATCTTTCACCTTCACGTGTTCTTTTACCACTGTCTTTTGCAACTGTCTTAGGTGGAACTTTGACTTTATTGGGTAGTTCAGTAAATCTTTTAGTTAGTGATATTAGTGAGCAGTTAGGCTATGGATCTTTTGAGTTGTTTACATTCTCTGCCATTGGTATACCAATATGGCTTCTTGGAACAGCATATTTATTGATTGCGCCAGAATCTCTTTTGCCGGATAGAGGAAAAATTAATACAGAATTTAATGGTATGACTGGAGAAACAGGATATTTCACTGAGGTGACTATTCCTTTTGACTCAGAATTAGTAGGACAATCCCTTAGGAATAGTCGATTGCAGAGACGTTTTGATGTTGATGTCTTAGAACTTCAACGAGGTAGAGAAAGATTACTACCCCCTTTGGCAGATAGAAAAATTGAACCTGATGATCGACTTTTACTTAGAGTGACTCGTACAAATTTGTTGAGATTGCAGCAAGAACATACTATTCAACTAGCAAAACGTGAAGTTAGTAATTCGAATAGGGTTTTCTTCTCGGGATCAGATGAAGTTCAGAAAATTGTTGAAGTCCTTTTACCAGCAGGGTCAACATTAGCAGGAGCAAGCTTGCGGGAATTAAGATTTCGCCAACGCCATAATTCAACAGTTTTAGCTTTGAGACGTGGTCAACAAACTGTCCAAGAAAGACTTGGCCAGGCAGTACTTCGCGAAGGGGATGTTTTGTTGTTGCAGGCACCGCTTGACTCTCTTAGAGGATTACAGGCTAGTAATGACTTACTTGTTCTTGATCAATTTGAAAACGACTTACCTACTGTTACACGCAAACCTATTGCTATAGCAATTGCTATTTTGATGTTGATTATCCCAACTATTACCTCTTTGCCACTGGTGGCTTCTGTTCTTATTGCAGTTGTTGCTATGGTTTGTGGTGGTTGTATTAGGCCTACAGAAGTTCAACGTTCAATTCGCCTGGATGTCATTCTTTTATTGGGTTCTCTTTCAAGCTTTAGTGTGGCCATGCAAAATACTGGTTTAGCAGATGCATTTGCTAATAGTCTCAGTGGTCAATTAGATGGAATGCCTAAATATGTAGCTTTGTTAGTTATCTTTTTTTGTACCACAATTGTTACTCAGTTTATTAGTAATGCTGCATCAGTTGCTCTTTTAGCACCAGTTGCAATAGAACTTGCACCTTCAATGAATTTACCGCCAATAGCTCTTTTGTTAACAGTTTTATTTGGTGCTAGTCAGTCTTTTTTAACTCCTATGGGATATCAAACTAATTTAATGGTTTATGGACCTGGGCGGTATCAATTTGTAGATATTATTAGATATGGTTTAGGGCTGACTATTCTAATGACATTTTTTGTTCCAGCTTTAATTCTGTTTGAATATGGAACTTTTTAAACTATTAATGCTTTTAAAAAATCAACTTATTTTTTTACTTCTTTTTGCCAGTTTTTTTGAGGAGGTAAGAGCAATTTGAGGAACTATGTTTTGCGTAAGCCATTTTTGTTGAGTGCAGGATGGCCTAGGCGATTGACCGTACCGCAATTTACTGTTGTTACTGGTTTTCTTATTATTGTTATAGGTACTTTATTGTTGGCAACGCCTATATGCTCTCATCAAAATGTTGGCTTATGGGAGGCATTTTTTACTGCCACTTCAGCAGTAACCGTAACCGGTCTTTCCATTATTGATATTGGAATTGATTTAACTCTATTGGGCCAAATTGTCTTAGCCATAATGCTTTTGATAGGAGGCCTTGGATTAATGGCAATTACAACTTTTTTACAAGGTTTTGTTGTCTCAGGAACTGAACTTCGTTGTCGTCTTGATCGTGGTAAAACTCTCGATGAATTTGGAGTTGGTGGTGTCGGCAGAACCTTCAGAGGTATAGCTTTAACAGCGGCTATCGTTATTTTGGTTGGCGCTACAGTTCTTTATTGTTTTGGATTTACTGATATATCTAATACTGGAGAAAGGTTTTGGGCTTCTTTATTTCATAGTATTTCGGCTTATAACAATGCTGGATTTGCTCTTTGGAGTGACAGCATGGAACGTTATCGATCTAATTATGTAGTGCAATTAGTTGTAATTATGTTAATTATTTTAGGTGGACTTGGTTGGAGAGTTACATCTGATCTTTGGATTAATAAAAATTATTTTAGTTTTAAAAAGCTCAGTCTTCATACTCGTTTAGTTCTAAGGACATCTTTCATTCTTGTAATTGTTGGATTTCTTGGTCTTTTAATTACTGAATCTTTGTTTCAAGATGGATTTTTCTCAACTGTTAATTTGAATGAAAGATTATTGAGCGCCATATTTCAATCCGTCAGTTCTAGAACTGCTGGCTTTAATAATATGCCTATTTCTATTGATACTATTTCAGATTCTGGTCTTTTACTTTTGATGACTTTGATGTTTATTGGAGCAAGTCCAGGTGGAACTGGTGGTGGAATTAAAACAACAACAATCACTGTTCTTATGGCTGCTACAAGGTCAATTCTTAGAGGTCAAAATGAAATTGTTATACGCAATAGACAGATCGGAGATAAGGTGGTTTTAAAAGCGCTTGGAATTACTGTAGGTTCTTTGCTATGTGTTTTAAGCATGGCTTTGTTGTTAAGCATGACAACAAATTTCGGAGGTAAAGAATCTTTTTCATTTCTGGAAATGCTCTTTACTTGTATATCTGCTTTTGCCACAGTTGGCTTTGATTTAGGCGTTACCAAAGATCTTGGACACTTGGGACAATTTGTGTTAATTGTCGGTATGTTTGTTGGAAGACTTGGCATCCTTTTGTTTTTAAGTGCTATTTGGCAAGCTTTTAACAGAGGAAGATACCAACGTCAAAATCGTATTGGCTATCCAAGAGCAGATCTTTATGTTTGAATCGTCTCGTTGAGGATTAATTATGAGTGAGTGGTGGCAGTGGTCTCCCAATAAAGGCAGTGAAAAGTTTGGTTTTGCTGTAGTTGGGATTGGTCGTTTTGGCAGTGCTGTTTGTAGAGAGCTTTTACGAAATGGTGCTCAGGTTTTGGCAGTTGATGCTTCTGAAAAGGCAATTGAAGAGTTACGTCAATTGGAACCTACTATTGAAGCTAGAGTTGTTGACTCAACAGATGAAGAGTCAATGAGAGAAGCAGGAGTCCTTGATATGAGTACAGTGGTTGTTGGGATAAGTGAACCTATTGAGGCGAGCATTACTACGACATTGATTGCAAAAGATACTGAAGGTAGCCAAGTGAAACAGGTAATTGCAAGGGCCACTAGTAATTTGCATGAAAAAATGTTGAAAAGAGTAGGTGCAGATAGAGTTGTTTTCCCCTCAAGAATGCAAGGTGAGCGCTTGGGTTTAGAACTTATTCGTCCCAACTTGATGGAAAGACTGGAGTTAGATGATCAAACAGGGATTGATGAAATTAAAGTCCCTGAGATTTTTGTTGGACGTTCTTTACGTGACTTGAACCTTAGAAAGAATTATTTAGTCAATGTTTTAGCTGCTGGCCCAGCTAAACGTTTGACAGTAAATCCACCAGCTAAATATGTCTTAGAGAAGGATCATGTTCTAGTTGTAATGGGATTAATGGAAGATCTTCAAAAATTACCTCAAACTTGACTTATGCGTGTACTGGGGCTAATGAGTGGTACCAGCGCTGATGGTATCGATGCCGCGTTAGTGCAAATCACAGGTGATCCTATTAGGCCAACGTGGCATATATTAAAAACTGCCTCTGTTCATTATCCTTCTGATATTAGTCAATTTATTATTCGTGCTGGACAGGGATGTGAGTTTTCTTCTCAGGTTTGGGTTGAGTACGCAGAAAAAATTACAGAATTAAATTATCAAGTTGCGTTAGCTTGTGATCCAACATCACAGGCTGATTTAGTTGGTTGTCATGGACAAACTATTTTTCATCGACCACCAATTGGAGATAGCAGAGGTGCAAGTTGGCAACTCATTCAAGCTCCTTTGTTATCAACCCTTCTTAAATGCCCTGTGATTTATGATTTCAGGTCTGCAGATATTGCCTTAGGAGGGAATGGCGCTCCTTTGGTGCCATTAGTGGATGAAGCCTTGATTGGTAGAAGTAAAGGGTGGAGAGCATTATTAAATCTTGGTGGGATTGCCAATTTGACATTAATTCCACCAAAATTAGGACCTGATAAATTTTCGCCTGTAATTGGTTGGGATTGTGGTCCAGCCAATACACTTATTGATTTAGCTGTGCAAAAATCAAGTAATGGGCAACTCCAATTTGATAGAGGTGGATTGATTGCTTTAGCCGGTATTCCTAGACAAGAAATTATAAAAGTGTGGTTAAAAGAACCTTACTTTCAAAGAAAATATCCAAAGTCAACGGGTAGAGAGCAATATGGAGTTGATGATTTGAATCAACGTCTTTTAGATCTCAGTAATATTTCTCAGGAAGATATAATTGCTACATTGACAAGTTTTTCAGCTTCCGTCATTGCTCAAGATTTAGATTTTTTATATTCAAGAGAAGGGATAAAACCTATTGAAATGTTTGTTGCGGGAGGAGGTGCTGAGAATAAAACTATGCTTAAAGAAATTAGAAACTTGTGTTCTGGTATCAAAGTTGCAAAAATCGAAGAGATAGGTATTCCATCGAAAATGAGAGAGGCCCTTGCTTTTGCATTGTTGGCTTGGTGGCAAGTTATCAAAAAAACTGGTACATCACCTTCAATTACTGGTGCAAAAAAAGCTTCTGTTTTGGGGGTCAAAGTTAATCCTGCTGGGGAAAATTATTTTTTTTAATCGTTCTTTCCAGGTAATTTTAGGGTTTAAAAAACTTCAATCTTTTAGGAACTCCTTGTAAACGTTTTTCTCCTTGGGACTCAAGTGTATTTCTAAATTGCTCAGTTTCTTTAGAAAAATCAGATTTAATATTTGATGCCTCGTGTCTATTAACCCCTTCTTGAATAAGTACTTTAGCCATATTGCTAACTGTGCGAGATTCTTGCTCAGCTAGAGATGTCAGTCGAGAGCACAATTCTTCAGGAAGAACGACTTGTACTCTTGGGGATTTTGGTTTACCGCTTGATGAATTTTGCCTGGTAGCCATGCCCCACATTAAGTATCGGGTAACCTATAGTGTACACTCATATGCAAGGGTAGTATCCAGCAGTATCATGTATTTGATTCATTTGTCTTACTAGTCCTTTCTCTGACTCTTTTGAGTTTTTCAATTAATCAATTAAAGGAGTGATTTAATGACTAAACCCACTCTCCCTAAAACGCCTCGACCAAATCATTCTTCTAAGGTTGGATCTTTATCTAATTCGAAAAACCTAAGAAGAAAAACTCGAAGAAGCAATCAAAACAGTGATGTTTTGATTTCTGCAGTCGTAAGTTCCTATTTATTAACGCATCTTCATCACGTATTGCAACGAGCAGAATATGGAGCTGTTAGAGAAGGTAGAGATTCACAAGCAGCGAATTTTGCACAATTACGCAAAGTTCTTTGTATGGATGCCAGAAGCATGAAGGATGCTTCTGCTCTAGGTCTTAAAGAAGAAGTTGTTGAAAAGAAAATTGATTCAAATATTGAGCAAAAAGTAGCTTAGGTGAATATTCTTTAGGTAAATGAATGACGTTTTATGAGCACTAATGCGGCAGAGCTTTACAAGCGTATTGAGGATGATCAATCTTTTTCTCAGATATTGTTTCGCCAAGCTTTGCAAGATCCAGAAGGCGCAATGAAGGCAATATGTGTATTAGGAGATGAGCTTGGATTGCCTGTTACTCCTGAAGAGGTTAAGGAACACCTTTCATCTTTAGATGATGATCAGACTAAGCAGTGGCTAATTAAAGCAAGAGGAGGTCTATGACTTATTTCATTTTTGAAGATTTTCAGGGGAGATTTTAGGTAGTTCTTGTGTTGTTCTTCTGTCATAACCACCGCCACCTGCCATAGTCCAAAAAAACCAATAGCTAGGAATAGCTAAAGCAGCTGCCAAAAACAATGCTGTTATTTGTTCAAGTCTTAACATGTTTAAATTCAGATTCCAAATTTTTTCAAGTTTCTGCACATGTAAAACTACATGATGGTTGAAAGAGGCTTTTGTTTGTGCTGCGATTAGAACGCGTTAGCAAGATTTTCCCAGCTGGTGAAGTCCTTAAGGATATTACTTGGGAAATTAAAGAAGGTGACAGAATAGGTTTAGTTGGTATCAATGGAGCTGGAAAATCTACTCAATTGCAAATCATTGCTGGATTAGAGGAGGTTACTGACGGCTTAGTAATTAGAGAAGGTAATCCATTAATCGCTTATTTAAGGCAAGAGTTTGATGTGGATATTTCTAGAACAGTCAGAGAGGAGCTTTTTCAGGCATTTGCAGAGGCTTCATCTCTTTTAGCAAAAAAAAAAGATATTGAACTTAACCTGCAGTCAGATCAGGCAGAAAAAGACCCTCAATTACTTCATGAGTTGATAACTAAACTGAGTTCTATACAGAGTAAATTTGAATCATTAAATGGTTATACACTGGAGGCTAAAATTGAAAAAATTCTTCCTAAAATTGGATTTAGTACTCAACAAGCAGATCAATTAGTAGGCTCTTTTTCCGCTGGATGGCAGATGAGGATTGCTTTAGGTAAGATTTTATTGCAATCGCCTGATATTTTACTATTAGATGAACCAACTAATCATTTAGATTTAGAAACAATTGAATGGTTGGAACAATATTTATTAAGCCTAAAATCTGCAATAGTAGTTATTAGCCATGATCGTGCATTTTTAGATAAGATATGCACTCAAATTGTTAACATTGAAAGAGGAGTATCTCGAACATATTTAGGTAATTACTCTTCATTTATTGATCAGAAAAAAGCAGAGGAAGAATCTTTATCTATATCTTCCGAACGTCAACAAAAAGAGATATCTAAACAACAAGCTTATATTGACAAATTCCGTGCAAGTGCGACCAGAAGTTCACAGGCAAAAAGTAGAGAAAAGTTATTAGAAAAAGTAGATCTGATCGATGCTCCTATTAAAAATGAAATTCAACCGAGATTTGAATTTAATTTTTCTAAAAGCTCTGGCAAAGAAGTACTAACTATAGATAGTTTATCTCATGCTTATGGAGATAATATTTTATTCTTAGATGCTCAACTTGAAGTTGCAAAGGGAGATAAAATTGCTTTTCTTGGGCCAAATGGTTCAGGAAAATCAACTTTGTTAAAAATGATTATGGGAGTAGCTAAAGCAGATGAAGGGAATATTTGTTTGGGTAAACATAATATTATTCCAGGCTATTTTGAACAGAATCAGGCCGAAGCATTAAATCTGCAAAAAACTGTTTTAGATACACTTTTTGAATTAGTGCCCAATTGGAACCAGACAAAAGTAAGATCCTTACTCGGTAATTTAGGATTAAAAGGTGATTCTGTTTTTAAAGAAGTTCATCAGATTAGCGGAGGTGAAAAAGCAAGATTAGCTTTGGCACTTTTAATTGTTAAGCCATGTAATCTTTTAGTTCTTGATGAACCGACAAATCACTTAGACATACCTTCTAAGAAAATGCTTGAAGAGGCTATTGATATTTTTGAAGGCTCCATATTAGTTGTTTCACATGATAGATATTTTGTTTCTAAAATTGCAAATAAAATTGTTGAGATTAGAGATGGTCAATTAATTTTATATAGAGGTAATTATAATTATTACAAAGAAAAGAAAAGAGAAGAAAGATTAGCTTTTAAGGAAAAGCTAATCTTAGCGGAGAGGGAAGCAAAGCGTTTATTAAATCGACAGAAAAAAAAGAAAAGAACTTCAAAAAAAAATAAATAATAATTATATTTTCTATTTATGTAAGGATTTGAATTAATAGATTTTATATTGAGAAATCTAGATCATTTATATCGATTGGTTGAATGAAAAATGTTAATTTTTTTTCATTTCTTATTATTGTAAATTTAAGGGGGGCTTTTATTCCATTTTTATTTATTTCATTCACAACATCTGCTGGGGATATGATTTTCTTATCTGCAACATAAATAATTAAATCATTAATTTTTAAGCCTGCTTTTTTTCCAGGTCCACCTGGAGCTAAATATCTAATTACCGCTCCTTCAAAATTCTTTTGATTAGTTTCAATATTTCTAGATAAACTTATACCTATTATCGGATGTATTGCTTTGCCTAATGTAACTAATTGATTGGCAATATTCATTGCTTTATTAATTGGTATAGCAAAACCTAAACCTGCTCCAGGTCCACTCCTTATAAGAGTATTGATACCAATAACTTCTCCAGATGCATTTAATAAAGGCCCACCTGAGTTACCTGGATTTATTGCTGCATCTGTTTGTATTAAATCAAGCCGCTTATTTAAAATTCCTAATTGGGAGACATTGCGATTCAGATTGCTAATGATACCAAAAGTGACGGTATTATCTAATCCAAATGGATTACCTACTGCTATTGCCCAATCTCCTACCCTGAGATCATCTGAATTACCTAGTGGGGCACTGGGCCAGGGACCCAAACCTTTTAATTGAATAACCGCTAGGTCCGTTAGTGAATCTATTCCAATCACTTCACCTGAGATTCTTCTACCATCTAATAATCCCACTGATAATGTATCGATTTTAGCGACAACATGAGCATTGGTTAGAACTAAACCATCAGTAGAAAAAATAACTCCACTTCCTTGCCCTTTTTCAATTCTAGAACGAGGTTGATTAAAACCTTTTAAACCAAAAAAGCGTTCTAAATAAGGGTCATTGAAGAAGTTTGGCGTTAATCTTTCACTCTCATATGAAATAATTTTTCTTTGAGTGTCGATTGTCACTACGGCCGGACTGCTAATTGCAACTGCATCTGCGACAAAGGATGTATTATTTGATTGCTTTAAAGTTTCTATATTGATGGGTCTTGCTTTTATTTTTTGCTCAATTGAAATGTCTATAAATAGAGGTATAAAGATTAAAAAGTTCAGCAAAAATTTTGAGGTTTTTTTTAGATACTTTTTTTGATTTTTCAATATTTTTTTATTTAATAGAGCTTGACCTTGCATTTCCTTTTGTGTTGGGATCTTTAGTGATTTGATTTTAGTCATTTCTTCTTGAGTACAAAATTTCGATTAGTCCAGTCTTTGGAATTTAGATTTTTTGATGCGATTTGGATAATTTGTGCACTAAAATCTTTTTGGTTAGTTGAAAAATATAGATCCATACAGGCATGTGTCTATTCATAGACACATGCCTGACATTGAACTCCAACTTTGATCCATTGAGGATATGACCTATGGCCAATCATTTTTTTCCATATTTGTATGGTATTGCAACATGCTTGCTGTTGATTCAAGCTATTAGAGTCATGTCTCGAGGGTTTGTTGCTAATAATTTTCCAAAAAATAAAAATGTATTCTTCAACAAATTGCATGGGGATCGTACCGGGCAAGTAACTATCCACCCTGAACTTTTAAATGAAGAAGGGCGAGTGACTGATGAGGATTTGCTTACCGTTCGTTTCTCTAGTGATATTGATCCGCCACAGTCAGCTGAAAAGTCATCGGATTAGTATCATTGAGGTAATTTATGAGTTCATTTAAACTTGATTTGATTGGTTATTAATTGTGGATCAAAGAACTCGCATAGTTGCCTCAGTCATTAAAGGCATAAAGTTGCCTCCTAGATTTCGATTAAGGCTCCTCAAAGAAGAACCAGTACGGTTGGAACTTAGTTTGACGCCTGCTTATGGTAAAAAGCCCATTCAGGTTGGTTTAGTTGAATCGCTTGATTTAGTTGCAAGGCGTGATAGAGAAGGTCGAATTCCTAGAGATTTGCAAGGCACATGGGATTGGACAGTGAGGCATGGTCAAGTAAGTACAGGAGGCTGGAATCCTTTTCTAAAAGAAGCTCTTCAAACAATGTTTGAGACAGGCTTGCCAGCAATTATTTACGAAGAACTAACAGGGGATGATTACCATCCTGTTGATGGTGCAAAACACGTTCGCTAAAAAATGTAATTTGTGGGCATTAACCTCAAATAATCATGAGATGACGTTTTAAAATCATCAAATTTTGCTTTTATTTAGTACAATTAATATATTTGAAAGAGTTTAAATGCCTGAGAATATTGAACCGCGCTATGGATTCGTGAATTTCGCTGAAATTTGGAATGGTCGTTTAGCGATGCTTGGCATTTTAATTGGTTTAACAACCGAGGTGCTCACAGGCCAAGGCATTTTGACTCAAATAGGAATCGGATAAAATTAAAATATTTTTGAGATTGTTTGAAACGGTTTAGATTTTATTTAGAAAAAAATTGTTTATTCAAGGAAATAACTATTGTTAGACTTTGGAAAATATATTTTCTTTAGTCTTGCAAGGAAAAGAACTTCCTGAATATTCTGTTAAAGAGCTCAATGATGCAATTAGCTCTTTATTAAATAGAGCCTTTGCTCCCCTTTTTATATTAAATGCGACTATTTCAAAATCTCAATTAAAGAAAGGACATTTGTGGCTTTCATTTACAGATAATAATGCAACTATTGATGGAGTAATTTGGTCTTCTCGATTAAAAGATATTCAATATAAACCAAACCAAGATGACGGAGTTGTTGTGATTGG
The DNA here is from genome assembly GCA_003215935.1 of Prochlorococcus sp. AG-409-D09. Lineage (GTDB taxonomy): Bacteria > Cyanobacteriota > Cyanobacteriia > PCC-6307 > Cyanobiaceae > AG-409-D09. The sequence goes on from QCJQ01000004.1 coordinate 25,350, forward strand.
AAAATTGAATTTTTGGTCAAATCAGGCAAGATTATCTGTTCAAGTTATAGATATAAGACCTAGTTTTTCTACTGTTCTTAGGAAATTTGAATTAACTAAATCAAAGTTGAAGGAAGAAGGTTTAATTGATGTCCAAAAAAGAAGAAACTTACCGGAATACCCCAAATCCATTGCTATTCTTACTAGTTCACCTAGCTCTGCTTTGGCGGATATGTTACGTACGGCAAAGGAACAATGGCCATTAACTAAATTATTTATTTTTTCAATTCCAGTTCAAGGCATAGATATAGTTGCAGCAAAAGTTCAAAAAATAATTAAATATTTATCGAATTCTTATCAGAATTTAGGAATTGAAGCAATTATTCTTGCTAGAGGAGGAGGAAGTAGAGATGATTTAATGTTATTTGATAATGAAAACTTGTGTAGAGAGTTAGCTAATTTCCCTATACCTGTAATAACAGGAATAGGACATGAAGATGATTTAACTGTGGCGGATCTTGTAGCAGATCATAGAGCTGCAACTCCAACCGCTGCAATTGTGGATTTGTTGCCAAATCGTGAAATGTCCAAAGTTCAATGTTCTCAATTGGAGATAAGATTGAAAGATTATTTAAAGTGGTTTATTTTTCGCGAAAAGAATAAATTGCAAACATTTAAAGATTTATTTACGCCTGACTTTCTTTTAAAAATTTTAGAAAGAAAGAGAGTTTCTTTATTTCAAATTATTAGTATTTTTCAAGCATTGTCTCCAGATCGATGGCTTAAACGTGGCTTTGCAATTATTACTAATAAAAGAGGTCATTATCTTAATAATCTTCGAAATATTTCTAAAAATGATCAATTAAATATCGAGCTTTTCGATGGAAATATAAATGTTAAAGTAAATAGTATTACCAGGAAAAAATAAAATGCAAGATCTATCTAGATTGGACGACTCCAATCAATCAGAAAAAACTAGAGAAAAAAATTCTAAAATTAACCACTCTATTAAAAATGAAGATATTCTTCAATTAAAAAGTAAGATTAGAAATCTTACTTATGAAGAATCTCTGACAAAGTTGGAAGATATCGTAAATGATTTGAAATTAGATAGTGTTAACTTAAAAGATATTCAAAGAAATTATTTAGAAGGCAAACTTTATCTAAAAAGATGTGAGGAGTTATTGAACATAGTAGAGCAAGAAATAACCAATATAAATTCAGAAGATTTAGATCTAAGTTAATTACTTTCTTCGGCTTTAATATCAATAGTTGCGGAACTCGCAGGAATATTATTATTTATATTTTCAGAAGAACTATCTAATATTATTTCAGAGCCGCATATTGGGCATTGAGCTAAATTGTTAGGAAAACTAGCACCACAATTGGAACAATTTGTTAATTTAGATTGGATTAACTTCCATCCAATCCATCCAGCACCAGCTAATAAAATAGGCAATAAAAATAATATAATCAATAGTCCACCTGCAATGTCTAATAGAAATCTTCCTGCTGCAGTTGGAATAAGCAACAAAATCACAATAAGTAACCACAGCAAAGTTGAGCCTCTATTCATTTTTTAAAGGGCTTTACTGCTTATTCATTAAACTCGACTTTAGATTATTAGCTGGTGCGGTTCCCCGCGCCTTTTTTGGAATTACAGGCGAACACAACACTCCAACATTGTCCAAAGTAAATGATCACTCCAACCATCCAGACCCACAAAGTAAGAACTAATACTCCACCAATGAAGCCGTATGCTTGAAATCGGGATCCTAAGGAAAGAATACTTCTACTAACAGCTAGATTTAAAATGGTTAATAAAGTTCCGATCATTAATGCTCCAGGTATTAATGGTTTTAAAGGGACCTTTCTACTGGGCAGCAAAGCCTGAAGCAATAAAGCCATTGTTGAAAAACCTAGTAAAGGTAAAACAAACTGCCCCACTTCAAGGACTGGAATTTGATTAAATGCTTTTGCAATCCAAGGGCTTGTTTGAGTTATATCTTCTATTACTGCGCCAGGAATCATTCTTAAGTTTGCACTGATTTGATCTATAACCATTAGAAGTCCAACTAGGAGTACAACTAAGAATGCTTCTATACGGTTACGAATAAATTTAAATGCTTGTATTCGGAGTGGGTCTGGACTTGTTTTTGTAGGTAAAGCGTCTTCCCACAGACGATCGGCGCCTCTTTGAAGAGTTAGATAAGCATTTCCTGCTGTGATCATTAGGAACATTGCTCCAAGGATTCCTGCTCCAAAACCTTGATTAACTAGTTTGATTAACGTTGAATCGACTAATCCGACGACTGAGGGGGGGAGAACTTGTGCTGCTAAAGCGATTATTTGTTGATCTAGTCCTTGTTGTTTGCCTAGAAACCATGAGGCTACTGACAGTGAAATTAAAAGTATTGGAAAGAAAGACTGTAAAGTGTAGTAGGCAAATGCTGCGCTTAGATCAACGCAATCACACCGTGTCCACTGTTCGTATGCTTGCCATAGGCTTTTAAAAAACCATTTACTTTTTCGACGCCAGTGAAGTAGCACCTTTAATGTTGAAAAACGTCAATGTTATAAAGTTAATTCCTTCGAAGTGAAATCTTCTAAACATTAGCCTTTGTTTATTTTTTAATAGTTTTTATATGAAAATAATGAATTTTTAAAAAATAAAGTGTTTGGGCAAATTTAATTATTTTTATTAACTATTAAATTTGCCCAAGGCATTAATTTCGTTAGCCAAGTTTTAGAGGAGGATGAGAGTAAAGGGAAATTGACTGTACCTAGATCACTTCCTGGCACTAATTCTGATGGTTTTATATCAAGCCAATGAATAAGGCATTTGAGTTCTGTCAATATTAACCATGCCGCTGCTAGATCCCATATCTTTGGAGTCGCCTCAAGTGCACCTATTGTTTGGCCAAGCGCGACACTAGTCATATTTAGACTCGAAACACCAAGTAACCGTATTTTCCCTGGAAATGGTTGTTGAGGTTTTTTCTGCAGAATTTTTATAGATCGGCTACATAGTGAAATGCAATCACTCGTTGTTTTTAATCGAGTCTGATTTGTTATTTTTTTGCCATTTAGCCAAACGCCTTCACCTCTTATTGCAACCAGTCTTTTATTCAATGACGGTATATCAAGAAATGCTGTTTGTGGTAAGCCATTTGTAAAGCGTGCTACTGAAATTGCCCAATATGGAATTCCTGCCGCAAAATTTGTTGTTCCGTCGAGTGGATCGACTACCCAGAAGGCTGCAGATGCAGGTACCTTCTTTGAACCTTCCTCACTTAGTACTCCTTCTCCTTTTGTAATTTCGTCTAGACCTTTGACAATTTTATGATCACTCCAGCGATCGCACTCAGTAATTAAGGTTCCATCAGGCTTTATATCAGAATTGATTTGTCCAAAATCTTTCAGTTGTCTTTCTGCAACTTCATCAATTAGCTCATGAATTAGTTTTATTTGAGATGGATGAAGTGACTCATCGTTGCTATTAATACTCATGATTGCTTTTGTTTAATTGAAGTGACATTGTTCTTCTTGAAGGAAAGCATAATCAGTATCTTTTTTTTTGTCTTTGATATCTGTATCTTGAAAGTCTATATCTGTGCCAATACAAGATTGCATAACATCTATACCGGTTTTTCTTTTTAGTTCTGAAATTTCTATATTGTAGTCAGTTATTGATCCTATATAACTGACTTCTGCTTCAGTCAGGTCTCTTTGATTATTAACTATTTCTCTTTGGGTTGTTAAGCCAGCTTTATATCTTAGTTGAGCTAGCCTAAGTGCTTCTTCTGCTGATTTTATTTGATTAGAAGTAGTTTTAATTTTGTCCTTTAGAGTTTGCAGTTTAAAGAAAGATTCTTTTGTTTCTTTTCGAATTTCTGCTTTTTTTAAGGTCAGATTGAATTCAGACTCTTGTGCTTTTTGCTTGTTAAAGTCATACAATGATTTTGACTTTCCTCCATCAAAAACACTCCAAGTAGCATTAAGGCTAATTGTATTCGAGAGAGTTGATGAGGAGTTATCCCAATCTGGATTCACTACATTAGCCTGACCTTTTGTAGCAGATGAGTTAATTGTATTTACTAAGCTTAAGATAGGCCTTGATGCTGCAATTGCTGCTTTTGCATTGTTATCATTAATAGAAATATCAAGTTTTATATTATTAATTTCTTTCCTATATGACAACGATGCGGCTATACTTTCATCAAGAGATTGAGACCAAAATCCTGTAAATCCAATTATAGATTCAACTTTTGGAATAACATCTTCAGGTAGATTTAAAATTTCTACTAATGAACTTCTGTTGATTTTTCTTTGACCTATTTTCTCACTTAGCAATTGTTGATCTCTTGACAATTGTGTCTTAGCTTCTAGTACTTCAAATTTAGTTCCAATTCCTGAATCAAGACGTAATTGAGAATCTTTTAAATTAATTTCTGACAACTTTAAAGCTTTATTTGCAATTCTAACTTCTGAAATAGATTTCTGTAATTTATAATATCTTTTAACTGCTTCAAGATTAAGATCCCTTAACAATATAGAATAACTATGTATTTCTTTTTCATATTTTTTTCTTGCAGATGTAATCGAGGGGATTCTTTTTGGATCAATAATATTCCATGTGATTTTTGCTGATATGCTTGAACTTAACTGTTTACTTGATGTATCTGTTGAAGAATTATTGTAAGTATTTCCATTTAAATATTGTGGAAGCCCATTAGCAGATAAATCAAGAGAGGGGTACCATGCAGCAATTTCACTTTTTAATAAAGATTTAGATTGCTTGATCTTCGAATCTTGAATTTTTAATCTTGGATTATTATTTTTAATTATTTCTGTTAAATCTTCGAGCTTGATAATTATTGCTTTTTTTTGAATTTTATTATTTTTTACTTTATGCGTTAATAGGAATTTCTTTTCACCTATGTTTTCTGATTTGATTGTATTTTCTATTGTATTTTTTTTATTTGATAATTTACTTTCTCTATACGTTGGTGTTGCTAAAATAGGATTAACTTGAAAAAGAACAAGATAAATCAAAATATAGTATTTTTTCTTCATTCCTTTTTTAGAGATTACCGCTTTCATGTGATTTCAGTAGAATAGCTTACTCCCCAAGAGCGGCTGCTATAACATCTTCAGCCCCATAAACAACCCTTATAGATATGTTCAGTGAATTTTTGAGTTCTTGCAGTTCCATGTCATCAAGAAAAATGGTTTGATTTTTTCTCAGCATTACTGAAGGTAATAAAATTTCTTCACCTAAATCTATACCTTTTAGACCCTCGACAAGGTCTTTACCCGTTAGAAGTCCAGTCACAACTTGCTCTTGTCCCCAGTAAGGGCTCGGGAGTCCGACTAAGTTGACTGTTAATCCATCGATTTGATTTAAACGATTACAAGCATCTTTTAATGAGTTTTCTACCAGTTTCCCTACTACCCAAGTACAAGTCCTAGGAGAATTAATTGTTTTAGGCAGAAGTTTGGTTGCATTATTTATTGCATTTAAAAACGACCTAATACTTCCCACTCCATTTTCTTCTTGAGGGAGATTTTCATATGAATCAAGAATAGGTAGTGCTCTATTAGCAATGAGGTACCATTCGTCTGAAAGCCATGCAAAATTGCTACGAGTTATTTTTTTAAAGTGATGTTGGAGTTTTTCTACTTGATCAATAACTTTTTTAGCGCAAATAGTATTAACTGGTTTTAAGCCATCATCCTCTGGACGAAAACGAGTTAATCCAACCGGCACAACTGCTGTGGATAGAACAACAGGCCAGTCACCTTGTCCAAATGTGAACAGGTCGGTTAGTGTTTTTTCTAAAGATTTACCATCATTGATATCAGGACATACAACTATTTGAGCATGAATTTGAAGATTTCTTTTTTTAAACCATTTGAGTTGCTCTATCAGATGGATTGCTTTTGGATTTCTAAGTAATTGAGTTCTTAAGTATGGATCAGTAGCATGAACTGAAACATATAAAGGTGAAAGGCGTTGTTGTTCTATTCTTTCCCAATCAGTTTGATTTAAGTTTGTCAATGTTAAATATGAACCATATAAAAAACTCATTCTATAATCATCATCTTTAATATAAAGGGTTTTTCTTTTCCCTGGCGGTTGTTGGTCGATAAAGCAAAATGGGCAGTTATTATTGCATTGTTTTAACCCATCAAATAGTACTTTAGTAAATATTAAACCAAGCCCATCATCTGAATTCTTTTCAATATCTAATTCATGAATATTCCCATTTTGATCCATGACTTCAAGATGAAGTTCTTCTTCTGCAATAAGAAATCTGTAATCGATTAGATCTCTTGGCTTAATGTGATTTATACTAATTAATTTGTCACCAGGTTCAAAACCTAATTCATCTCCTATAGATCCTGGCTCAACAGATTCGATTATCGCAGGAAGAGGATTTTTTTTGTGTAATATATATTGGCTCATTAAAGTTTAATGATTTCAAAATAATTCATAATGTGCTTTCATTTTATATTTGAATATCAAAGAATTGGCATTGAAATATAAAATGAATTATTATTTAAAGAGAAATTAAAATTAAAAATCATATTAATAATAACAAAAATCATACACAATACATTTATTAATTATTTCTTTGCCTTCTTTGGGCAGGTTATATAGTCATAAGATATTCAAATGGTTATTGACTTCGACTTGCCTTTGGCAGCAAAGGTTTTATGTTTTATGCCTTTAACTAAGTGACTTTTAGTTCCTCTCTATCTAGTAGGTTCTCAATGAGACTTTGTTTCCTTCCAAACCAATTCAGTTTTTCAACTCCTGATTAATTCATCTTCTACTAAAGGGACCTCCATTTGTTCTGAGGCATATTTGTCTAAGCCAAGAACGTTGCAATTTTGGTCTAGTACCTTGGTGGTGCTTCCTGTTTTTGTTCAAGCGCCTTGGGTTCATGTGAACCCTATTTCAGCGCTTATGTTCACTATGGTGATAGTTGCAACAGGAATTTATTTGGGAAAAGATTTAAATGATAAGTGGTTTAATGTTGGAGCTTTGTTAGTGGGAGTTAGTGGGAGTTGGCTGGGTGGATGTCTTTTTTGGGGATGGTTACGAGCTAATCCTGTATTGCATTTACCAGTAGAATCAATAGCCTTTCCTTTGGCTTTGTTAGGAATCAATACACGTTGGAGAATTGGAGCAAGTTTTTATTTGGCTTCTTTATTGGGAACTGCTTTTACAGATTTGATGATTCTCTCTACAGGTGTCATGGAAGCTTGGCCTCAAGTGGTTCAGGCTTCTTTTAAAGATGCTCCTAAAATATTAAATACTACTGCCCAAAAGCTTTTAACTCCAGATTCAATTTTTTTAATACTTTCAGCAGCATTATTGATTATTGGAATTTCTCTTTGGATGGGCTTTAGAGCAAAAGAAAATGACAAATACACTAGCTCTTGGTTAGTAGCGAGTGCTGCTTTAACTACAACTTTGTGGGTTGATGGTTTGTTCTTTTTGACGACTCTTATTCAACCTCAAGTAAGTGGTCTTATTTAAGAAATTTAAATAACATTTATGGCTGTTGATTTGAGCTTAAAATATATTCAAGACATTCAATGGGATGTTGTAGTTATTGGTGCAGGTGCAGCTGGATTAATGACTTCATTAGAGTTACCTAAAAACTTAAAAGTTCTTTTACTGAATAGGAATACAAGTAAGTCGTCCTCTAGCCGATGGGCTCAAGGAGGAATTGCAGCAGTAGTAAGGAACGAAGATAGTTTACATAGCCATGCTGAAGACACTTTGAAGGCTGGAGCAGGTCTTTGTGATGGAAATGCTGTTAGAAAATTTGTTGCAGCTGCTCCTAACTGTGTTGAGCGATTATTAGAGCTTGGAATGGAATTTGATAAAGAAAGTGGTGAACTAGCTACTACGCTTGAGGCAGCACATTCATATCGAAGAGTCTTACATGTTAAAGATCGAACAGGACGTGCTCTTGTGGAAGTGCTTTTAGAGCAGGTTGAGCAAAGTCAAAATATTTTGCACCGTAGAGGTGTTCGTGTTACTCAACTGTGGGTTGAAAATAATGTTTGTTGTGGTGTTCAAGTTCTTGATGGCCCAGTATTGCACTGGATTCCGGCTAGAGCAGTTGTTTTAGCTACAGGAGGTGGCGGTCATTTATTTTGTAACACGACTAATCCTGCTCAGGCTTCAGGGGAGGGTGTTGCTCTTGCTTGGCGAGCAGGAGCTGTGATTGAAGATCTTGAATTTGTTCAATTTCATCCAACAGCTCTTAGTTTGCGAGGAGCACCAAGTTTTTTAATTTCCGAAGCAATGCGAGGAGAGGGTGCTGTTTTAGTTGACAGTTTGGGTAACAGTCCAGTTGCGGAATTAAAAGGAGCTGACTTGGCAACTCGAGATCAAGTCAGTAGAGCTCTTTTTAAATCAATGAATATGCAGGGCATTGATTATGTAGGACTTAATTTAAAACCTATCCCAATTAGTCGTCTTGAGAAGCGTTTCCCATCGATTCTTCAAAGATGTAGAGAACTTGGCCTTGACCCTTTAAATGATTTAATTCCTGTAGCACCTGCAGCTCATTATTGTATGGGAGGTGTATCAACTAATTTAAGTGCAGAAACAACTTTAAGAGGGCTTTATGCTGTTGGGGAAGTTGCATGTACTGGGCTGCATGGAGCTAATAGATTGGCAAGTAATTCTTTAATGGAATGTCTTGTTTTTTCAAGGGAAATGAATTCGATAGAATTAGGTTCATATAAATCTAAGAAAAATGAAACAAGTACTTTGATTAATTGTGATTTAAAATTTAGTGGTAATGATGGTTGTAAAGATTTACGCATTGCAATTGAAGAACTTAGAAATTTATGCTGGAAAGAAGCTGGTGTAAATAGATCAGTGCATGGGATGCAACAGGCTCTCAGACATATTCGTAAAAATTATGATGAATTAATTGAAGAGCCTTTACTTAGTTTTGTTAATAATCAAGAGTCAGATAGGCAACATATTTTATGTGAAGAGTCAAGAAGAGATCTAAACCTTTTACTGGATTTAAATAATCGACAACTAACAAGTATTTTGTTATTGGAGGCATGTTTATTTCGTAAGGAAAGTCGTGGTGGACATTTTAGGAATGACATTAAGATTTCATTGCCATATTGGCAGTGTCACAGTAGAAATAAAGTTGGTATGAATATGTTTACGAGGCCAGTTAATACTTAGAAATTTCTAGATCCTTTATATTCACTAATTTCTGATAACTCATTAAGTGATTTAACACCAGATTCGATTATTCCATTAATTTCCCATGATGGAAAGCCAGTAATGCCTTTTTGATCACATAGCTCTTTTTGACTATTTTTTCCATCTTTTGCACATTCAATAAGGTTAAGTTCCTTGACTGCTTCATTCCCAAACATTTCTTTTTGGTCATGACAATGAGGACACCAATATGCATTATACATTTTTGCTCCTATACTATTTAGGTGCCTAGCTAAATTGATTTTATCTGGACTACTTTTTGTTTCTACTAATGGTGGTAATCCTTCAGAAATATTATTAATCTCGACTTTGCTTTTTTCTACTGAAGATGACCAGATTAAACCTCCTAATAAAACAACTAAAGATATCATTAAGCCTCTAAATATTAATTCGGTTGGATCCTCCCAGTTGCCTCCTATTAAGGTGATAATAAGAATGAAGACTGACAAGACAAAAGATAGTACACAAAAGAAGCAAAATGCTTTAATTTTAAATATTAATAATCCAATAAGTATTAAACTAAATATTGTCATTCCAACCGAAATTATAAATAAACCCCACCAAGTTTTCCTAGATAAATTAATTTTATTATCGGGGATACCAGGTATTAAAGGAATGATTGCAAGCAAAAGAACTGATGAATAAGCTCCAAAACCAACTAGTGACAAAGGAATATTGAAGTTATTTCCTTCAAAGAATGTTCCCCAGGCACTATTGAGTACGATGTCACAACTATTCGTTCCACCTGGGCATGCCAGTGTTCCAATCCAACCCCATTTGTGAAGTGTGATAGATCCTGTATCTATTACACCAATAGTTGCGAGTATTCCGATTGCGATTCGAGCCCATTTCAAACCTTGATGTTGTTTTCGCCGACTTATTAATCTAGGTTTGCCCATTTTTTAGATAGCTCTAAAAATTAATTAAATTTATTTTATATAAATTCTCTTAAAAAATACAGGAGAATTTATTTTTTTGAATAGATTTAACTCTACCAAGAAAGATTGTTAAACAATGATATTTTTATTTTTTGAATTCAACAATTTGATTCTTTTATGGGTTCTAGATTAGCTTAATGGCTTTTAGTGCTTTATTAATTATAAAAGCTGCTACTAGCCCAAGACCGACTAGTCCAAAATAAAAAACGATTCCCATAGCAAAATTAATATCTCGTTAATTATATCTTAGAGCATTTGTCTTTGATTAGTCTTGAATGTACGTTTCACCATTTCTTAGGCATTCTTCAGCTCTTTGTAATTCTCGACCTAGATAGAGAGCATGATCTAGCTGGCTAATCGGATGCTCTTGTTTTCCTTCGGTTAGTTTTATGCCGACATCTTTAGCACTCCTTCCTTTATAAATACTTATTGCTTTCCTAACTTCTTTTTTGTGGCAATTAATGGGTTTCCCGGATTCTGGATTTATTGCAACGCCTGCACTATTAATGTTATTACTGTAAAGTTCCACAATTATCTCTCGAGCTTTTTGATCTATCTTAATTAAAAAATATCCTTTAGGGTCTAGTGCAATAAATCTTTTTGAAAGATTCTTATCTAAGTCTTGAATGCTTTTGTTTAGCTCTTCTAAAGAAATGTATTTCTTCATTTTATAAAATACAAAGAATCTTTATAAAGAAATTTATTTAATCATATTAAAATAATTGATTTATTCTGTTTAATTTAATATATATTCAAGAATTTTAAGGAAAATCTTTTTAGTGTCGTTTGTGCATAAATTCAGAAATTTAATTCATGCAAAATATCTTTATTGATTTAATAAGATTTATTTGGGATAAATTATGAAGGTGTAACGAAACTTTTTAAGATTAAAAATGAGAATAAAATAAAATTGACAACAATAAATGAAATATAAACTACTCCTGGATTTTTTAATCCAGATGGAGCTGTTAATTCAATGCCAAATATTTTAAGAACAGATTGCTTTTCACCATCTTTGTACTTAAAAGGGCCTTCAGACAATAATGAATCGAGGTTCTTATTTTTTGAATTATTGTTTTCTTCCATAGATTTAAAAAAATTTCTTACATCATATTTGAAAATCATTCTAATGAATAGAAATTACACAATTAATTTCTAAAAGGCACTTCACTATTTGTTGTTTTTATATGCTCTAGCATCAAATCATTAGCTTTTGGGAGCCATTTTTTTAGAATTTTTTCGAGATCTTGGTTGTACCAGCGATGCATGCTTGCATTAGGGTGGAGTTCAAAACCTCTTCTTCTTTTTTGACTGCCTCCCGCTCCAGGGTCGAAACTCTTAATCTTGTTTTGTATAGCCCATTCGATTGGCGAGTAATAGCATAATTCAAAATGAAGGCAATCTATTTCTTCATCACTTCCCCAATATCTGCCCCATAGCATATCTTTATTCTTAACACATAATGACATCGCAAGAGTTTTAGATGATGTTTTTCTTTTTGCTGAGAATAAGACTAAATTTTTTTTATTACATTCTTTTGAAAGTTCTTTGAAAAATTCTGGAGTAAGATATTTACTTCCCCATACTCCCCATTTAGCACAATGCTTCTTATAAAAATAATACATAAGATCCATTTCTATAGAAGTAATGGCATTTCCTGAGATTGTTGAAATCTCTATTTCTTCTTTTTTAATTGCATTTCTTTCTCTTTTTATATTTCGTCTTTGGTTTGCATTGAATCGTTGTAGATAACTATTGAAATCATCGTATCCTTGAAGTGAAAGTAAGCTTTTCTCATTAATCCATTCTAAGCAATTAGCTTTTTTAGCTGATTGTTTCCATGAAGAGTCAATATATAGAAAATTGGCACTTAGTATATTGTTATTGATAGCAAAGGTATCTATTTTGTTGATTAACAATTTTGTTAATTGTTCTTCATCTTCTTCTTCACTACAAAAAAACTTAAATCCTTGTACTGGACTAAGCGGGCTCATTCCTACTATCTTAGGGTAGTAATTCAACCCTAAATCAAATGCTATTTGTGCAAAGATATTGTCGAATATAAACTCTCCATAACTATGGGATTTAAGATAAAGTGGAGCTAAGCCAATAATAGAATTAGCTCTCCAGGCAGATAAAAAAATAGGCTGCCATCCGTTTTTATTAATAACACTATTTGAATTTTCTAATGCTTTTAGCCAGTCCCACTGAAAAAAAGGTATTTGATTGATCCCTGCTAAACGTTCCCAGTCTTCTTTAGATATTTCTGAAATTGATTTATGCCATTTTGTTTGGATCTTTAACATTATTCTGATTTTTTTATTTTTAATTACATAATAAATTAATATCTACTTCGATCTATTCCGTAAATAATGAAGAGATAATTCATTATCTTCTAATACCTTAAGATGCTCAATCTTCCATGCATTTGAATTAGATAGAGAAAGCGGTATGTCTTTTAAATTTTTTGGAATCCAAGTAAATTCTCCGCCAATTATTTTTGGTGTAATGGTTAATTGGATATCATCTATTACGTCAGCTTTTAAAAATATTCCTGCTATCTGAGCTCCTCCAAGAATAACTAATTTAGATAACCCTGCATTACCTAGCTTTTGTAATAAATCTGAAATTGTTTTTGTAAATTCAATATGTTTTTCATATCCATCGGGAACAGACTGGTTTTTATATGAATAATTAGAACTGATGATCCATCTTTGAAGAGGTTGCCTAAAATAAGGCCAATCAAGAGGATAGTTATATTTATTGCTCATTATTAATGAAACCGGTTGACTTGATTTTCCATTTAAAAGTCTTTCATTAATTAAATTTTTATTATGAATCAGACAAGTTGATTTATGACTTCGAAGAGTACCTCCTCCCATTAAAGCTCCATCACACCAAGAAAGTGATTCTTCTAAAACTCTTCTGTCTCCTTTTCCTCCTAATTGAGTCTTACCACCTCTTGGCATGGATAGTCTTCCATCAATACTTATAGCTAATACAAGTCTAATTGCAGGTTTAATCAAGTTATTTAATTTATTGATGTTGTATGTAATATTTCTTTTTCTGATACATCTAGTTGAGGAGTTTCAGCATAAACTTCAGCAGCATTGTTTGGACTTTCTTGAAGACGAATTTTATGCAAATTTGCTCCAATAGATTGAATAGGAGCAGTTAATAGATCTGAAATATAAAGAGCAATATTCTCAGCTGTAGGAACGCATTTTGAAAAGTGTTTTATATCCTTATTTAAAAAAGTATGGTCAAATGCCTCTACGACTAAATCATTTACTAACGTTTGAAGTGCTGAAAGATCACAAATCATCCCAGTACGTGAGTCAATCTCTCCCCTTACAGTTATGTCCACTAGATAATTGTGTCCATGCCCATTTTCTCTTGCACATTTTCCAAAGATTTTTTCATTTTCTTCTTGAGGAAGATCTTCTCTAGCTAATCGGTGAGCTGCAGCAAAGTGAGTGCGAATAGTTAAGAAGGCGGTCATAGCATTTCCTTGATAATCAGCCCAGAGAAGAGGGTGTTCGTATAAACGGAGCCCAATAAGTGGTAAGTGTGGGCTTAACCTTTTCCAAATAATACGCACTAATGCTTCTGTAGTGGCTAAACAGCCATTTTCCTTGGATAAATTGAATTCGGGCCAGACATCGTTTAAGAATCGAAAATCAAGCTGATCAGTAACTTCGCTCTTGATAGCCTTTTTTACATCCGATAAATTTAGAACCATTCCATATTCATTTAATTCACCTGCCATAGATACAATTAGTTCATAATTATGTCCATGGCCTGGGGGGATTGAACATGCTCCAAATAAAGCCCTATTTTCTTCAATAGAAAGTTCAGGGAGTTGATATAGGTGGCTTGCACTAAAGCAAGCTTTTCTTGTGATACCACAAGCTCTACCTTCCCCATGAAGTGCCTGAGATTCTTTCTCCATCATTTCAGGCACAGATTTAATTTCATTTTAAAGCTTCCATTAGGTTTTTGTTGTATGTCTGATTTAACACCATCGAGGATGTTATCCAAAAAACTAGGTGGTCGTAATATTTATTTAGTTGGCATGATGGGAAGTGGTAAAAGTGTAACTGGCCCAATACTTGCGAAACAGTTGAGATATAAATTTTTAGATGCTGATTCTGCAATAGAGAAACTGAGTCAAAAGTCTATTCCTGAAATATTTGCAGATGACGGGGAGTCGAATTTTAGAGAAATTGAAACTAAAGTTTTAGAGTCCATAGGTCAATTTTATTCATTGGTTGTTTCTACAGGGGGAGGTGTAGTAAAGCGACCAAAGAATTGGGGGATTTTGCATCAAGGAATTGTTGTATGGATTGATCCTGGAAGAGAAAGATTATTGGAACGCTTAAATAAAGATTCTGTGGCTAGACCTTTACTTGAAACATCCAATCCAGTCAGCGATTTTGATGCTTTATATGAAGAAAGAAAACCTTTGTATGCAGAATCTGATTTGCATATATTCGTAGAAAATGAATCACCTGAAGATGTGGCTTGGAAAATTATAAAAGAATTGCCTTTAATACTTAATGAGTCGGTGGATCCAACCTTATCGCATACCATTGAATAGTAAAACCTGGATAAATCTCCAAATCACATGCAGTATCGAGTAAATGTTGGGCAGCTGCTTTTGTAGAAGATTTTTCTAGTAGATCTTGAGGAAGTTGCTCTATTTGATTAATCCAATTTTCAATCCATTCTAAAGTTTCTTGTGCTTTTAGAAATCTTTCTTCTTTATTTGGTTCAAGAACTACGTAATTATCTAGCTCTCTTATTAGCGGATCTGACATGGTAAATAAAGTATTGTTGATAGTTTATGTATTTTATATTGTTTTTTTATTGACACCTTGCCCAATTTTTGCAGACCAATATATTGATGATTTAAGCTCAAGTGATTTATATAAACACCAATTAAGTTGGCCTAAATGGAAACTAGATTTTTCATTTAAAAGAATTGCTTTAAAAGAAGATTTAATTTATCCTCAATGGTTTGAGGGGGAATGGAAAGTTTATAGCGTTGATCTCAATAATTTACAGCAAGACCCTTTAATCTATTTTGCTCGATTTAATTTAGATTATTTGAATAGAGTTGTAGCAGACAGAGATTATAATGTTAAATCTTTAGCTAAAGAGCTTTATGGAAATAAATTAATGGATGTGAGAACCGACCCAAGTACAATTAATCGTCAATTAATTATTTTTCAAGATAATATTTTTTTAGAAACAAAGATTATAGGAAGGAGTCAATACAAAGGAGACCAGTCATTATTTCTTGCGAATGAATTGTCTCTTCAAATTTCCCATAACCCTCAAGTTTCAAGAATATCAAGGAGTGAGATATTAAGTCAGTTTAAGCGATGTAATTCTTTTGAATACTTGTCTTTTGAAAAAGATAATGATTTAATTTGTGGAGATCAATGGCAAGCAATTTATTTGTCTCCAGGTGAGAAATTGGATGCTTTGCCAGTACATACAAATCACTATAAATTAGTATTAGTCCCTCTTCATCAGGATCTTTCCTGAAAATCATTCAACTTATTGGAAAGTATCATTAGATTGAATTTTTGATTTTAAATTCGTTAAGCAATATTCTTTAAATAAAAAACTCTGCATGATTCTGTTGAATTAAAGCAAGGTTACTCGAGAAGTTTTTCTACTTGATTTTGAAAATTTTAAATTAATTTAAGCTTGTAGATGAATTATCGAATTTTTTTATATTTGTTTAGGTTCTCAGACGTTTTTATTTCAAGAAAAGGATTAATGAATAATTGATTTAGTTTAAAGTTACTTTTTTCTCCAAAACCAGTCAAAGTAGCTATTAAATATATTGAATGCTTATTAAAATGGGTGAGTTCTTTTCCAATGTCTCTAGATATCCCAAGTATCTCATAACAATAATTCTTGGGGTTTTCACAGCGGCTATAGAGCCTTTACTTAAGCGCACTGGCAATCCCGTCACTGCTATTGCATTGCTAGGGGCTTTAATTAGTGGGATTGTGACAATTGCTTTCGTTTTAAGGGCAATGGCTTTCCCTACAACATCTTTCTAAGACTTTCATGGCTAAATCAAGAAGAGTAGAAAAGTTTTCCGCTCTCATTCGCAAAGAAATTAGTGAACTTCTGATTTATGAAATTCGTGATGAAAGAGTTAATCAAAGTATGATTACTATCACAGAGGTTGAGGTTTCTTCTGATTTACAGTATTGCAAGATTTTTGTGAGTCTTTTTGGTGAAGAAAAAACTAAATCTGATGTTATTAATGGATTAGAAGCAGCTAAGGGCTTTTTAAGGGGAGAGCTAGCAAGAAGACTTCAAATGCGAAGAGCCCCAGAATTAGTATTTAAGTTAGATAATGCAATGGCAAAAGGTATAACAGTTTTAAGTTTATTAAGTAAATTAGAAGAAGAAAGAAAAACAAAGAATATTTTTGCAGAAGAAGATGATATGAAGTAATGCTATCTATCACTGAAAAAAAACTTCAAAAATTAGTTGCTGAATTATTTATTGTCCGAGCGAGTGGTCATTTTTTTGATTCTCAACGAAAATATCCACAATGGGAATTAACTACTCACGAACTTAAAACGCTAATAAATTTAGGGATTGGTGGTGTAATTTTTTTTGGTGGAACCATAAAAGAAGTAGAAGAGAGATGTCGCTTATTTAAACATTGGTCTAGTCAACCAATTCTGTTATGTGCAGATATAGAAGAAGGTATAGGCCAACGTTTTGATGGGGGCCTTAATTTTGTACCTCCAATGGCTATTTCTCAGATCTTTAAAAAGGAACCTAAGAAAGGGATTGAATTTGCTGAGAAATATGGTTTCTTTTTAGGCGATCAAGCACGGAAAGTAGGTTTAAATTGGGTTTTAGCCCCTGTTTGCGATGTTAATACGAATCCCAATAATCCTGTTATTAATTTAAGAGCTTGGGGTGAAGATCCATTAACAGTAAGTAATTTGATTTCTGCTTTTCAGCGGGGGATCTCTGAGAGGGGAGTTTTAACCTGTGCAAAACATTTTCCGGGACATGGTGATTCGGAAGTTGACTCCCATCTGCAATTACCGGTTTTGCAAAAAGATTTATCAGACCTTATAAATTCTGATTTACTGCCTTTTCAAAAAGCTATTAAAGAAGGAGCAGATTGTGTAATGACTGCACATTTACTGTTTCCAAAGATTGACCATGAATTTCCTGTAACTTTATCTAAATATTTTCTGACTAATATTTTGCGTAGACAAATGAATTTTGATGGATTAATAGTTACTGATGCTTTGGTAATGAAGGCAATTTCTAACTTGTATGGTGGAGAAAAAGCCGCTGTTTTAGCTTTTGAAGCAGGAGCTGATTTGATAATGATGCCAGAGAAACCTTACGCAGCAATTCAAGCTATAATGATGGCAATATTGCATGAAAAGATTCCTCTTAATCGTTTATATGAATCTATCAATAGAAAAAGAAATGCACTAAAAAAATTATCAAAATTTGAGCACAATTATATTAATCAATCTTGCTTTAGTAATGCAAATGTTTTGGGTGAGTTTGATTCTAAAAAATCGATTATTTTTTCAGAAGAGTTAATAAAAAGTTCAATAATTCTTAAAAATAAGGAAAATTTTTTCTTTGACGAGGATTCTTTTAACTTCGTAAAATTAGATAAATCTAATTTGGTTATGAGTCCAGATGATTCATTTCCTGCAATTGCGATTCCTAAAAAACTTGGACTTAAAAGTATTATTTTGGATTCATTTAAAATACAAATATGTAAGAATGAATTAAAAAAACAATTAGATTTAAGTATTTTTTCTGACAAAAAGGTCTTTTTACAAATTTTTAGCAGAGGAAAACCTTTTAAAGAGAATGATTGGGGTAAAGAATTCTGGAATGATGTTATACAAAAATTACAAAAGTCAAATCGATTAATTGGAGTTGCTATCTATGGATGTCCTTATCTTTGGGCTAATTGTTTGAAGATTTTGGAACCTTCAATTGCTTGTTGTTATAGCCCTGGGCAAATGTCTTCTGCTCAGCGAGAATTACTTGAACAATTATTTCCTTCTTTTGAACAGCCCATTGATCGAGTAATTGAGCCTTTTACTAATTAGTTATTGTAAAAGGAGAATTGTTTTTGTTAAGTTAGATCTTCTAATATGAATACATGGGAGATTTAGTTGAAACCCCATTATTGGGTAAAACAATTATTATTACTAGAGCTCAAGAGCAGCAAGCTGAAGCAAAGAATAGCCTTCAGGCTCTTGGAGCAAGAGTATTAGATTTGCCAGCACTTAAAATTGGTCCACCAGATAATTTTGAAAAACTTGATAATGCCTTGGAAGAAATTAAAAAATTTGATTGGATTATATTTTCTAGTGCAAATGGAATTAGATTTGTAGAAGAAAGACTAAAGATCAAAAGTCTTTCCTTGTCTATGTTTTCTGATTCTTTAAAAATAGCAGTTGTCGGAAGGAAAACAGCTAAAAAGTTGAATCAAATTGGAGTAGAAGCAAACTTTATACCTCCTGAATTTGTTGCTGATAGTCTTATTCAAAATTTCCCAGAGAATAAAAATGGACTGAAGATACTTTTACCTAGAGTTCAAACAGGTGGAAGACCAATATTGGCAGATTCTTTTGAAAAAAGTGGATCTATAGTTGAGGAGGTTCCAGCATATGAATCTAGATGTCCAGAGTCAATCCCTAGCGAAACTCTAACTGCTTTAATTCAAAATAAAGTTGACTTAATAGCTTTTACAAGTGGCAAAACGGTATATCATACATATAAGTTAATTTATCAATATTTTGGTGATGAATGGGAAGAAAAATTTATTAATATTGCTATTATTTCTATTGGTCCTCAAACAAGTTTGAGCTGTTTAAAATATTTTAGAAAATTTGATAGAGAGGCACATCCCCATGATATCGAAGGTTTAATTTGTGCTTGTATAAATAAAATAAAAGATGTATAATTTATATGTTTTGTATAACTAAATTGGTGTAATTCCTTCAGGACCTTTTTCTACTAATTCTTTAAATCTATTTATATTTGTTTGTAGTTCATTGGTCACCATTCCTCCTAATATATTTTCTTCCATAAGTCCAGCTAAAATCCTAGGTAATTCATAAGAAATTTTGAGTTCTATATAAGTTTCATCATTTTTCTTTTCAATAAATTGAACACTACCTTGTGTAGGAAGTCCACCTATTGATTTCCACCTAAGTTTTTTAGCTTCAACTCTTTCAATGATTTGTGCTTTCCATTTGAATCTAAATCCATTTGCAGCCAAGGTCCATTCTGTAAGATCAGGAAGAGTACTTGTTTCTTGATCAATAGTTTTCACTGATTCAATCCATGTCATCCACAAAGGCATTGAATCTAGATCACTCCAAAATTGCCAGACCTTCTTGATCGGTGCATTTATTTCACTTTTAACGGTATGTTCTAGCTTGCGTCCCATATCCAAGTACCAGGAATAATTGTTTTTGTATTCATGTTTTTAGTATTGCAGATGCTGCCAGGTGGCCACTCATTGTTGCACCTTCCATTGAATCAATGTAATCCTGCTTAGTGAAGCTGCCTGCTAAGAAGAAGTTTTCTAAAGGTGTTGATTGACTTGGCCTGAAAGGTTCCATGCCTGGAGCTTCTCTATACAGGGAATGAGAAAGTTTTACTACATTGCTCCATATGAGATTTAAATTCTTGGAAGAAGGGAAAAGTTGTCTTACTTGGTTATCAGTATGAGTAACAATTTGTTCAACTGATGCTGTTATCCAAGGATCCCCTGGAGTTAAAACACATTGCAGTAAAGATCCTTCTCCTTTTTTTTGATAATCTTCTGGGCTAGCTAGGGCAAGATCCGCAAAACAACTGAAGTCAGCATCAGCAGTATAAAGTAAATTATCTAATCCTGAAGCTTCATTTAGATTTTGACGAGCTGATTTGTTTTTTATTTCCGTTACCCATCCGTCATATCTTAACTGAACTGTTGCAACTGGAACTGCGTCAAGTTGAAAAATTGAATTAAATTCAGGAAATCTTCTCCATTCTCTAGGAATCATTCTTTTGATTCCTGGCACATCGCATGCAGCAAGGTATTTATCTGCTTTAAAGTCGATTTCTCCCTTTGGAGTATCAAGAGATAATGATGTTACTGATGGGATTGTTTTATCTTCGAATTTAATTTTTGATACTCGATGATTTAAATGTAATTTGCCACCTTTGGCTGTTATATATTCCAAAATGGGCTTCGTAAGCCATTTATGCGGCGAACCTTTTAACAAATTTAGTTTGGAAGCTTCTGTCTTGGAAGCAAACATCATAAATATAGTAAGCATGCATCTTGCAGATATTTCTTCGCAATCAATAAAACCAAGAGCATATGCAATTGGATTCCACATTCTTTCTATACTTTTCTGACTCCCACCATGATTTAAAAACCATTGTTGAAAACTAATAGAATCAAGTGCTCTGATTGTTTTCATGGCACCTTCATAATCAATTAATCCTCTGACTATTGGACTAGTTCCTAGAGCAATAGCATTTCTGAGTTTGTCAATCCAATTCAATTGAGGCGTTGTAAAAAAAGCTTTTAAGCCATTGAAAGGAGCACCTAATAGAAAACGAAAATCTAAGGACTTAATATCTCCACCTTGATTAACGAACAAGTGAGTGTGATCTTTGGGTAATAGGTTTTCTATTGCTCCAACTTTTTTCATTAACGCAAAAAGATTTTTGTAATTGAAGAAGAAAACATGGAGCCCCATTTCTATATGGTTGCCATCTGAATCTTCCCAGCTACCAACTTTTCCTCCTATAAAAGGCCTAGCTTCGAAGATTTCTACTTCATGGCCAGCATCGACAAGATCGACGGCAGCCGTAAGGCCTGCTAAGCCAGCGCCAACTATTGCAACCTTCACTCGTTTAAGGAGAATAATTTTTTATTCTATAAATAGTAAATCCAGTTGGATACAAGACACAATTTCCATTCCTTACATACAGTATAGAAACATTCAAACTATTTTAGATTGTGTCTATTTCGTCAGAAGACCTATCCAAGACGCATACAGCTCAGGATGGTAAAGGGATTTTGATTACTGGCACTGCAATGAGTCAGTTATCCAAACTTTGCAAAGAACAAGGAGGAGATAAATCTTTACGTGTAGGAGTTCGATCTGGAGGGTGTAGTGGTATGAGTTACACAATGGATTTTGTTTCGTCTTCTGATATTAATCAAGATGATGAGGTTTATGAATACATTCCAGAAGAAGGATCTTCTTTTAAAGTGATTTGTGATCCCAAAAGCCTTCTTTATATTTATGGGATGCAATTAGACTTCAGTACAGATTTGATTGGAGGAGGTTTTAATTTTACTAATCCTAATGCTACTCAAACATGTGGCTGTGGTAGTTCTTTTGCTGTTTAAGCTTTAACTAATTATTGTCAATTTAATAGTTTTTAGTAATGAATTCATCTGAAGAAAATCTTTTTAATAATGCAATGACTCGATATCAATCGGGTGCTTCAGCAACTGAGATAATAAAAGATTTTGAGAAGATCACATCATCTTCTCCAAATAGTGCAGCTGGTTGGACTTGTCTTGCCTGGTTGCAATTATTATGTGAAAGAAATAAAGATGCACTTTATTCTGCCCGATTAGCTGTTAAGTTAAATGCGCAAGATCCACAAGCAAGAATTAATTTAAGTCTAGCTTTACTCGAGACTAAATCAAAAGGTGTAAGAGAGCAGATAGATTTTGTTAAACGAGCCTTATTAGTTTTACCTGAACTGGAAAAAGAACTCAAAGCATCAATAGAAGATGGAATGAAGCGAAAATCTAATTGGCAAGCTTTAATAAAGATTAAAAAATGGTTAGATCTTTAGTTTATTGATTGTTTAAAATAATTAATTATTTTACCTAGTTATTTCTGAAAGAGCTGAATTTAATTGAGGGTATTGGAACTTATAGCCAAGTTGATTAATTCTATTGGATTGAACGTATTGCCCCTCTAGAACTACTTTTGCTCCATCTCCAAGAAGCAATTTAAGTATTGTTCCAGGGACCGGTAATAGGCTTGGCCTGCCTAGAGTTCTTCCTAAAGTTTCAGAGAATTCATTCATAGATACTGGATGCGGAGAAACACCATTGACTACTCCTTCCCATGATTGGTTATGCAATGATTCAACTATTATTTGGCAAAGATCGCATCTATGAATCCAACTTATCCATTGTTTCCCATTGCCTATTGGACCTCCAAAACCTGCTTTAAAAATAGGAAGCATCTTTCTTAAGGCCCCCCCATCTGCCCCGAGTACTAAGCCTATTCTTAAAATTAATAGTCTTGTTCCTACAGGTTTTTTTCGTGCAATTGTTTCCCATTCTTTGCAGAGGCCTGCAAGAAAATCATTGCCATGATTACTTTCTTCGTGAAAAGTTGCGTTTTGGCTGGTTCCATAAAATCCAATTGCTGAAGCGTTTATAAGGATCTTTGGTGGTTTTTTCATACTAGATATTGCATTAATCAATATTTTTGTTGTATTTACCCTGCTATTAAATAAAATCTTACAGTGATCAGGCGTCCATCTTTTTTCCGCAATTGGCTCTCCTGCAAGATTTATAACACCTTCACAGTTAATTAATGCTTTTTTAAGCTCTTTATTAAGTAAAAATTTCTCTTTAGAAGGATCTTCTTTGATATATGAGATTTTGTGCACGTTTTCTTTAAGCTGTTTCTTGTTTGGACTTTTTCTGCTGACAATTGTTAGCTGATGTCCTGCTTTTATTAATTGAGGAATTAATTCTCTACCTATAAACCCAGTACAGCCAATAAGAAGTAAACGCATAAAAGTATGAATAAGCTTTTTTCAAGGATAGAGACCTTGTTGTCTTGATGAGGAAATAAAATCTATATATTTTTATTCTATCTCTCAAATTAATAGGGCTCTTTCAGAGAAGCTTGTTAATTTTGATAGATGATCGTTTTTTGATCCTACATTCTAATTGCTATGACAGAAGACAATGCTCCCAGTAAGGCTCCTAAAAAATTTCGTAAAGGGGATTTAGTTAGGTTAAACCGTGAAAAATATTTAGGTAGTCTTGAATCATTGGCAAGTGATCAAGATCCTCCCAGCTATGTATTTGATGGTCCAGGAGAATTATTATCTATTAAGGGTGAATATTGCCAGTTAAGATGGAGACGTCCCGTACCAGATGTTTGGCTGAGGATAGATCAATTGGAAACTTGGTCTTAATTCTTTATTCTTTAATATATATTTTTTTTTATCTCTTTTAATTCATATTTTTTTTTCTTGGCTTCTTTAAGCATTTCTTTCCCATCATGCAAGTATTGATCAACATAGCCCATTGTATATCTTTCGAATTCTTTTAACGAATCGCTGGTTTGAGATAAGCAATGATAAAGTGTTAAGCTAAACTCTTTCATGCTGTATGGAGTAGGCATGGATTGATAAATGTCTTGAACTTTTTTAATCTTTTTATTACTTTCTTCAAGATACTGACAAAAATCATTCATTAAAATATCATCATAAGGATCAGCTGATAGCTCTTTTATTTTTGATGCAAATGGATTAATAATTTGATTCAGTAATTTGTTTATTGGCTCATAAACATTTTTTATCCAAATAGATATCTTCTTATCTTCATCTGCAAATCCACCTTTATTTTTTTTGACATTTTTTGTTATTACATTGTTTCTTTTAGATCTTGATATAGTGTCTTTTTTTAGTGCATCATGCCTTATCTTTTCAAGGTCATATTTTGCTCTTGTTTCTTTGTCTCTTAAAATTTCCCATGCAGCATTTATTGAAATGATTTTATGTTTATCTCCTCCTGCGTCTGGGTGATGTGTTTTAACTAATCTTATAAAAGATTTCTTTATTTCATGAAAGTTGGCATCCTCTTTTACTTCAAGGACTTTATAAGCATCAATATGAAAATTTTTATTCATAAATATCCATCTCTTCTCGCTTCAAATGAGGAAAAGTTATTAAACATAGGTGTTGATAGATATCTCTCCCCAAAACTTGGAAGTATTACTACAAGGCGCTTATTTGTCATTTCTTCTCTGCATCCTATTTTTAAGGCGGCTGCTACTGCTGCGCCACTACTGATGCCGCTTAGTAGTCCTTCTTCATTAGCTAATCGTCTCCCAATATTCAATGCTTCATAATCTGAGATCGTTATTATTTCGTTGATTTGATTTGTATCTAGTACCTTAGGAATGAATCCAGCTCCTATTCCTTGAATTTGGTGGGCGCCTGCTTTCCCACCAGAAAGGACCGGACTAGATGAAGGTTCTACAGCGAAAACTTGAAGATTAGGGTTTTTTTTCTTGAGTAATTTTGAACATCCTGTAATAGTCCCACCAGTTCCTACACCTGTAATCAGCCCATCTATTCTCCCTTCGCAATCTGTCCATATTTCTTCTCCAGTAGTTCTTTCATGAATCTCAGGATTAGAAGCATTATCAAATTGTTGCAAGAGATAAGAATTGGGAATGGAACTCACTAATTCTTTGGCTAATTCAATTGCTCCTTGTATTCCTTCCTTCCCAGGTGTGAGTTGTAATTCGGCTCCATAAGCACGAAGAATAGATCTTCTTTCTGTACTCATAGTATCTGGCATTGTAAGGATTAATCTGTATCCCTTGGCTGCGGCAACCATTGCAAGAGCAATACCAGTATTGCCACTTGTAGGTTCTATGAGAACTGTCTTGCCTGGACAAATTATTCCTGAAGATTCAGCAGACTCAACCATCGCGCCTGCTATTCGATCTTTTACCGATGCTGTCGGATTAAAGCTTTCTAGCTTGGCGATTAATTCAGCCTTGCATTTAAATACTTTAGGTAAGCGATTTAGGCGAACCAAGGGAGTGTGACCAACTAGAGCGGTTATATCAGGAGCAATAGTCATGACATTGATAAAAAACTCCAGATGAATTCAATTGAAGAATTTCATATGAGTTTATTTATTAGCTATCTTCTTAATGATCTTCTTGATGTGAAATTTTGCTTGCAATATGCGAGATTTAACTTTGTATCTTAACGAATCTCCTTGATTGAGGGAACAATAAAAACTTATAAAACTCCTTATAAAGGCTTGATAATTCTATGGGTTTTGGCATGTTTCCTTGCTTTTTTGAGATTAGGGAACCTCCCTCTTAGAGACTTTGATGAAGCCACTGTAGCGAGGGTTGCTTTTGAGTTTCTTGATCAAAAGGGATGGGAGAGACTGCTCCCATCAATTTGGAATGAGCCTTATCTTAATAAACCTCCTGGATTGCATTGGTTGATTTCTTTGGCAATGAATTTAGATATAAAGCTTCTAGATAGAACAGATTCATTGCCTTCGGAATTTTCGATTAGATTTGTGCCTGCATTTCTTTCAACTTTTGTTGTTCCTTTAGGTGGATTGATTCAATGGAAATTAAGACCTAGAGATTACTCTTCATCACTCTTTACTGCTGGAATCCTTTTAACTCTTCTACCTATTGTTCGACATGGTCGATTAGCAATGTTAGATGGAACTCAATTAAGTGCAATAGCTTTTCTTTGGTTTTTATTTGTATCTTTGGATAATACAAAACTTGATACTGTTAGATATTTTTTGTCTGGAATTACTTGTACTTTCATGCTTCTTTTAAAAGCACCTTTACTTATTCCAGCAATAGTGGCTGCGTTGCCAGCATTAATTATAGAAAAAAGAATAAGAATTGTAGATAAGTTTTTAACTTGGAGATGGTTTTTTGTTGGTATTTTTCCTGGCTTATTGTGGCACATTTATAATGCTTTTTCTAGAGGTTTAGGTGCAATTTCTCCTTGGTGGGGAGATGGTGCAGGAAGAGTCTTGTTTGATTCTGGAGCTGGGAGTATTGGAAGTAATCTAGGCTTTTGGGTTTCTTTTATTGAAATAATTGAAGGTGGTTGGCCATGGCTTTTTTTATGGCCATTAGGAATTGCTTTTGCTTGGTCTAAAAGAAAAGAGAAATGGGGTAGATGGGTTTTGTTCTTACAATTAATCATGAGTTTATCTATTTTGCCTTTAAAGATGCAACTACCCTGGTATAGCCATCCTTTATGGTTACCATTTTCATTAGTATGTGCCCCAGTAGTTAGTGCAATAATTCGACCAGATTTTAGTCGGAATTGGATCTCAGAGAAGTCATTAAAATTTATTTCAGTTATATTATTTTTTGTTGGATTATTATTAACTGCAATACCTTTATTTTTTCTTGGCTTTAAAGAATATCTTCCTTTATTGTTATCTGTTGGAATTTCTTGGTTGATTGCTGGTAAATGTTTACTTAGTCAAGCTAGAAAAGACAGGATTCTTGGTATTTTTACATTATTTTGTGGAAGCTACATTTCTCTGATGCTTTTGATGTCTTCCCCGTTATGGCTATGGGAGTTGAATGAAAATTGGGATGTAAGGCCTGTTGCAGAAATGGTAAGGAATAGTCAACAATTAGAAGTTTTTATCGAAGGAAGTTATCAACGACCTAGTCTAAATTGGTATGCAAAAAAGAAAATCTTAGAATGGGATAAATCTAAAAAATTTCAAATGCTTATAACAAATAATGCTAATAAGATCCTGAAGAATGATGATTCTCATAAATGTATATTAGTTGATAATTATCGGGAGTGGTCCTTGATTAAATGCGATAATATTTAAGTTTTTATTCTTGGAAATATGAATTTTTATCCTAAAATACTTAGTAGGTTACTTTTATTTTCATATCAATATTATTAAAGAAGATTTTGAAGACAATTTCTCTTATTGTTGGTAAGAATTAATTAGTATCAACTTAGAAGTTCGTGTACATCATTGAATTGGTCTTGAAATTTACTCCTTTTCCTCTATCTGTTCAGCGTATGGAATTAGCGAGTGCACAGTCTCTATACTCTCAAATTATTAAGGCTATCCAGCAAGGTCATCCCAAATTATTAGAACTTACTTGTGAGAAGGTTGATGGTAAGAAAATTGCAGTTTTGGTTGATGAAATTATAGGAATTCAAATTTATGAAAAAACATCTTCTTCAAGCGGGAACAAAAAACCTGGTTTTTCTTTTGAGAATTAATTCGAATGTTTATTCGACCAGTTAATTCTAAAAAGTCTCCAACTCTTCTTTTAGATCAAGTTAGTTTTACATGGCCCAATGGTGTAAGAGCTCTTGATAAATGCAGTTTCAAGATTGATAAGCCAGGATTATGGATGATAGTTGGAAGTAATGGCAGTGGTAAAAGTACACTATTCCGTCTAATCAGAGGAATGATTAAGCCTCAGGAAGGCAATATCAAATGTTTTGCGAAGTCTTCATTGGTTTTTCAGAATCCAGATCATCAGTTACTTTTGCCAACTTGTAGGAGCGATTTGATGTTGAGTATTCCTGATAATTGTGGATATAGAGAACGAACTCTGCGCATTCGGAATGCACTGAATCAAGTTGGCTTATGTGGAATGGAAGATAGACCTATTCATACACTTAGTGGAGGCGAGAAGCAGCGTCTAGCTCTTGCTGGCGCATTAGTTAGTGAATCTAATTTGTTGCTTTTAGATGAGCCAACAGCGCTTCTTGACCCTCAGAGTCAGCAGTCAATTCTTGAAATTGTTCACAAATTGTCAACAGACGGAAATGGAATGATCATCTCTATTTGGATCACCCATCGATTAGAGGAACTTCACTACTGCAATGGAGCTGCAATGATGGATAAGGGAAGAGTAGGTCCCTGGGAAAAGGGAAAAGATATATTCCATCGAATAAATTCACTTGCAGGGCGGAGGGGATGAGAGTTAAGTTCTTGTGTGTAATCCTCGGTAGCTCAGCGGTAGAGCGATCGGCTGTTAACCGATTGGTCGCAGGTTCGAATCCCGCCCGGGGAGTTTTAATAGAATTATCCTGAAGCTCAGGCAACTTTTTTGCCTTATAAGTATTTTTTAATCCATTACAAAGATTTAAATGAATTAAGATTCTAAGATTCTTGGAATCTTAAAAATTTTTACTAGCTTTTGTATTATTCTTATACATAAATCTCAATGCTTTTATTTCTTGAAATAAAAGAGAATTTGAGCCATATATACTATTGTATTAGATGAATATAAAATCAATTACTCGCATAAAGATATCTGCCTTAAATTCTGGATGCTTGCCTTTATATAGTCCTTGTTTAATTTTGATGACACAAAAAATATCCCTAATCGTTATTCAAATATTCAGACTAAAAAATATAATATAGAATTAAAAGAATTCGCTAAAAAAAAGTAGGAATTACATTCATTGATGGTGGAGATATAATTAGTGATCAAATTCTTAATTAATTTTCTTCCTACTCTTAATTAGTTTCTTGAAAACACAACTTCTCATAACGGCTTGAGTGAAATTTTTTTCAAATATTATTGAATTAAGAGATACAGAATTATATGATTAAGAAAACATATTTGCCTGTGGGATAAAGGATGTAGAAATTTTAAATTTTTATACTCTGAGATATAGGACTTTCTCTATGACATTCCAATCAGCTTCTCCAAAAAAGAGAAAGACAGTATCGATATGCTTTTCAGGTCAATTATGATCTATGAAATATGCCTTATGAAATATTTTTTTTGTGATTAGTAGAATTTTTTTGAAGTTCTATTGAAATTTGTTCAGATTTTTAATGTGTTTTTTCAGGATTTAGAGAAAATTCCTTAACAGAGCGTTGCTTAAATTGGAAGACTTTCTAAAGACAGTGGCTTGTATTTTGGCCGTTTTTTCTGAGAGAAGCCAGTCTATGTAAGCTTTCTGGGTGATTTTTTGAATATTTGTTGGTTTTTTGTAATTCTGCAATAAAAACAAAATCTTGAGAGAATCGTACAAATTCTTGAATAGCGGCTTTTGCGAGCTAGTTATTCTCTTCCTTTTTGTTCTACTTGAGTCCGATCTGATGAAGCCTTGTATTTTGTTGATCGAAGATGACCATGATATGCGGGATCTGGTATCAGGACATTTAGAGCATACTGGATTTGATGTTCACAAGGCTGAAGACGGTATTAGAGGGCAAGCTCTTGCGCTGCAATATGTACCAGATTTAATTCTTCTTGATTTAATGCTGCCAGGAGTTGATGGTTTAACTCTGTGCCAAAGATTGAGAAGGGATGAGAGAACTGCATCAATTCCGATTTTGATGATTACGGCGCTTGGAGGGATTAAAGATAAGGTGACAGGTTTCAATTCAGGCGCAGATGATTACATCACTAAACCTTTTGATCTTGATGAATTACAGGTAAGAGTAAAAGCGCTTTTAAGAAGAACTAATAGGGCTCCATTAGGTTCAAGTAGTCAACAAGAGATACTTAATTATGGACCTTTGACATTGGTCCCAGAAAGGTTTGAAGCAATATGGTTTGATTTGCCTGTGCGCTTAACTCATCTTGAATTTGAGTTACTTCATTGTTTATTGCAACGTCATGGGCAAACAGTTGCACCCTCATTGATTTTAAAAGAAGTTTGGGGATATGAACCTGATGATGATATTGAAACTATTCGTGTTCATGTTCGTCATTTGCGAACTAAATTAGAGCCTGATCCAAGGAAGCCTCGTTTTATTAAAACTGTATATGGTGCTGGTTATTGCCTTGAATTGCCAACAGGAGATGAGATTCAAGAAGTGAAAAATTTAATTAACCAATCTAGAGAAGATAAAAAAATGCAAAATAATCAAGCAGAAAAAGCTATTGCTTAATTCTATTTATTTCAAGTAAAGCTACTTCCCATGCAAGTCTTGGTTGAACGTAGTTTATTAGTTGATAGCGAAGTTTATCTAGCCTTTGGATGGTTTTTGGATTGTAATCTTTTAACCAAATATTTTGTTGCAACCAGGTAATAATCCAAACTTGTTGTTCATTACTTAATTCTTCTGTTAGGTTTCTTGCTAATGATAAAGCGCTTAGGCAATCTTCAGGTAAATTTTGAAGTAATGCCCAGAGATGTTCAGGAATCTCTTCCTTATATTTGAGATGTTTTAAAAATGCTCCTGGTGATCCATTCGCAAGATTTAGAATTTCTTGTTCTTTGATTTCTTGGGAGTTTTCAGAGTAAATGTTTGTATCAACTTGAGAAAGAATATGTTTTATGAATGTTTCTTTGAGTGGATTAAATGGAATTATTTGACATCGAGAGCGAATTGTGTCCAATAATAATTCTTGCCTTTCACAAATTAAAATTAATATTCCTTTGTTAGGCTCTTCAAGGGTTTTGAGTAATGCATTTGCAGCTGCTTCATTAATTCTTTCAATATCTTCTATGATTATGATGCTGAGTGTTGATTCTATAGGTGTACGGCTAAGAAATCTTTTTAAGCTTCGAATTTGCTCAAGTCTAATTTGAGGTTGTGTTTTATATATAATATGTTCATCTTCTGCTTTAGATTTATTAATTAACTGTCCTTTATATAAATAAGTTGGTTCAATCAGTAAAAAATCTGGATGGTTTGAATTTTCTATTTTTCTTCTAGTATCTAGACTAGCTAAATTATTATTTATAATTGCTTCAGAAAATCTTAAAGCTGTTTTTTTTCTGCCGACCCCCTCTGGTCCAGAGAAAATATATGCCGGTGAAATTTTATTTTTTTTAAGAGCAGACTGTAAAATAGATATTGAATATTCTTGTCCAATTATATCTTCAAATATATTTTCCATTTTATAATTATAGTTGTTTATTATATACTTTTAAAGTACTTGAAAGATACTGATTTATCTTTTCACTTATTATTTCTTGTGATAAGGTTGCAGGAATTTTGACCCAGTTTTTTTCCTGAGCTAATTGACAAAAACCATTTGCGACTCTTTGCAGGAATTCTTTCCCTTCACTTTCAATTCTGTCATTAGTTAAAGTATTTCTTCTTTCAATACTTTCCTTACTATTCATATTAAGTAGAAATGTTATATCTGGATGAATTCCTTGAGTTGCGATTGTTTCTAATTCTTTAATTAATTGCATATTTAATTTCCTTCCATAGCCTTGATAGGCAATTGTTGAGCCACTAAATCTGTCACTGATAACCCAGTCACCTTTCTCTAATGCTGGTTGAATTATTTTCGTTACATGTTGAGCTCTATCAGCGGCATAAAGTAAAAGTTCTGTTATAGGTGCTGGATAATCATTTGATTGAGCATTTAGAAGTATTTTTCTTACTTCTACTCCTAAGTCTGTTCCTCCTGGTTCACGAGTTATATAACACTTTTTGTCTTTTGGCATTAACCCGCTTTGGGGTAGCCATTCTTTAAGTTGATTGACTTGAGTGGTTTTTCCACATCCATCGATTCCTTCAAAAACAATAAAGCGCCCATTCATTTTATTTTTAGTGACAAGGCATTTAAAACGACACTTATTGAACTTAAGGCCATCAATAAAGATGCTATTGGAGGTGAAAGTAGTAATCCAAAGTTAGGTAAAAGTAAACCAGCTGCAATGGGTAAAGCAATAATGTTGTAACCAAAAGCCCAAATTAAATTTTGCTGTATTTTTTTCATGGCTCTTTTTGATAATAAAATTGCATCTGGTAGGCTTTCTAACTTGTCTCCTAGTAAAATTAAATCTGCTGACTCTTGAGCTATTTGTGTTCCTGTTCCAATAGCTATTCCAAGATCGGATGCAGCTAATGCAGGAGCATCATTGATTCCGTCACCAACCATTGCAACTGCTCCTTCTTTTTGCAATTCTTTTAATCTATTTTGTTTTTGATTAGGAAGAAGTTGCCAACCAAGTTGATTATTATTAAACCCTAATTTATTTCCTAAATACTTCACGGCATTTTTCCTATCTCCACTAAAAATACTTAAAGAAAGATTTTGTTTGCGTAATCTTGATAGTGCAATATCAACATCTTTGCGCAATTTATCATCAATATGAATGATACCTAATAATTTCTGACTATCAGCCACTCCAATTATTGATTGATGTTGAATATTTCTTTTTTCTAGATCTAAGATAATTTTTGAATCAAATTTAATTCCTTCGCTTTGAATCCATTCAGGTGTACCTATTAAAAAAGAACTTTCATTGTTCTGAACTTTTCCTTTGATACCCTTGCCTGGATATGTAATAACATTAGAAGTTTTAAGTAGCTTTAATTCTCTATTCTCTGCTTCTTGAAGAATTGCATGTGCGATAGGATGCCGACTATTTTTTTCGAGACTTGCTGCAATTTGAAAGAGTTTGTCTGGGTCATTTGCGTTTGAGTAATCAACAACTAATGGCCTTCCAATAGTTAATGTCCCAGTTTTGTCAAAAACAATTTGTTTAATGTTTGAGGCGATTTCTAGGACATCTCCACCTCTAAATAACCATCCTTGCTTTGCTGCTTGACCAGATGCAACTGTTATTACTGTTGGAGTTGCTAGGCCAAGAGCGCAGGGACAAGCTATTACGAGGACAGCAATTGATAGTTGTAAAGCTAGTCCTAGAGGTGTTTGAGCTTCAGCACCTAGAGACATATGTAATCCATGCTGATGATGCATCAAGATTGGATTAGGTGTATTTATTACCTCTGGCCAAATTTTTGTTCCTAATTGCCACCAAAAAAAGAAAGTTGCCAATGCTAATGCAGTAACTCCATAGCAGAATCTCCCTGCAACACGATCAGCAAGTCTTTGAATTGGTGCTTTTCGAGCTTGTGCTTCTTCGACGAGACCAACTATTCGCGCTAATGCAGTTTCAGCTCCTATTTTTTTTACTTCGATTATCAATGTTGATTCTAAGTTTAAAGTTCCTGAAGAAAGTTCTGTACCTTTAGATGCATTTATAGGCAATGGCTCTCCAGTAAGACTTGATACGTCAATAGCAGAATTCCCTTCAAGAACTATTCCATCTACTGGTACTCTATCTCCAGCAAGGAGTTGTAATTTTTCTCCTGGCTTTAGCGCTCCAACTCTTACTTCTTTGACTTCATTATCTGATATAAATAGCCTTGCTGTTTCTGGTTGTAACTGAATTAATTCTTGAAGTGCTTTTCCTGTTTTGAAACGTGCACGCTCTTCTAAGAATCTTCCTAAAAGAACGAAGCCTAAAAGCATAACAGGCTCATTAAAAAAACAAGGCCATGAAACTTGCGGCCAAATTAATGCAATTAAACTTGCAAAATAAGCACTACAAACTCCTAATCCAACAAGAGTATCCATGCTTGGAGCAAAAGCTATGGCAGATTTAAATCCAGCTTTTATGATCGCGAATCCAGGACCTAATAAGGCAACCGTTGCAAGAGTTGCATGAAAAGGAAGTGTGCCAAGTAATTGAATATCAATTTGTCCATTTTCGGCAAGATGCCCTAATCCGGACAAAATCAGTAAAGATAAGGCAATTATTAGTTGTTTCCATTGGTTCCAAAAGTTTTTTTGAGCAATTAATTCTGATGCTGTTTTTTGATCAGAAAAACTATTTGTCCTATTTTTTGCGATAAAACCACGATTATTAAGTGCGATTAGAACCTGATCTACTTGGCTACCTTTGCCATCTTTAAGATCTAAACAAGCTGTTTTTGTTACTAAATTCACGCTTGCTTTTTGAACAGATGGTTGATCAAGAAGGATTTTCTCTACTGTGCGGACACATCCACCACATTTCATACCATCTATCTCAATCAAGACTGAATGATTTTTGTTTGGAGCGATTTTTTTATAGCTCAAGGAAAATTAAATTTTTTTATAGTGTAGTGGAGTTTAAATTAATCTAAAAATTAATAGAAAATTTACTAAACAGTAAAAATTTAGTTAAGGATTTATCAATATATTAACTTTAATTCATTCATGATAGCTATATATGTTGTGATTTCAGTTTTCTCGTGCCAAGAAGTCAAAACAAAGACAACTTTCTTGATAAGGCCTTCACAAAAATGGCAGAAGGCATTGTCAAGATGATGCCAATAGCTTCTAAAGAGAAGGAGGCTTACCTTTATTATCGAAAAGGCTTATCAGCGCAAAATGATGGCGATTATTCGGAAGCTCTTGAATACTATGAAGAAAGCCTGAGGCTGGAAGATAATTCTGTTGATAGAGGAGAGACCCTTAAAAATATGGCCATTATTTTTATGAGTAATGGAGATGAGGAACGTGCTTTGGATACTTATTTAAAAGCATTAGATCAGAATCCTAAGCAACCATCATGCTTGAAAAATATGGGTCTTATTTATGAAAAACGTGGGCGTATGGCACAGCGTGCAGGGAATCAGGATGAGAGCGATATATGGTTTGATAGGGCTGCTGATGTTTGGACTAAAGCTGTAAGATTATATCCAGGGGGATATTTGGATATAGAGAATTGGTTGAAAACAACTGGTAGAGGGAATGTAGATGTTTATTTATAAAATCTTTTTTAATTAATTATTGAATGCCAATTTCAATGCTTCATTTATTTTAGAAGCCTTTAATATTTTAATTTTGTTATTATTTTTGATAATATTTACTTTACTCTCATTGGGGATAATTACTCTTGTAAAGCCTAATCTCATTGCTTCTTGAATTCTTTGATGTATTTGTCTTACAGGTCTTAATTGCCCACCTAAACCAATTTCTCCTATTAGTATTGTTCCAGAAGGTATTTGAATACTTTTAAAACTTGAGACTATTGCTGTTGCAATGCCTAGATCAGCTCCTGGCTCTTCTACATTTATGCCTCCTACAACAGCTAAATAGCAATCATGACGAGATAAAGCTAAAGACATATTTTTTTCAATAACCGCTAAGATCTGATGTAGACGGTTGCTTTCAACACCAGTGGCTGTTCTTCTAGGATTTGGATAGGATGTTGTATTAATTAGTGCTTGTATTTCAATAGCTAAGGGCCTTGCTCCTTCACAAGTCATAATTGTTGCCACGCCATTAGCTTGTTCGTTACTTAGAAATAATTCACTAGGGTTTTTGACTTCTATTAAACCTTCTCCTTCCATTTCAAATACAGCTAATTCATTAGTTGCACCAAATCTGTTTTTTATTGCTCTTAATAATCTATGACTTGCAAATCGATCTCCTTCAAAAGTTAGAACGGCATCTACTAAGTGTTCAAGAACTTTTGGACCAGCAAGAATTCCTTCTTTAGTAACATGACCAACAATAATCAGAGCTATATTTCTTTTTTTTGCTATTCGTTGTAAAGCTGCAGAGCATTCGCGTACCTGTGTAACTGATCCTGCCCCACTTGAAAGATTGCAATCTTGTAGAGCTTGAATACTGTCAATTATTGCAACTTGAGGTTTTAGAGAATCTAATTCGTCTATAACTGCATCTAAATCTGTTTCCGCAAGTAAATGAAGATTGGATTCCGAGCCTTGTAATCTGTTCCATCTAAGTCTGACCTGTTCGGCCGATTCTTCTGCTGTTACATATAAAATAGTTTCTTTTAATGCCATTGCAGCAGCACTTTGTAATAGCAGAGTGCTTTTTCCTATCCCTGGATCCCCTCCTACTAATACAAGTGAACCTGGGACTAAGCCCCCACCAAGAACATTGTCAAATTCTTTGTAGCCACTAGACATTCTTTGAATCACTTCCTTCTTTACGGATGTGATTGGCTCTGATCTTTTTTGTTCTGATGAGTGACGAAAACTTGATTTTTTTGTTGCGTTTTTTCGAATTATTGATGAGATTTTTTCCTCAATAATTGAGTTCCATTCTCCGCAACTCGTGCACCTGCCAAAGAATTGTCGCGTTTCGGCACCGCAATTTTGGCATACATAAATAGAGACAGATCGAGACACTTAGTTGTGTAAAGGAAGTTGGCTGTAGTTGAATAATAAAGATCTAAAAATAAGCCTGTTCATGGACTTGTATAAGATCACTTTAAGCCGCCTCAGCTAAAACCACATGACGGCCACCAGTCCATCTAAGGAAACGATCCTCGTGGCTGACGATGAGGCCAGTATCCGTAGGATATTGGAAACTCGTCTTTCAATGATCGGTTATCAAGTCCTCACTGCATGTGATGGTAATGAGGCTTTAGCTCTTTTTAGAAATAATGAACCTGATTTGGTGGTTTTAGACATCATGATGCCTAAAATGGATGGCTATGGAGTAATCCAAGAATTAAGAAAAGAGTCGGATGTTCCAATAGTCATGCTTACAGCTTTGGGGGATGTGGCAGATAGAATTACGGGACTAGAGTTAGGAGCAGATGATTATGTTGTTAAGCCTTTTAGCCCTAAAGAGTTGGAGGCTAGAATTAGATGTGTTTTACGTAGAGTAGAGAAAGAGCAAATTGCAGGCTTACCTAATTCAGGTGTTATATCCGTAACTAATTTACGTATAGATACTAATAAGAGACAGGTTTATAGATCTGATGAACGTATTAGATTAACTGGAATGGAATTTAGTTTATTAGAACTATTAGTAAGTAGATCAGGTGAGCCTTTTAGTCGAGGGGAAATTTTAAAAGAAGTATGGGGTTATACCCCAGAAAGGCATGTAGATACAAGGGTGGTTGATGTTCATATTTCAAGATTGAGATCTAAATTGGAAGATGATCCTGCTAATCCCGAGTTAATTCTTACTGCAAGAGGTACTGGATATTTATTTCAGCGAATAGTTGACTCAATGTCTCCAGATTTAATTTAAAAAGGAAGTGCAAAACTCATCTCAAAATAGGACTAATCGTTCAAAAGCAATAAGGCGTTTGGTGATTTGGTATAGACGTAATTCTGCCGTTACTACTCTTGTAGATACAGCTGCAAATTCTGCATCTGCGGCAAGTAATGTTGCTGGTACGGTTGTATCGAATGCGGGGTCAGTAGTAACTAGTGCGGGATCTATTGCAAGAAGCACATTGCAGCCATTGGTTTTTGATCCACTGCGAAGATTACAAAGCAATGAAAATGGTTTTGAGAAAATTTCAATACAGGACTCTGAAAGATTATGGGTTGCAGTTGATGGAATGGGTGGAGATTATGCTCCTGAATCAATTCTAGAAGGATGTTTAAAAGCCATTTCCAGACTCCCTTTAAAGATTAAGTTTGTTGGTGAAATTCAGAAGATAAATACAGCAGCAGAAAATGCTGGTTTAAATGAAGCTCTTTTAGGAGCTATTGATTCTGGCAATTTTCAATTAGTTCCTAGTGGCATTTCTGTTGGAATGGATGAAGAGGCAACAGTTGTAAGAAAAAAAAGAGATGCAAGCATAAATATTGCTATGGATTTGGTTAAAAAAGGAGAAGCTTTGGCAGTTTATTCTGCTGGAAATTCAGGAGCATTAATGGCATCAGCCATATTTCGTTTAGGTAGATTGAAGGGCATAGACCGACCTGCTATAGGTGCATTATTCCCTACTAAAGACCCTGGGCAACCAGTTTTAGTACTTGATGTTGGTGCCAATATGGATTGCAAACCCGCTTATTTACATCACTTTGCTCTATTGGGAAATATTTATTGTCGTGATGTTTTACAAGTTAATCATCCTCGTATTGGGCTTCTAAATATTGGGGAAGAGTCTTGTAAAGGTAATGATCTTTCTTTACGCAGTTATGAACTCCTGAGCTCTGATAAAAGATTTAACTTTGAAGGTAATTGTGAAGGTAGAGATGTTCTTTCTGGTCAATTTGATGTAGTTGTATGTGATGGGTTTACAGGGAATATTTTATTGAAATTTCTTGAGTCGGTTGGCAGTGTTTTACTTGATGTATTGCGTGCTGAATTGCCTAGGGGGAGAAGGGGAAAAGTTGGCTCAGCATTTTTAAGAAGTAATTTGAAAAGGATTAAAAAACGATTAGACCATGCTGAACATGGTGGTGCTCTTTTATTAGGTGTTAACGGTATATGTGTTATTGGTCATGGGAGTAGTAAAGCTTTATCTGTAGTAAGTGCTCTTCGTATTGCCCATTCGGCTGCAAGTCATGGTGTCATGGAAGATCTTGCAAAGCTTCAAGATTCTGAGATTTTAAGTGTTTGATTTTTTCTGGACCATAGTTGTGTTTGACTTGTTTAACGTTCTCATGATTTCTCTTTGACTAGAACGCCCACAAGCCATTTTGGAGTATTACTTGTAGGTAGTGGTAGTGCCACCCCTTCACAAGTTATAAGTAATGATCAGCTTGGTAAACGGGTTGATACTAGTGATGAATGGATAAAAAGCAGGACAGGTATTGCTCAAAGAAGAGTTATATCTAATCATGAAACATTGCATGGCTTGTCGGCTAAAGCCGCTCAAAAAGCCATGAGTATGGCCAATTGGGAACCGGAAGATATTGATCTATTGGTTCTTGCTACCTCAACGCCAGATGATTTGTTTGGTTCTGCAACCCAAGTGCAGGCTGAGTTGGGGGCTAAAAATGCTGTAGCTTTTGATTTAACTGCAGCTTGTAGTGGTTTTCTTTTTGCAATGATTACAGTTTCACAATTTTTAAGAACTGGGTCTATGAAGAGAGCATTGGTAATAGGAGCTGATCAATTATCCAGATGGGTCGATTGGGATGATAGAAGAAGTTGTGTTCTCTTTGGAGATGGGGCTGGTGCAATTGCGATGGAGCTCTCTAAAGAAGAAGATGGATTGATTGGCTTTAAAATGAGATCTGATGGAGCAAGAGGCAGTTGCCTTAATTTGAATAATAATGAAGATTTTGAAGAATTAGTTGATGGAACCGTATTTCAAAAAGGAGGTTTTTCTCCTATTCGTATGAATGGCCAGGAAGTATATAAATTTGCTGTCAGAGAAGTTCCAGCAATTCTAGAATCGCTTCTAAATACTAATAATGTTAAGCCTAAAGAATTAGATTGGTTGCTTTTACATCAAGCTAATCAAAGAATTTTAGATGCTGTTGCTGAAAGGTTTTCTATTCCATCAGAAAAGGTTTTAAGTAACTTAGCTAGATATGGCAATACTTCTGCTGCAACAATTCCTTTAATGCTTGATGAAGGAGTAAAAGATGGTCGAATAAAACCTGGAGATTTGATAGCTAGTAGCGGATTTGGTGCTGGGTTAAGTTGGGGAGCTGCTTTGTTTAGATGGCATGGTCACAATTAGGCTGTCAGATAATTAAAAAGAAGTCATGACAATTGCTTGGGTTTTTCCTGGTCAAGGTTCACAAAAGTTGGGAATGGCCGATACTTTGCTTGAGTTATCTGGAGCTAGGGAAAGATTTGAATTAGCTTCTGAAATTTTGAATAGAGATTTATTGAAAATTATTTCTGATAATGACAATCAAACAAATCAAATAGAAGATTTGAATGATACGCGAAATACGCAACCTGCATTGTTTGTTGTTGAGTCATTATTAGTTGATGATTTAATTAGGCAAGGTAGAAAAGCTTCTTTAGTTGCTGGTCATAGCTTAGGAGAAATAGTTGCTTTATATGCAGCTGATGTATTTGACGTGGAGACTGCGTTGAAGTTACTTAAATGTCGTTCGGAACTAATGGCTAGAGCAGGAGGAGGAGCTATGTTTGCAGTAATGGGATTTGAAAGAGATCAACTAAATGCTCTTGTCGATTCTACCGAAGGAGTTGTAATTGCTAATGACAATAGTACTTCTCAAGTTGTTTTATCTGGTAATCCTGAAGCAGTTGAATCGGTAACAAGTATTTTAAAATGTAAGAGAGCTATTCCACTACAAGTCTCAGGTGCTTTTCATTCACCTTTTATGGAAAAAGCTTCTGAGGAATTTTCAAAAGAACTTGATTTAATTAACTTTAACAAAGCTAGTGTTCCAGTATTAAGTAACTTTGACCCAACTCCTACTTGTGACCCTATTAAATTAAAAGAAAAACTGAGAAGTCAAATGACATCTGGTGTCAGATGGAGGGAGACAATGGATCTTATGGTGAAAGAAGGTATAAATACAATTATTGAAATTGGCCCTGGTAAAGTTTTAGGTGGTTTAGCTAAACGCTCTCTTAAAGGTATTGTTACTAGTCACGTTTCAAATTCAACTGATTTAGGGTATTAAATTGATTAAATCAATTCAAATTCAGTCAGAAGAAAATTCATCTTTAGATATACCTAAACAAAGCTTGGTTTATAGCTTTGTCAGTTATTTAATAGTTTTCCCAATATTTAGAATGTTTTTTAGAGGGAAAATTTGTGGTATTGAAAATATTCCGAAAACAGGGTCTTTAGTTATTGTTTCTAATCATGGTTCTCATCTTGATCCACCTATTTTAGGGCATGCACTGGGAAGGCCAATATCTTTTATGGCAAAAGCAGAGCTTTTTAAAGTTCCTTTATTAGCACCAATCATT
This sequence comes from Prochlorococcus sp. AG-409-D09, assembly GCA_003215935.1. Classification (GTDB taxonomy): domain Bacteria; phylum Cyanobacteriota; class Cyanobacteriia; order PCC-6307; family Cyanobiaceae; genus AG-409-D09. The sequence goes on from QCJQ01000004.1 coordinate 65,768, forward strand.
AGAGCATGTGGTGCTTATCCTGTAAGTAGAGGTGTTGGAGATCGTGCAGCGATAAGAGTAGCTTCAGAGCGCTTGAGACAAGGTTGGGCTACAGGTGTTTTTTTAGATGGTACGCGCCAAAAGAATGGAAGAGTAAATAAGCCAAGATCTGGAGCGGCTTTACTTGCTGCAAAATCAAAATCTCCTTTGGTACCAATTGCAATAATTAATAGTCATAGAGCTTTTGCAAAGAATGCAAAATTTTTTAGATTGCTTCCTATTCATTTAAGAGTAGGAAGAATAATTCCACCTCCTATTAGTACTAAAAAATCAGACTTAGAAGAAACTACATTGTTACTTAAAGATGAAATTAATAATATGCTAGATAAAGGCTTAATTTAAAAATTTAGTCCTCATAAAATTACTTCTATTGAATATTTAATCTATAGGTGATACAGGGTATATAGGAAGTATTCTTTCCCAAGGGCTTGGCTTATCTTTCTCTCTTAATAATTCTGATATTTCTAAAAGCCTTATCACATCTTTGCCTGCATCTTCATGTGCAGTTAATGATGGATGAAGATCATTTTTATTTTTGACAAGATGAGGTGGATTTAATTCTATGACTTCTTTTAATGGATCACCGTTGTTTTTCACTTTATATTTTCCCGCAATTGTGCCTCTTCTTTTTAAACTTCTTGAAATCCAAAATGGTTGATTTTTTTGTTCTTCTTTTAATTGTTTTGAAAGTCTTGCTGCCATTAAAGTAAAGCTATTTATTCCATCTAGTGGGATTTTGAGTTGTTGAGCAATAGTTCTAGTCATTGCAACTGTAATTCTTGTTCCAGTAAAGTTTCCTGGGCCTATTGATACGC
>QCJQ01000005.1 GCA_003215935.1 Prochlorococcus sp. AG-409-D09
AAAGTTTTTAGATTCCTATTATTAATTCCAACCAGAGAAAAACCTCCAACTTTAAGAACCCTCTCAATCTCATTCTCATCATGAACTTCGACTAAAACTGCTAATCCTAAAGACAATGCAACCTTATTCAAATAATTCAGATCTTGATCTGAAAGAACAGCTGCAATCAAAAGAATTGCATCTGCACCAGCAGCTCTTGCTTCATATATTTGATAAGCAGTAAAAATAAAATCTTTACATAGCAAAGGTAAATTTACTGCCTTTCTAACTTTCATTAAAATATCAAAACCACCTTGGAAAAATTTCTTATCAGTTAAAACAGAGATACAGCTAGCACCTGATTTCTGATAAGAATTTGCAATATATATAGGGTCGAAATCCTCTCGAATAATTCCTTTACTAGGACTAGCTTTTTTAATCTCAGCAATTACAGCAGGAAGAATAGGTGCATCACGTAAAGCACATATAAAATTTTTAGTGGGAGGTAACTCTGCTATTTGAGATTTCAAAACATCCAATGCTACTTTCTGTCTAGAAAGTTCAACTTCTAGGCCCTTCTCCCAAATGATTTTTTCAAGAATATTTCTAGGTTCACTATCATCATGAGGTATTGCATATTCCAAGTTTGCTACTTTTACACTTGGATTAGGAGGGCGACGTCGAATTTCCATAAAATAAGAAGAAAATGATTCAAAAGCAAAGATTTAGATTTAGATATATATCCAAAATATAGAATGACTCAGATTCATTTAATTTGAAGTACAGCTTGCTTATATGCAACTTCTACAACTTCACTTAACGTTGGATGTGTATGAACCTCACACGCTAAATCGATAACGCTTTGGCGTCTAGAGATGGCATTAGAAATTTCTTGTATTAAATCTGCTGCATGCAATCCATAAATATGTGCTCCAAGTACTTCTCCAGAATCTTTTCTGAAAAGTAATTTCATAACCCCATCTGATTCCAATTCAGCCAATGCTTTTGAATTTGCTTTGAAATAACTGCGAACAATGCCCAGTTCAAAGTTCTCTAATTTAGATAGATCCTTCGCCTCTAGTTCAGATAAACCAACTGAACTAATTTCAGGGTGAGTAAATGTGGCAGCTGGAATACTTCTATAATCTATTTCACGATTTTTGCCAAGAATATTATCAACAGCAATAGTCCCTTGTGCAGCGGCTGTATGAGCCAACATTAATTTCCCAGTAATATCGCCAACTGCCCAAAGGTTAGGAATTATTTTTTCATCACTAATAACTCTCATTGAATTATCAATGGGAATAAAGCCTCTATTAGTTTTAACTCCTATTGATTCTAAGTTTAAGTTTTTACTAGATGGAACTCTACCTGTTGCAACAAGAACTGCATCTACTTCTAATTCTTCAACTAATTCTCTTGTTTTAACATCTGATAGCTCAATATTAACTGGGCATCCTGGCTTAATTTTACTTGCCAATAAACCTGCTTTCGCATCAATATCTCTTTTATCAATTAAGGTTCTTGATGCAATCTTTGTAATATCTGGATCAAAAGTGGGCATGACTCTATCCAGTGCTTCAATCATTGTTACTTCACACCCCAATGCTGAATAAATATCAGCAAATTCAAGACCAATATATCCACTGCCAATTATGGCTATCCATCTAGGCAACCATTCTAAATTAATTGCTTCATCACTAGTAAAAACTGTTCTCCCATCAATTTCTATTCCAGGAGGAACAAATGGATCCGATCCAGCGGCAATAAGTACATCTTTCGAGGAGATAATTCTATCAACTCCATTAATTTCTCTAACTCCTACATTCTGTTGTCCTTCAATTCTTCCAAATCCATGGATAATTTCCACTCCAGACCTTTCTAAGGTTTTAGTTAAATTCTTCCTAATTGCAGATACTAAGTTATTAGCATGATCCGCAATTTTTTGACGTTCAAACCTTACTGGTGCAGCATGAATACCAAAACCAGATAAATGCTCGGAATCCGCAAGTTCTCGAATCTTTCCACTTGCAGCTAATAAGGCCTTTGAAGGAACACACCCGCGATTAACGCAAGTTCCACCCATCTCTCGAGATTCAATAATTGCGACCTTGAGACCTTTTTCAGCAGCATGCTTGGCGGCATCAAATCCACCATAACCTGCTCCTATAACGATTAAATCAAAATCGAACTTGGCTTCACTCACTGCTTTTGATATATACCAGCACTCATTGTGGCTCGTCGCCGCTCCAAAAGGAGAGGAACTGCAGCAGCTGCTACATTTAAAGATTCTACTAATGGACTATGTGGCAGGGTAACAAGCTTTGTACAACAATCTTTTAGCAAAGGATGTAATCCAGAAGCTTCATTGCCAAGTAACAAAATAATTCGATCTGTCCAATCAATTTCCCAATAAGGAGCTATAGATTCTTGTGAATTATCACTTGGCACAACAGTTCCGATAACTTGGTATCCATTGCTCCAATAAGTTTTTAATTTTTTTGCTAATTGTTGAAGATAATTATCTTCAGTATCAAAAAATCTTTCATAAGGCAAATGCAAAAATGCCCCAGAAGAAGATCTAAGCACTTTTGGATTAAGAGGGTCTACCCCTCCAGCAAGCCAAATAACATCTATATCAGCGGCCAAAGCAGTTCTAAAAAGATTTCCTAAATTCCCAGGGTCTTGTAATCTATCCAAAGCTAAAATAAAACCAGGACGGCTTTTTAGGGTTGGCAACCTATTTACAGGTAAAACAGAAGCAACACCATCAGGGTTAACAGTAGTTAAAGCAAACTTTAGAACAGATTGAGTAACTTCATATATAGGAACTTGATATGGAATTGATCTCAGAATCTCAGAATTCTTATGCAACCATAGTTTAGTAGCAACTATTTCTTGGGGGTAGGAACTAGTACTTAAAGCTTCTTGTAATAAGTGTGTTCCTTCTAATAACAATAAAGAAGATTTTTCGCGAAACTCTTTTTTTGAAAGCTCTCTTAAACGCTTAACCAAAGGGTTGCGATTACTAGATATCAAATCTTGATTAGTAATGTTTAGTTCCAATACAAAAACTGTTTTTTTTTATTTAGATCTTTTTCTAGCAATAACTTTAACTCTTGTTAATTAAATCTACAAAAAAAAATTCCAAAAGTGAGGTACTAAACATTTAAATCTGAGAAAAACTAAAAACAACCACAAAACAACTTTCCGTGACGGAAGCTGGACTTAATTAAATGTTGTTGGCATCATGACCTCATACGTGCTGTACTACGGCATGAGTAGTGTCTTGAAAAACATCAAAAATATTAAAACTCCACATCTAGAGGTCAAAGGGGGTAGGCCACTTTCAGGGTACTTAGAAGTAGGTGGTGCAAAAAATTCAGCTCTAGTTTTATTAGCAGCAAGCCTTTTAACTCAAGAAACTATTGAAATATCTAATGTACCAAAGCTTACTGATATTGATGTAATGACAGAAATTCTACAAAAAATAGGCGTTAAGATTAGTAAGAATGTTCATAAAATCAATCTAAGAGCCCAATACATACAAAATGTAGATCTTCCTTATGAGCTTGTTCATAGCCTAAGAGCAAGTTTTTTTTGCATTGGTCCACTTCTTAGTAGAGTTGGGAAAGCAAAAGTACCATTGCCAGGAGGTTGTGAAATTGGGGCAAGACCCCTCGATGAGCATATAAAAGGACTAAAAGCTTTAGGAGCAAAGATTTTCATTGAAGGAGGAATTGTAAATGCTTATATATCAAATAAAAGTAACCGTTTAAAAGGCACAAAAATAATATTTAAGTATCCAAGTGTTGGTGCTACAGAAACAGTTTTAATGGCTGCTTGTCTTGCTAAAGGTAAAACAAAAATCATTAATGCAGCCAAAGAGCCAGAAATAAAAGATCTCACAAATATGCTTAATACAATGGGTGCAAAAATTAAAGGTGCAGGAACTTCAGAAATCACTATTGAAGGAGTTGATAGTTTAAAAGGTTGCTCTTATTCAGTTATGCCTGATCGAATAGAAGCAGGAACATTCCTTATAGCTGCTGCAATCACCCGATCAAATCTATTAATTGGCCCAGTGATAATCGATCATTTAACTTCTTTATTAAAAAAACTAAAAGAATCTGGTTGCAAGATTTTGAAAGAAGGATGTTTTATTAGATTAATTGCCAAAGATATTAAAGGAGTTGATATTACGACTGGACCATACCCTGCCTTCCCAACAGATCTTCAAGCACCATTTATGGCATTAATGACTACTGCTAACGGTACAAGCACTATTAAAGAAACAGTTTTTGAAAACAGGATGCAACATATTTCTCAATTAAAAAAATTAGGAGCGAGAATTATTCTTACAAAGAATTCTGCTCACATCCAAGGAGTAAACCAATTAGATGGGTCCATTCTTGAGGGTAGTGATCTTAGATCCTCAGCAGCAATTATTCTTGCAAGCCTTGCAGCAAAAGGTAAAAGTACTATTTATGGATTAAATCACCTTGATAGAGGATATGAGAACTTAGAGCAAAAATTCAACAATGCTGGAAGTCACATTATTAGAAAAAATCAAACTATATTCGGTAAGGATTTAAAATTTAATCAGTCAGGAGCTGAGGACAATCAAAATATAGAGCCAAAAGCTGCTTAATATTTAGATTCTTTCCTTGGCATAAAATCAACACAGGGGAGCGTGGTGGAATTGGTAGACGCACCGCACTCAAAATGCGGCACCTTCGGGTTTGTCGGTTCGAGTCCGACCGCTCCCACTGCCTTAATGGGAACTTACAAACGAATACCACTCAAGCTAGTAAGAGGGAAAGGCTGTTGGCTATGGGATGACAAGGGAGACAAATATCTTGATGCAGTAGCTGGAATTGCAACATGTAGTCTTGGGCATAGCAATAAAAAGATCGAAAGGGCCTTAATCAAGCAATTAAGAAAACTGCAACATGTTTCAAACCTATATCAAATACAAGAACAAGAAGAACTTGCAAAATGCATAGTTTCCAATAGCTGTGGAGATAAAGTTTTCTTTTGCAATAGCGGTGCAGAAGCCAACGAAGCAGCAATCAAACTTGCTCGAAAACATGGCCACATAAATAGAGGGATTGATCGACCATTAATTTTAAGTGCATATTCAAGTTTTCATGGAAGAACTTTGGCAACGATTAGTGCAACTGGGCAGCCTAAATATCACAAAGGATTTGAACCATTAGTAGAAGGATTTAAATTTTTTGAATATAATAATTTCGAATCTTTTTATCAATTATATCAAAAAGTTGAAGCTTCTCAACCGAGGGTCGCAGCCGTTTTAATAGAACCAATTCAAGGCGAAGGAGGTATTATTCCTGGAAATCAAAACTTCTTTAAAAAGATTAGAGATCTATGCACAAAAGATAATGTCTTATTAATTTTTGATGAGGTTCAAACAGGTATGGGAAGAACTGGAAACTTATGGGGGTATCAAGAAAACAATATCGAACCAGACGTTTTCACTCTTGCAAAAGGGCTCGGAGGAGGGCATGCAATTGGAGCCTTAATTGTTCAAAAGCATGCTGATCTATTTTCTCCTGGTGAACATGCCAGTACTTTTGGGGGTAATCCATTCGCTTGTAAAGCAGCATTAACTGTTTTCAATGAAATCAATCGCCCTAAATCTCTTCGAAATATTATTAATCGAGGAGAACAATTAAGAACAGGTCTATTAGAAATTTCTCGATTGTTTCCTAATCATTTTGATGGTGTTCGAGGCTTAGGGCTGATGCAAGGTTTACTAATAAAAAAAGAAATCGATTTATGTGCATCAGAAATCATAAATAGTGCCTTAAAAGAAAAACTTCTTTTAGCCTCTGCAGGAGAAAAAGTTATTCGAATGGTTCCAGCATTAACAATTAATAAATATGAAACAAATCAATTAATTAATAGGCTTAAAGATAGTATAGAGAAATATATTTGATGAAAACAAAATCCTCTAAATACAACAACAGATTAGAATACTTACTATCCACAAATAAACAAGAAAGAGTTAATTTAAATCTTAAGAACATAAAGCATATATTAAATAAAATGGGGAATCCATCTAAGCATATTCCTGCAATTCAAATTGCCGGAACAAATGGGAAAGGATCAATTGCAAGTTTTATTCAATCCAGTTTAAATTGCTTAAAGATAAAGAATGGAATGACAATATCTCCTCATTTAGTTGACTGGCGTGAACGAATACAAATAAACGGTCAGATGATAAGTTCAAAAGATTTAGAACAACGAATAGAGAAAATAAGCAAGGTAGATGATAAAAAATCTTTATCATCTTTTGAGAAAATCATCGCAGCTTCTCTTGATTATTTTCAAGATAATAGTGTACAGCTAATTGTTTTAGAAGTTGGACTTGGGGGAAGATTAGATGCAACTACTGCACATCCATTTAGACCAATAATTGTATTCTCAAATATAGGTTTAGATCATTGTGAATATCTAGGAGAGAGTTTAAAAGAAATAGCTGAAGAAAAAGCTTCAATTATCAATACAAATAGTATTGTAATAAGCCCCAAACAAGACTCCATAGTAGAAACAATACTAATAAAAAAAGCTGCCGAAAAAAATTCTCTTATCAAATGGGTAAAGCCTTTAAGTGAGGATTGGGAACTAGGGCTAAAAGGAGAAATACAAAAATCAAATGCTGCAGTAGCCAAAGCAGCTTTAGAGACATTAGAGATATTCGGATGGGATATATCTAAAAACAAAATAAAAAAAGGATTAGCCCTTGCTAAATGGCCTGGAAGATTACAAGCAGCAAAATGGCACGATCTTCGATTATTAATTGATGGGGCCCACAATTCGCCTGCGGCAAAGCAACTTGCACTTGAAAGAAAAAATTGGGAAGGCAATGAAAATGGAGTGCAGTGGATTTTAGGTATTCAAAAACATAAGGACGCCCCTGAAATGCTTAGGCATCTCATTCAACCCAAAGATAATGTTTGGATAGTTCCTGTAGCTGAACAAGAAAGCTGGACTAAAAATGATCTACTAAAAGTGAACAAAAAATGGGGGTATTTTCTCCGTGAAAGTAGTGACATAGAGAAAGTACTACATCTATTAAGCAGTGACAATAAAAAATCAAATCAACCCATCATAATAACTGGTTCTCTTTACTTAATTGGGCATCTTTTAAATTGCCCATCAATTACTACATATGACGACATCCCAACCCTTCAGTAGTCAATTAGATGACTTATAACCATCCTTTTAATTTGCCAGGGTTCAACAGACCTTGAGGGTCAAATTTTTTCTTAGCCTCTACTTGTTCTCCATCTACGACACCAAGACCTCCATCTTCAACGGTAATAGCATGAGGATTAAAAATCACTGCGCCAACTTCCTTACAATGCTCCATTAATAATTCTAATGATTTATTATCCTTCCAACGAACCAACGGTAAAGCAGCGAGACGTTGAATTCCATATTGTCGAACAGCTTCAACATGCCAAAGGATTTCATTGCCCCATCGAGCTTTCAAAACATCCATAGCCTCTATTTCAGGCTGAGGTAAAAGCATTTGCAAATAGGTCCAACCACTGTCAGCACAACGCATGTGCAATGTAGTGTGGTTCCAAGATAATTCTCTTAATCCATTCCCACTTTTAAAATCCTCAGCCCCAAGCAAATTAAATTCACTAGCAAAAGAATTAGCAATTCTTTGAATTGTACTAACTCCATCTGGTGCTACTAAAAGTAATATTCGATGATGGCCAGCTGGCTTCCCACACCAATGAGGCAATTTCTCAACAACTTCTTTTTCCAACAAAGTGCACAAATACAGATCAACTGCTGATCTACTAATTGCTTGAACAAGAGAAACGGCTTCTGACCACATCTTGCAATCAATCACTACTTCTTGCCATTCAACAGAAGGTGCTGTTGATAAAGTCAAGGCAGTAATTATTCCATTTGTTCCATAAGCATGATTCAACGCCTCTGCAGAAGTTGCATCCAATTGCAACTTCTTGGGCGAGTCTTGAACAGTAATAACTTCAAGGCCTAATAAGTGACCAGGGTCGCGCAAGAAACCCCATCGAATAGATCCAATCCCACCCGAGCCTCCCGCAAGAAATCCCCCAACCGATGCGCTTCTCCAAGTACTTGGAAGTAATCTCAACTGGCGGCCGTATTTTCTAAGCTCAATATCTAAATTTTTCAGTAAACAACCAGTCTCAACAGTTACCAGTCCATTAGATTTGTCAAAATAACGAATTTTTTGCAATCCTCCCATCAACATAACTACACCGCCTTCTAGAGGAACTGATTGTCCATAATTACCAGTACCTGCTCCTCGTAAAGTTAAAGGAACAGAATACTTTTTACAAAAACAAGCGACAGAAAAAACAGCATCTACCGTAAAAGGCCGAACAACTAAATCAGCTAAACATTTATCAAGTTTTTTCTTCAACACAGGAGAATAATCAAAAAAATCTCTTGAAAATCTTTTTCGATCAGGAGTAGAGTCTAAAATTTCTAAATTTGGCGTATTAGCCAATTCATCTCTCAAGAGCTCAATCACAATTTCTTATCAAGTGCTTATACATAGATACAGGTTAACCTGTCGGGATCATATTTTCATTGAGCCAGTAGCCATTAACAATTACTTTCCTTTTTGGATTTAAAGACAATGCATCTGCCCAACTAGTCGCCTCTATCACAATCCAATTTGCAGGGCTGCCTTCATAAAAAGTTCCATCCCAATCTAAATCCATTATGTCAGCTGAAGCAGTTGTAAATGGAGCAAGTCCTAATCTCTGCCAAGGAGCCAATTGAGTCAAAGGCATCGAAAAAGCCATCAACTCCAGAGGATCAAATCCACCTAATGGGAACCATGGATCTTTAACATTATCTCCCCCAACTCCAACAATTACTCCAGATTTTTGCAAGTAGAAGATTGGAGCCAATGGTCGATTCACAGAAGTTCCTCTGCCATCTCTACCAAGGAGCCATGCATTCGTTAAAGGTAAAGCTACAACTTTTATTTTGAGCTCAGCCAAACGGTCTGCTAAACCTATCAGCTCTCGACGAGAAAGAAGAGACATACTACTTAAATGGCTACAAGTTATGGAAATATTTGAAGTTACTTCTTCTAGAACCTTGAGGAGTAGCTTCAAGCCAGCGCCAGGACTTATTTGAGATTCATCTATATGTAAGTCTATATCGCAACCAAGTTGATTAGCAGTTTGGATGAGCTTACGTAAGGATTCTTCTGATTTTTTTTTGTCAAAGGGTGGGGCAAGCACTCCACCAAGTAAACCGTCTTTTTTAACTACTCGAGTTGCTAAAAGTTTTCCTTTTTCTGTACACCAATAATCCAAGGGGACTAAAGCAACTAATTGCAATTCAACTAATGATTTCCATTGAGATTTAAGATCTCCAAGAACCTCCCAACTCTCATCACTTGCCAAGCCAACGCTATCTATATGAGTTCTGATTGCTCTAATGCCATTTCTTAAAGCTAGTTTTAATGCCTTTTGAGCTCTGAAGCGAACATTTTCCTCAGTTCTAGTTAACTGCTCTTTTAAGTTAACCTCGAGAGCCATTTCATAAGAACCTTTGAAATTTGGATAATCATTCCATGTAAAAGCTTTATCTAAATGAGCATGAGGTTCAACAAATCGAGGAATAAGAAGAGATAGAGGCAATTCAACGGAATTATTAATCCCCTCAATACTTATAGTTTTACCGTTAACCCATTTTATTTGTATGGGACATAGGCCATCACGATTGCAAGACAATCCTAAAACTTTCTTCCCATCAATAATCAAACTTCTGGGGACCCATGCATTAATAGAACCATTATTTTCATAATTCAATAAGGACAAAACTTTCTCAGTAAAGATTTTTATTACAAATTTATTGGGTTCATTATTTATAAACTAAAAAGATTTAAAAATCTGAATGCTTTAAAAATCATTAATCAGCCACCTGATTCAGGATTAATTATTTACATACTAATTCTCCCTGACCAGTTTTGTTGAAAAGAATAAATATTTAACAACGACAACTTTCAAACTCAAAGCCAGAAGAAATTGGTAAATTCATATTAAGCGGCGGGCGTCGCCAAGTGGTTAAGGCAGCGGCTTGTGGCGCCGCTATTCGGGGGTTCGAATCCCCTCGCTCGCCCTTAAATACAATTTAAGATTTTTGATTTACAAAAATCAAACCGTATTTAATGGTCAAGTGGTGAAATGTTGATTAATTATTAAAAGGAAATTTACCTAATGGCCACAGCCACAATCTCCTCAGAACAAGCTCCACCAAAAATATCCAAAGGAAGAGGAAGCTATTGGATTAAAACTTTTGGTTGTCAAATGAATAAAGCCGACTCAGAAAGGATGGCAGGAATACTTGAAAAGATGGGATATATTTCAGCAGCAGAAGAATTAACGGCAGATTTAGTTATTTATAATACCTGCACTATTAGAGATAATGCAGAACAAAAGGTTTACAGCTATTTAGGAAGACAAGCCCTTAGAAAAAGAAAGTCTCCTCATATAAAAATTGTTGTTGCCGGCTGCGTTGCACAACAAGAAGGAGAGTCACTTTTGAGAAGAGTCCCTGAGCTAGATTTAGTAATGGGTCCTCAACATGCAAACAGATTAGAAACTCTCCTTGATCAAGTTGATAACGGCCAACAAGTTGTAGCTACAGATGAGTCTAATATTCTTGAAGATATAACTACAGCTAGAAGAGACAGTAAATATTGCGCTTGGGTTAATATAATTTATGGATGTAATGAAAGATGCACTTATTGTGTTGTCCCTTCTGTAAGGGGTAGAGAACAATCCAGATATCCAAAAGCGATAAAAGAAGAAATTGCAAACCTTGCAGAAAGAAACTATAAAGAAATTACACTTTTAGGACAAAATATAGATGCATATGGGCGGGACTTAATAGATACCAACGAAATCAATCCAAAATCAACAAATTTATCAAAATTATTAACTTACATACATGATATTGAAGGAATTGAAAGAATAAGATTTGCGACGAGTCACCCACGTTACTTTACTGATCAACTAATAGAAACATGTGCGAATCTACCTAAAGTATGCGAGCACTTTCATATACCATTTCAAAGTGGTAATAATGATATTCTCAAAAAAATGGCAAGAGGTTACACAATTGAAAAATACAAAAAAATAATAGATAAAATCAAATCATTAATGCCTAATGCTTCCATAAGTGCGGATGCAATAGTTGCATTCCCAGGAGAAACAAATGAACAGTTTCACAATACTCTTGAGATAATAAAAGAAATAGAGTTCGATCAAGTCAATACTGCTGCCTATTCTCCTCGACCTAATACACCTGCCGCAAGCTGGGCCAATCAAATTCCAGAAGAAATCAAAGTTAGCCGTTTAAGAGAGATAAATCATTTAGTAGAAAAAGTTGCAAAAAAAAGAAATCAAAGATATTTAAACAATCTCGAAGAAGTTCTTATAGAAGGAGTTAATCCCAAAGATCAAACACAATTATATGGAAGAACAAGAACCAATCGACTTGCTTTCCTTCCTCTTCACACTAGCAGAGGAATAAGCCTAAAGCCAGGGGAGCTTGTAAACATAAACATTAATCAAGTACGAGCATTTTCCTTAATTGGCAAAGTAGATTAATGTTGTATATCAATACAAAGTCATCAACTAATTCTTAGTTAACTACCTTTAAATATGATTAATTCTAAAATAAATATAGGTATTATATTTGGGGGAAATTCAGAAGAGCATGAGGTTTCTATAAAATCAGCTCAAACAATTTCTAAAGCATTAAAAACTAAGAATAACAAAGAAAAATACGAAGTAATTCCATTTTATATTGACAAAAATGGACATTGGAGAGGGACTTCTATTTCAAGTCAGATGATTACTATGAATAATAATAAAGCTTTAAATATAGATAGTGATGAAAATAATCCTTCGATATTTTCTTCTCTTCCCCAAAGCAGTGAGAAAGTAAGTATATGGTTCCCTGTTTTACATGGAAGAAATGGAGAAGACGGGACAATTCAAGGACTTTTAGAATTAATAGGGAAACCCTATGTAGGTTCTGGTGTTTTAGGTTCTGCTTTAGGAATGGATAAAATTGCGATGAAAGCAGCTTTTAAAGCAGCTAAATTACCTCAGGTGCCATATTTATGGTTTTCAGATATTGATATTAAAAATACTACATTTATTGAATCATTAATTAATAAAGTAGAAGTGGAAGTTGGGTTTCCTTGTTTTATTAAACCTGCAAACTCAGGTTCATCAGTAGGGATAACAAAAGCTTATAATGAAAATCAATTCCTAGAAGGTTTACAGATAGCTTATTCAATTGATAAGAGAATAGTAATAGAAAAAAGTGTTATAGCTAGAGAATTGGAATGCGGGGTACTTGGAAAAAAAAAGATGAAAACCTCCTTAGTTGGAGAAATAAGATTTAGTGCCGATTGGTATGACTATAAGACAAAATATTCAAACGATACATCTAATTCAATAATCCCTTCACTAATTCCAGATGATATAAGCCAACAAGTACGTAACCTCAGTATTAAAGCTTGCGAAGCAATTTGTGCACATTCTATTGCTCGTGTTGATTTTTTCTATCATGAGCAAACTAACAATCTATGGATCAATGAAATCAATACATTGCCAGGTTTCACTGAAAAAAGTATGTTCCCTACCTTATGGGAAAAGTCAGGGTTGAATCTAGAGAGTTTGGTATCGGAAATAGTAGAAACAGCCAAAATTAAATAAAATCAAATCATGGAAGTTCAAACCTGCATTCAATAAAAAAACTCATGATTCACGGTTTACTCTGGCTACCTCTTTTAGTGATATTTGTCTTACTGACAGCCCTTGGTTGGCTAGAACGAAGAAGACAAACTTTATATCTTAGTTGGGCAGAAGGTTCAGAACTATCAAAGCTTGACGGAAGTGGTGCAGCTCGACTTAAAGAAGGAGTTCTCAGCTGGAGTAGCTTCGAAGCAGGTAAATTTAAAGAAGAAGATACCTTTGAAGTTAAAAAACTAGAACTAGTTGAACTTATGTCTCTGACATCCGGAGAAGCACCTCTTACTACAGAATCACAAGGTAGATGCCGCTTAAGGCTTATAGGATCAGGGAAAGAAATAGATGTTCCATTTTCAGATGCTGAACGTGCACGCCAATGGATGGATCAATTAATGGCAAAAGCAAGGTGCGATCTTTGACAAATGAGTTAAATACCCAAGAAATCAAAAAAGTAAAAGGAAAGAATTTGAAAAGGAAACAAACAAAAAGTAAGCTCAAAACAAAAATCAATCAAACGCTAATTTGGCAATTATTTTGCTTTAATTCATTATCAATAATTCTTACTTGTTTACTGATTAATCAAGGGTGGAAGCCAATCAAAAAAGAACATATACATATCACTGGCAGCTCAATACTAATAAAAAATGAAATATTAAAAGCCTCAGGAGACATCTTCCCTAAACCTCTTTTAGCTATTAATCCAAAGGAGATGCAAGCAAAAATTCTTAGACAATTACCGTTAAAAGCAATTTCAATAAATCGCATATTTTTTCCTTTAGGTTTACATATATCTATATTAGAAAGAGAACCTATTGCGTTTGCTTCAAGAACTAAAAACAATCGAGTTGAAAAAGGAATGATTGATTTAGAAGCTACCTGGATTCCTTTACATCTAGCTAATGAAAACAAAAAGGAGGATATTCATATTTCCATCAAAGGATGGAGTAATAGGCGCAAATCAGATATTTCATCCATACTTAAACAACGAGCTAACCTTGGAAGTCAATTAAAAAAAATCAATTTAGAACCAAATGGAGATATCACTCTTGAAACTATAAAAATAAAACGGATAAGGATTGGATCAAATATGGACTTATTACATGATCAATTAAAGACTCTTTTGCATCTGCAAAATTCAATTCCAGAAATTTTTGCAAAAGATTCAGTAACAACTCTAAATTTAATAAATCCTTTGAAACCTAAATATCAAATCAACAAAAAAATTTAACTTTTCCTCTTAAATCCTGTCCCAGCAAGGCTTTATAAGATTTGAATAAAACCTAAGTCAGTAAACACTCATCATCTAAACTGTTAATAAAGGAAATTTTATTCAAAAAAGCCAACAGAATTAACAGATGCTGTTCATAATGCAGCAAAAAAGAATTTTAAATCCTCAATATGGTGATGGGAATCAAAAACAATTCGGGATTCAACTTGGATGAGGAAATCCAACCAAGTCAATCTGCTCGGATTGAAGTTATTGGAGTAGGCGGAGGTGGCAGTAATGCCGTTAATCGCATGATCCTCAGTGACATGGAAGGTGTCACATATCGAGTACTTAATACCGATGCTCAAGCATTACTTCAATCATCTGCACAAAATCGCGTTCAATTAGGGCAAACTCTTACAAGAGGTCTTGGAGCTGGAGGCAATCCAAGCATTGGCCAAAAAGCAGCAGAAGAATCTAGAGCTGATCTTCAACAAGCTCTAGAAGAAGTTGATCTTGTATTCATTGCTGCAGGTATGGGTGGAGGAACAGGTACTGGTGCTGCTCCAGTGGTAGCTGAAGTAGCCAAAGAGAGTGGAGCTTTAACCGTTGGAATTGTCACCAAACCTTTTGGGTTTGAGGGAAGAAGACGATTACGTCAAGCTGAGGAAGGGATAGCAAGACTTGCAGAAAATGTTGACACATTAATAGTTATTCCTAATGACAGATTAAAAGATGTGATTGCTGGGGCTCCTCTTCAAGAAGCATTTAGAAATGCTGATGATGTTTTAAGAATGGGCGTTAAAGGTATTAGTGACATAATTACATGTCCTGGACTCGTAAATGTCGACTTCGCTGACGTTCGTTCTGTAATGACAGAGGCGGGGACAGCTTTACTAGGTATTGGTCTTGGCTCAGGAAGATCAAGAGCACTTGAGGCTGCTCAAGCAGCTATAAATAGCCCACTTTTAGAAGCCGCTCGAATTGATGGTGCTAAAGGTTGTGTAATCAATATCACAGGTGGGAAAGATATGACATTAGAAGATATGACCTCAGCCTCAGAAGTAATTTATGATGTTGTAGATCCAGAAGCTAATATTATAGTTGGAGCTGTAGTTGATGAAGAATTAGAAGGAGAAATTCAAGTAACAGTAATTGCAACAGGATTTGACGGAAAACAATCTTATAACAATCAAAAAACTAGAAGTAAAGTTGCGCCTAAATCTATATATGAACAAAGTAACAATAAAGAATCTGGGGCAAGTATTCCTGAATTTTTAAGAATAAGGCAAATCAGCAATAATTAATAGAATTTAGTGATCCGGAATCCACGCCTGTTCTAAGCATCCCGTGTGGCTGCTACCTTCCGGTCCTGACCAGATTTAGGCGTCAGAACCGCGTGGGTCCGAATCAACTAGATTCTAGCAATATTTCGCTTCACTCTCAAAGATATATGCTTCCAAATGAATTGGTCCATTTAAAAGAGCAAGGTAGACCAATCACGATCCTCACCGCTTGGGACTCTATATCTGCTGCAATAGTTGAAGAAGCAGGAGCAGATGTTGTACTAGTTGGCGATTCGTTAGGAATGGTTGTACTTGGACATTCTTCAACACTTCCAGTGACTATTGAGCAATTAATACATCACACACAAGCTGTTGGAAGAGGATTGAGCAAGCCTCAGGCCAATAGGCCGTTGGTAATTTGTGATATGCCCTTTCTAAGTTACCAATGCGGAGAAGATCAGGCGGTTGAAGCGGCAGGAAGTTTGATAAAAAATTCATGCGCAACTGGAGTAAAAATAGAAGGTGGAGAACCAGAAATAATTAAGATTATTTCTAGATTAGTGAGAATGGGAATACCTGTAATGGGCCATTTAGGCCTCACTCCACAGTCCGTAAATTGTCTTGGATATAAACAACAAGCCAAAGACGAACAAAGTCAAGAAAAACTTCTAAGCCAAGCCTTTGAGCTTGAAAACGCAGGTTGTTTTTCCATTGTTATTGAACATGTCCCTTCTAAAATCGCAGATACCCTTCAAAAACAATTAAAACTGCCAATAATAGGAATCGGTGCAGGCTTAAAGTGTGATGGACAAGTTCGAGTAACAGCTGATCTTCTTGGTCTCAGCAAAAAACAACCCCCATTCTCTAAACCATTAATAGATGGGAAACAGCTATTTATTAATACTCTCAAAAGTTGGATTGATCAACAGAAAAATCATGAATAGATTCCCACCAAATGATCATTTGTGTAAGTATATGATTACTAATATTCATTCCTTCTGGATTACTAAGAAAAATCCTTTCTCCACATCTTATTAATAATCCAGAGTCTATAAAGTCTTTCCAATATATCATTAAAGAATCTATATTCTTTCTATACGCATCATCTTCCCAACCACAGATTTGAGCAATTTCGTTAATATTAACTCCTTCTCTTCGCCGCAACCCTATCATAAGCAATTCATCAAATGAAGTGGTAACTAAATTAGAAAATCCTATAGATGATTTCTTTTCTTTTTTTTCTTCTTTATTTAACCAATTCTCATAGCTTTTTATTGTTTTAGGTCTTGAAAATCTAGTCCCATAATTGAAGCTTGTTGCTCCCATTCCAAACCCCCACCAATAAGAACCACTCCAATACATTCGATTATGTCTAGAAGCATGACCTGGCAAAGCAAAGTTTGAAATTTCATATCGAGAAAATCCTGCTTCTAAAAGCATTGCATTAGTACACAAATTAATATCAGCAGATAGATCATCATCTGGAAGATTTAACTCACCTTTTTTATATTTATTATGAAAAAGTGTTCCTGGTTCTATAGAGAGGTCATAAATTGATAGGTGAGGAGCAGATGTATTAATTGCCTTGCGAAGTTGATCTTCCCAAGTTGAAAATGTTTGATCTGGAAGATTCTGAATAAGGTCTAGACTCCAGCTTATTAATTGATCATTATTAAATGCCTCATCAAGCCATTTACAAGATTCAATTAATTGCTCACTAGAGTGAATTCTGCCAATCTTTTTCAACACCTCATCATCGAAACTTTGACCACCAAGACTCAATCTATTAATTCCAGCTTCTAAAAAATTGTTTAAATCAGCTTTAGAAAAAGTAGAAGGGTCAACTTCAAGAGTGATTTCCGCACCATCTTGCAATCCATAACGCTTTAAAAGGTGCTCTAATAATTGACTTATATCAGGACCACTTAATAAAGAAGGAGTTCCTCCACCTATATAAACTGTTGACAACGGAGGACCATCAGGAGATAAAGAAATTTCTCTATGTAATAGTTGCAAGTAGGATTTAATTAAATCATCATAATTTTGGGAACCTTTCAAAGCCTTTTGACCTAAAGGAACTATCGAAAAATCACAATAGAAACACCTTCTATGACAAAAAGGTATATGCAAATAAGCACTTCTTGGATGCTTCATAAATTAAGAGACAATTCCTTTTTGCAACTGAAAAGATATTTAAAAGTAGAATCGTTAAAGATAAAGCATATTTCAAAAATAAATCAGTAAGAGCAATAAGCTTAACCAATGACAGATCTTCTAATACTGGTTTTATTTCTAATATCTGGAGGGATCACAGGATGGATAGGGGTTGATTTGTTACCTCAAAACATTTTAGAGGAGGTTACAAACCTAAAGAATTTTAAAGTTGCATCAACAGGGTTTTTTGCTGCTCTTGCTTTAATTATAGGTTTTTTATTTCAAAGCCTAAGACGCACGCTCATACAACAAATCAGAACAATGCCTACTGATCTACTAATTAGTAGATCAGTAGGTTTGATTATAGGTTTACTTATGGCCAATCTTCTACTTGCACCAATATTACTTTTACCTTTACCCAAAGAAATATTCTTCGTAAAACCACTTTTTGCTGTACTAAGTAACATTTTCTTTGGTCTTCTAGGTTATAATTTAGCTGACGTTCATGGTCGTACTCTACTTCGTTTATTTAATCCAAATAGTACTGAAGCTTTATTATTAGCAGAGGGTGTATTGACACCTGCAAGGGCCAAAATCCTTGATACTAGTGTGATTATTGATGGCAGAATTAAGGGACTTCTAGATTGTGGATTAATTGAAGGACAAGTAATAGTAGCTCAAACTGTAATTGATGAGCTCCAAAGATTAGCTGATTCAAGTAATAGTGAAAAAAGATCTAGAGGCAGAAGAGGATTAAAATTGCTGACCGAGTTAAGAGAAGTTTTTGGTAGAAGGCTTGTATTAAATAGTACTAAATACGAAGGTTCCGGAACTGATGAAAAACTTCTAAAATTAACTTCTGATACCGGAGGGATATTAATTACAGCAGATTATAATCTCTCTCAAGTAGCTCAAGTGCAAGAAATTCAAGTCTTAAATTTATCAGATTTAGTAATAGCCCTAAGATCTGATGTACAACCGGGAGAAGAACTTAATATTAAAGTAGTAAGAGAAGGAAAAGAAGAAACTCAAGGAGTTGGGTATTTAGAAGATGGAACGATGGTCGTTATTGAAGGAGCAAAGGATTTCATCGGCAAGAGATTAGCTGTAATAGTCACTGGAGCATTACAAACATCTACAGGCAGAATGGTATTTAGCAAAATTGAAAAAGCACACCCTCCATTTTCATCTGAAAAAACTAAAACCTCTTAGCCCTAAATCTCGCTAACCTCAAATTCAGCAAGATTTTGCATCCATATGACTGTATCTGCTCCCTACTACGGTGATTCAACCGTAATGAGGACTCCTCCTCCAGACTTGCCCTCCCTCCTCCTTAAAGAACGAATTGTCTATTTAGGACTTCCTTTGTTTTCTGACGATGATGCCAAAAGACAGCTTGGCATGGACGTAACAGAACTAATCATTGCTCAATTATTATTTTTAGAATTCGATAATCCAGAAAAGCCTATTTATTTCTACATAAATTCAACTGGTACAAGCTGGCATACTGGCGATGCAATTGGATTTGAAACAGAAGCTTTTGCTATCTGTGACACTCTTAGTTATGTCAAACCACCTGTGCACACAATTTGTATTGGACAAGCAATGGGAACAGCCGCTGTAATTCTTTCAGCAGGGACAAAAGGCCAACGAGCGGCATTACCTCATGCATCAATAGTCCTTCACCAACCTAGAAGTGGAGCTCAAGGACAAGCAACAGATATTCAAATCCGTGCCAAAGAGGTAATACATAATAAAAAAGCTATGTTACAAATTTTGTCTAGAAATACAGGAAAAAGTGTTGATCAATTATCTAAAGATTCCGATCGGATGAGTTACCTAAATCCTCATGAAGCAGTTGAATACGGATTAATTGATCGTGTTCTCAATAGTAGAAAAGATTTACCAAAAAGCACTCCATTGAGTTAATTGAAAATCTAATTTATTAACTCAAAATTCTTTCTAATCTCACCATCATCCTTTTACATCATGCCTATAGGTACTCCCAGTGTTCCCTATCGTCTCCCTGGTAGCCAGTTTGAACGTTGGGTTGATATTTACACAAGGTTAGGAGCCGAGCGTATTCTTTTTTTAGGACAAGAAGTTAATGATGGAGTAGCAAATAGCTTAGTTGCTCAAATGCTTTATTTAGATTCAGAAGATAGCAGCAAACCGATTTATCTTTATATCAATAGTCCAGGTGGCTCAGTCACAGCTGGATTAGCAATATATGACACCATTAAATACGTCAAAAGCGACGTAGTAACTATATGCGTAGGTCTTGCAGCTTCAATGGGGGCATTCTTGTTATCAGCAGGTTCTAAAGGGAAAAGACTTGCCTTACCACATAGCAGAATCATGATTCATCAGCCCCTTGGAGGAACATCTCAAAGACAAGCTAGTGATATTGAAATCGAAGCAAAGGAAATACTAAGAATCAAGGATATGCTCAATAGAGCAATGGCAGATATGACAGGTCAAACATTTGAAAAAATTGAAAAAGATACCGATAGAGATTATTTTCTTAGCGCTGAAGAAGCAAAAGAATATGGATTAATTGACAAAGTAATTAGTCATCCCAATGAGGGGTAAGAGTAAATATTTAAAAGTAGAAAATATGTATTCCAAATTCAATAAAGATTTGTAGGCTTTTCAAGCATGAATGTCATATAGAAAAAAATTATTCCAATTAAGCTCGTTGTATATACTCTTTCATGCGTAAGCTCTGCCCTATCTCTGCTATGGAGTTCTGATTAGATGGCCAAACTTTTTTATGATTCAGATGCTGACCTAAGTCTGCTACAAGACAAAACTGTTGCGATTATTGGTTATGGATCTCAAGGGCATGCACATGCATTAAACCTAAAAGATAGTGGCATAAACGTTGTTGTAGGGCTGTATAAAGGAAGTCGTTCTACAAACAAAGCAATCTCAGATGGTCTGGAAGTATTAAGTGTTTCCGAAGCCTCAGCAAAAGCAGATTGGATAATGGTTTTGTTACCAGATGAATTTCAAAAAGATGTTTATAAAAAAGAAATTGAGCCAAACTTACAAGCAGGAAATATTCTTAGTTTTGCTCATGGATTCAATATTCGTTTTGGCTTAATCCAACCACCAGAATATGTTGATGTAGTCATGATTGCGCCCAAAGGCCCTGGACATACAGTGAGATGGGAATACCAAAATGGACAAGGTGTTCCTGCACTTTTTGCTATAGAACAAGATGCCTCTGGAAAAGCCAGAGATTTAGCTATGGGATATGCAAAAGGGATTGGTGGCACAAGAGCAGGAATTCTCGAAACTAATTTCAAAGAAGAAACAGAGACTGATCTTTTTGGAGAGCAAGCTGTACTTTGTGGAGGACTCTCTGAATTAGTAAAAGCAGGGTTTGAGACTTTGGTAGAAGCTGGATATCAACCAGAATTGGCCTATTTTGAATGCCTACATGAAGTCAAATTAATTGTTGACTTAATGGTTAAAGGCGGCTTAACAGCTATGAGGGATTCGATCTCGAACACCGCTGAATATGGTGACTATGTCAGTGGCCCAAGGCTAATAACTGATGAAACAAAAGCTGAAATGAAGAGAATCCTTAGCGATATTCAAGATGGAACCTTTGCTCAAAACTTCGTTGCTGAATGTGAAGCAGGTAAACCTGAAATGGAAAAGATACGGAAGAAAGATTCGGCTCTTCTCCTTGAACAAGTTGGTAAAAACCTTCGTTCAATGTTTAGCTGGCTAAAAACAGACTAATTATTTCATTCTTACTGATTTCTATAGCTATTTTAATTGATCTACTGGTTGGAGATCCTAAAAGGTTTCTTCATCCAGTTACGGTGATTGGGTTTGGCATCAAAAATATACAGAAATGTATTGAATATTTTGCAAAAGATAACTCGACTCTTTTAAGTATTGGAGGGGCATTATTAACATTTCTTATAATTTTCTTAAGTGGATTATCTGGATGGGTTTTAGAGCGATTAATTTTCCATGATTCATTAATTTTAAAGGCATTAGGTTCGTTACTAGTATGTTTATCTTTAGCAAGTACTCTTGCCTATACAAGTTTAAAAAAAAGTGTATTAGAAGTCTTAAAGTTTATAAATAATGACTCTAGAGGCTTATATAACATTCAGTATGCAAGAAAAGAATTAAGTCAAATTGTGGGTAGAGATGTCACAAGACTGAATCAACAAGAAATCCTACGCGCGCTTGCCGAAACTGCAAGTGAAAACTCAGTGGATGGAATATTTGCACCTTTATTTTGGATGTTTATTGGTACATTGCTTTGGAAAATCTCATTAATTTACCCAGGTCCATTAGCTTTTGCTTTGATATTTAAGGCAAGTAGTACGCTTGACTCTATGGTCGGATATAAACAAGGACGCTTGAAATGGATAGGTTTCAGTGGCGCAAAATTAGATGATTTGATGACTTGGATACCTTGTCGATTAGTCCTAATAAGTCTTCCTTTACTAACTCAACCATTAAGAAAAATCCCTCAAAAAATCAATATTGCATTACAAGATGGCTCAAAAGACTTGTCTCCTAACTCAGGAATATCCGAAGCAATTTATGCACATTGCACTCAAATACAAATGGGAGGAGCTAATTTTTACAATGGTAATTTAATATTTAAGCCAATTATTGCTGCGAATTATCCAGAACCCTCACCACAATCAATAAAAAAAATCTTAAAATATACTTTTAATCTTGAAATAATGTGGCTTGGAATAATTTTATTATTAAATTTAATTTTTTATATTTAATATCAATAAGCACCTCTATCCATAGGAAGAATAAGAACACCTAAAGTTAAAATTATTATCTTAAAATCCAAGAACAATGAACAATTCCTAGCATAATACAAATCTATTTCTACTCTTTTATCATAACTTAGATTATTTCTTCCGCTAACTTGCCAAAGACCCGTCAGACCAGGGAAAACATTGGACACTTCATCCATTGTTGCACCATATTTCTCTATCTCCTCAGAAACAATAGGTCTTGGCCCAACAACACTCATTTCGCCTCTTAATACATTTATAAATTGAGGTATTTCATCTAAGCTAGATCTTCTAAGTAACTTACCAATAAAAGTTATCCTTGGATCTTTTCTAAGTTTAAAATCATTATTAAACTCTTCTCTCAAAGAAGGAGATTTAGCAAGCAAATTAGATAAAATTTGATCAGAGTCTTGATACATTGTGCGAAACTTTATACATCCAAAACGTCTATAATTTCTTCCTAATCTTTCCTGAATATAAAATACCGGGCCTGGAGAACTTATTTTAACTAACAATGCCAAAAACAAAA
Source organism: Prochlorococcus sp. AG-409-D09 (assembly GCA_003215935.1). Taxonomy (GTDB): domain Bacteria; phylum Cyanobacteriota; class Cyanobacteriia; order PCC-6307; family Cyanobiaceae; genus AG-409-D09. The sequence goes on from QCJQ01000005.1 coordinate 22,758, forward strand.
AAAATGGGAATCCCATTATTATAACTATTAAGGAGAAAGTAATATCTGCTAGTCTTTTAACAGCTTTCCCAAAGAAGTGTTTATTTAAGTAATACATAAAAAAAATACTTTTGTGTACTTAATCTTTTTTTGCATGAAAGGAGTTCTTACACAATTTAAGAGTCCTTGAAACGTATTTAGAGAATTTATTTAACAAAATAGAAGAATGTTTGAAAAGCAAACTATGAATGTGTTTGTTAATAATTTATTTCATTTTAACATTTAATAAAATGATAAACCTTTAAAAGGTTCCACTATCTTGTCCAGAAAAATCCTATTATTTCTTATGTGACATGATTTTATAAAGAACATCCTCAAATCTAGATTGAAAAGCTTGTTTAGAAAACTTATTAGCCCAAAGGCGAATAGACTCAGAATTGAAATTTTTCGACAATTTTGACTCCTCAAACCAAGTCACCGCATCAATTAAAGAACTAATATTTTGAGAACGAAACAAAACGCCTGTAGGGGAAGCATTACCTTCGTTTGCGCACTTAACTGTATCCAGCAAACCTCCTTGACCGTAGGCAATAACAGGAGCACCTGCTGCCATCGCTTCTACTGGTGCAATTCCAAAATCCTCAATACCTGCGTAGACAAAAGCTCGACATCTCTCCATCAAACTACATACATTTTTTCTACTCTGATATCCAAGTATTTTTACATTTGGGGCAGCTATAGATTTCAAAAAGTTTTTTTGAACTCCATCACCTATCACTATTAAAGGCAAGTTTAGTTGATTAAAAGCTCTAATCAACAAATCAACTCGCTTATTAGGAACCAAACGACAAACACAAAGATAGTAATCATCTCTCGGTTTATTCCACTGGAAGTTTTCAACTGAAACAGGAGGATAAACTATTTCAGATTTTCGCCTCCAATATTTAAAAATTCGTTTTGCTGTAAAAGAAGAGTTAGCAAGTATATGATCAATTCTTGAAGAACTAAGCTGGTCCCATTGTCTAAATTTATGCAATTGCCATCTAATAAGAGGTTCCAATCCATATCTACTTAATTTAGAATTTCGAAGATATATATTCATTTGATCCCATGCATATCTCGCAGGAGTATGAACATAACTCACATGAATTTGATCGGGTGAGGTGAGAACTCCCTTTGCTACCAAATGACTACTACTAATAATCAATTGAAAGTTTGTTAAGTCAAGCTGTTCAACTGCAAAAGGTAAAAGAGGTAAAAAACTTTGTACGTGACTTTTACCATATGGAAATTTTTGGATTATACTCGTCTGAATAGATCTTCCAAAAAGCCAGCTTTCTGATCTATGACTTTCATCTTCTATCAATGCAAATAGATTAGGCTTACAAATCTTTTTACTTAAAAGCTCATCGATTGCTACAACTACATTCTCTGCTCCTCCTACTGATGTAGGTGAAAACCATTCATGAACAAGTGCAATAGACTGAGGAACTTCTAAGGCATTAAGGGTAACCAAAATAAATCCTCTTATAAAATAAATTTATCTTATTAATAGACAAATCATTCTAGCAAAAAGCAAATTTTATTAGGATTAGTTTTAATAAATTGCCCTTAAAAAAATGGACTTTAATTATAAAACTCAAATTTCAATTCAAAGTATTGCAACATGATTTACTTTTAAAGATATCGCGTTATACACATTATGAAAAGATTCTCCACTGAAAACAAAAATAAGCATAAAAGAACAAAGGAATCCTATTGAAATAATATATCTTAAATAACCTTCTCTTCTTTTTAAGGAAGCAAATGAAGTTAGTAAAAATAAGAGAAAAATGGAGGATATAATTGTAGAAACTAAAAATGATGCCTCATCAACATAGATTGAGAAATTCAATTTATTCAACAAAAAATCGCTTAAGAATGGAACACCTGAAACATGATTAATGTATTCAAATAAACTTAATATTGCAGAAAGTAAAACAGTAGTTAACAGTAACACAGAAGAAGGTTTTGTTAGTCTATTCATTGTCCTACTAAAACTTAAAAGTAAGACGCCTAATAAACTCGCACCCAATAAAGGAAGAGCTGGGATAAGCCAAGCTAAGTCAAGGAGAGAAGGCATTAACTAAACTTAAACCTTGCTTGATCTAGCCGTTGCTAACTCTTTAAAAAACTCTCTTAAACCCTGCAAAGCAAGGAGACCGCATATCACTCCCAATGACAGAGGAAGAATAGTATCCATTATTTTTGAAATTCTATCTATATTTTTAGCAAGAAAATCTCAACTCGACTATTCAGCAATAATGCAGAGAACAAAACTTAATAAATTGTCCATAAATAAATACAAAAACTATAACAACTAAATTTCTTACTCAAATAAAATATTATTCTAGTTAAACTAGCAGAAAATTTTTTATTGTAAGAAAATACAGTTAAGATCTAAAAATATAGTAATTATTAGTATAAAATAAAAAATTACAGCGCTTAAAGAATGAAAGTCTATTTATTTATAATCTCAATAGTAATGTTAATTTCATTATTTGGCTTCTTATTAAATCAAGCAGAAATAGCATATTTTTTAAAATCAAAAAAAATAATAAAAAAAAGAAATAAGATAAAAAAAAGCAAAAAACACAAAAAAAGACTTCGTTGAGTAAGATTATTAATGAATATAAAACATATGATGTAATGACTGAACCCAATAAACAGTCAGAGGCGAAGTCAGAATCAAAATCCAGATGGGTTGATAACAGTGGTGAGGCGGTGGAAAATGTTTTTGGTTTTAATCCAAACGCAGAATTAGTCAATGGGAGAGCAGCTATGTTTGGATTCCTGATGTTATTACTAACTGAATTAGTTTATAAAGGAATTCCTGTAACAAAAGCAATTTTTGGAATTGGTTAACTAATACATTTCCTAAAATCATGTAGAATTTGAATCTAATTGAAGAGTAAATTCATGATTAAGAGAGTTGTTATTGGTTTTTTATATGTATCTACTTGGGTAATTATATGGGGAACAGTAGGCTCATTAATTGATTTCCCATTATTAAAAAATGAAATTTACGTTGCAGGGTCTTTAGGACAAATTATTACATTCCTAATTACAGGATTAATATCAATAATCGCAAGTATAAATTTATTTCCTAAATTGATTAGTTCCAGATTTAACTAAAAAAATAAGAAAAAATTAATACCGAAAGCGTGCAACTACTTCTGAAGGTTTAAGATCCTCATTGGATCTAAAAAGAATCCATTGCCTTGTCTCTAAATCGTGATCGCAGCCCATATCATTAAAGCTAGCAAAGGTTATATTCATCTGATAATGACATTCTTGATCAGCTTCAAAAGCAGACCTATAACTAGTAAAGTAATTAAAACCTATCACAATACAACCAAGAATTGAAGCAATGATTAAACCTAATCTCATAATTAATGAAAGATATCTATTCAATTAAAATTATAATCAATTCAATAAAAAAAACACAATTAATATAACTCAATCAAAGACAACTAATACTTTATTCACCAATATCACAAGATAAATCACACTCAGTAAGTTTAGGGTCTTTTAATCTATCTAAAATCCTTGCCATATCTACGGCCGAAAGTTCGCCATCTTGCTTCCACTTTAAAGTGGTTTTACGTTGAGGAGGTATCTTACCGGAGTTATTACCTGGGTTAGAGCGAGGAATCATCCTTAACAATCCATTCTTAGTGATATATTCAACCGCGAAAGCTTCCCAAAAAAGCAAAATCTTTTCCAAACTTCATCTTTTCGTTAATCAAAAATGAATCAAAACAACCAAATCTTTTTTCTTCTTATCAAATTAAACAATTAACTTACAAGTACATATACCTATCTCAAGCAAATATCTAAGGTTTAATTGGGTTCATAGAAAATCAAAAATAAAATTTAATTTCTTCCAACATTGTATATAAAGTCTTGAAAGCTTGGATTATAAAAGTAAAGCAACACGCTAATTACTAAAATAACATTTAACCCAATAACAATAGAACCAATAAGAACTCTTTGTCTTCTACCAGGAACTTTATACTTAAATCCTGCAGGAAGATTCAAAATCACATCTTCATCAACTGTTTTCCCAAATTTACTATCAGTCTTCGTCTTCTTTTGAGATGATTTAGATTTAGCCTTTCTAGAAAAAGGAATTGAGTCATTTGAAGAGGTTTGTTTTTCATCCATAATTCAATTCCATGTATTTATAAATGCAGCATTACAGAAAAAGGTGAAAGCTTCCATAATTAAAAGCAAAACTCAATAAAATTCTTTGAAAAGAAAAGAACTTTCATTCAATGAAAGAACGGTCTAAATAGGGTTGCATTTCTTATTTACTTCATTAAGCATATTTTTTGTTTCTTTAATACTACCCTCCTTATTCATAATCATAAGTAAATTTGCCTCTATTGCCAATAATCTAGTTTGACAAGCAAAGTTTTTTTTATCAACTGCTATAGCTTGTAAGGAACTAGTTTTGATAATAGCAGTTTTACAAATATATTTTGATTGGTACTCAATACATCTGTGAATATAAGGAGTTAATTTTCCTACCATCTCAGCACTAGAGATATAATTCAGATAATTAAAAAAGCATAATAAAAACAATGAAAAAGATATTAGATTTAATTGATTGAATGAAGAAAATAATTTAATCTTTAAAGAAAGCATAAATTTAAAACCAAAATTCAAAAATAAATTCTTAATAATCTTTAATCTACTTAGATTCTAGTTACTTGTCTTTGTTTAATCTATATCTTAAACATTTTACTAGCAAATAGCTATTTCTTATAAGCCTTATTTCCTAAAATAATAGAAAGCAAAAAACTCCTTGGATAAATTTTCTTTTCTGAACTATTAATTATCTTTCTCTTAACTATGATCATGAGGAAAGATAAATATAACCTTCGCAGAGAATAAATGTCGCTTTACTAAATAAGGGAGTTCTGTAGGAACAGAACTCCCTTATTTAGTAAATGGATCAAAAAAGATTAGCGGCAATTAAGAAAATTAATACTCAACCTTGAACTCTATCTTTAAACAGCTTACCTGCGGTGAAAGCTGGCACACGTTTTGCCGGGATAGCAATCTTCTCACCAGTTTTAGGGTTAAGGCCTTGACGCGCTGAACGATCGCGAGGCTCAAAAGAGCCGAAACCAAGAATCGAAACTTTCTTGCCTTCAACTACAGAGTCAATGATGGTCTCAATCGCGGCATCAACGACGAGAGAAACATCTGTCTTTGTGAGCTCAGTACGAGCCGCCACTAGATTAACGAGATCTGCTTTGTTCATTAGGAAAGGGGGATGTAGCAGAGAGTTTTAGGAACAAAATCCATAAAGAGAATTCAGTTACCAAAATCTCAATCGCGCTCATGGTATGGAGGTAAGCCCCTAGTGGCAAGCGAAAAAGACTGTGGGGCAAAGCTTTATACCTAGATTTTTGCAAAATTGTGAGATTCCTGACTTTTATCCCAGCTATCCCAATTGAAAATTTGAGTCTGGCCACAAGACAGCGGATTAACTGCACAAGCCAGTGATGGCAATGCATTTGAAGGTATCCATTTTCTCAATTTTAGTAAACTTTTCTTTTGAAAAGACCAATGAAAAGTCATTTTGCTCCGAACAGGCGCCAATTTGTTTTTCGCAACGGGAATTAACAAACGTCCGCAGAACAGCACATTTAAATGATGTTGGGAATGCAAAACACAACTTCCTGGAGTGGGGCCTGGAGTCCATAACAACTTCAAATAAGGGTCCAATGAATATTCCTCTCCAAAAACTTTTTTATTCTTTACTTGAGGCAATAAATAAGCTTCTTGCTCCTGCAAAATCACAGGCCAGTCAAGTTCAGATTGAAATGATGCAACTTTTTGATGTGCAAATCTGCTAGTCAAAACAATTCTTGCACGTCTTCCTGCTGCAAGTTTTTTTAACTGCTCAATGTTTTTCGCATTAAAAGTAGGGCAATCAATTAAGACTGGTTCAGTCTTAAAATCTAACCACCAACAAGTATTTATCTTCCCTTCTTGATCTGCATCAGGAGGGAAGATAAATAGCCCATCTTTTACTTGATAGGGGCTTTCATTTGGAGTTAAAGATGGATTTTGAGGCATAACATTGTTAAACCTAACGAAACAACTAGGTTGTAGTTAATGCTTACTGATAATTAGGAGGCAAACAGTGAGCATAATCAAACTGGGGTCTGCTTACCCGATAGGAAGCTCAATAACAAAAAACGGCGTCAATTTTTCTATTGCCGTCCCAAATGCACAAATAATTGAGTTATTACTATTTGAACATGAAGATGATCAAGATCCAAAAGAAATAATTTGTTTAAATCATGATCATAGGTCTGGCGATTATTGGCATGTAGAAGTAGAAGGTTTAACTGAAGGTTGCCTGTATTGCTATAGGGTTTCTGAATATCTATCAGATAAGAAGGAATCAATTTATTCAAAGAATATTCTCATTGATCCATGTGCAAGAGCTATAACAGGGTGGAATTGTTATGAAAGAGTCTCTTCTAAAGATCATATTCCAAGCAAAAATAAATCTCTCAAAGGTGTAGTTTGTGAAAGGAATAGATTTAATTTTGAATCTTATCCTAGACCTAGAAATAAGTGGAATAAAACAATAATCTATGAATTGCATGTAGGAGGATTCACCAATCACCAGAGTTCAAAGATAAAAGGAGTAAAAGCAGGCACCTTCCTAGGTCTTATCGATAAGATTAATTACTTAAAAGATATTGGAATAACAGCAATAGAATTGCTTCCTGTTTTTGCCTTTGACCCTTATGATGCTCCAACTGGTTTAACCAATTACTGGGGTTATAGCCCTATCAATTGGTTTACCCCTCATCATAAATATGTTGCAGGTCCAAATCCGCTAGATGCTCGAAACCAATTCAGGGAACTAGTTTCTATTTGCCATAAAAATGGGATAGAAGTAATTATTGATGTTGTATATAACCACACATGTGAAGGAGATCAAAATGGACCTGCAATTAGCTGGAAAGGTTTTGCTGAATCAACTTATTATTACAAAAATAAGAAAGGTAATTTCTTAGATGTAAGTGGTTGCGGGAATACCATCGCTGCAAACAGACCAATAGTCAGACAACTAATTCTTGAATCAATGCGTTGTTGGGCCTATGAATTAGGAGTAGATGGGTTTCGATTTGATCTAGGTATTGCCTTAAGTAGAGGAGAAGATTTACAGCCATTAGAAAATCCTCCATTATTTGAAGAAATGGAAACAGATCCTTTACTTAGTGATTTGAAGTTTATAAGTGAACCATGGGATTGTGGAGGCCTTTATCAACTTGAAGATTTTCCTGCAAAACGAATGAGAACATGGAATGGTCACTTCAGAGATGATTTACGGAAATTCTGGAAAGGGGATAAAAATAGTACTTGGGCTCTTAAAGATCGATTAATTGGCAATCCGAATCTCTACAAAGAAAAAAATAAATCTGCAGAACTATCAATTAATTTCATCACCGCTCATGATGGATTTACCTTGAATGACCTAGTAAGTTTTAATACAAAGCACAACCTTGCAAATGGTGAAAGTAATAGAGACGGAGATAACCATAATAACAGCTGGAATCATGGAGTTGAAGGAGTAACAAGTAATAAAGAAATAAATATTCTTCGAAGTAAGCAAAAAAGGAATATGCTTTCCTCTCTTCTTCTATCGCCTGGCATCCCTATGCTTTTAATGGGTGACGAGATTGGAAGAAGTCAAGGTGGAAATAATAATACTTGGTGTCAAAATAATTCTCTTGGATGGATGGTATGGGAACCTAACATTTGTGATCTAGAACTGAAGTATTTTCTAAGAAAATTACTAAAAATTCGTAAGTCTCTTCCAGAATTATTCTCACCCAATCAATCATATTCACATTTAGATTCAATAAGTGAAAATTCTTTTTGGGTTCAATGGCATGGAGTTAAACTAAACAAACCAGATTGGGGGAGTTGGTCTCACACTATTAGTTATAGTCTTAACAAAAAAAATGAAGATGCAGTTTTATGGGTTGGACTAAATGCATACCAAAAAGAAATGGAATTTGAAATACCTAAACCCATCAGCCCATGGGTAAAAGTATTAGATACTAAATGTTTAGTCAATAAAAATATTCCGAAAAAGCCTTTAATTAATCAAAAAAATATTCAAATAGAAAATAGAAGTTTAGTATTACTTCTTACTAGTGAATATGCCTCAAGGGTCAAACTTGATTGAAACACTTAATTAAGCGGGCGGCGGGAATCGAACCCGCATCATCAGCTTGGAAGGCTGAGGTTTTACCACTAAACTACGCCCGCACTTAAAAATCAAACATTCTCTAAGAGAAAGCTGATCTTTATACTGCACTACACCATTATTACCTTGCGCCCCCCCCAAATCAACTTGACTAAGCCCATATTTCTAAATAACAAATTACGGCGTCGGTTAATGCTTTCATACGGACTAGGTGATGCAGGCACAGGTTTAGCTGCTATTCAGCTGGGTTTTTATCTTTTCCCTTTCTTCGTAGGTCCGGCAGGATTACCAGCTTTTCTAGCAGGCACTTTGCTAATGATAAGTAAACTTTGGGATGGCATTAATGATCCTTTAATAGGCTGGTTAAGTGATCACACCAAATCAAGATGGGGGCCAAGATTACCTTGGATGATAGGTGCATCTGTACCTCTAGGCCTCAGTCTTGCAGCTATGTGGTGGGTACCTGAAGGAAATACTTATGAAAGATTTGCATATTACATATTTATGTCAATTATTTTAATGACTGCTTATACAAGTGTGAACTTACCTTTTGCTGCTTTATCTACAGAAATTACTCAAGACACTTCAATTCGAACAAGACTTAATGCTGCAAGATTCACAGGATCAATTTTAGCCGGATTAAGTGGTCTTATTGTCGCTGCAGGAGTCCTGTCAAAAGGTGATGAAGGTTATTTATTGATGGGAAGAATAACTGGCTCAATAGCAATTTTTACAACATTATTTTCTTGTTGGGGCCTTGCACCATTTGCAAAAAAAGCAAGAAAGCCTCTTAGGCAAACTGAACCGTTAAAAATTCAAATTCAACGAATCATAAAAAATAGACTTTTTATTCGTGTCATTTGTCTTTACTTACTTCTCTGGTGTGGTCTCCAATTAATGCAAACAGTTTCGCTCATATATTTAGAGCAAGTAATGAAAGTCCCCACAGATTTATCCAAATGGATACCCATCCCTTTTCAAATAAGTGCATTAGTAGGTTTACAGGTTTGGAGTTTTTATTCAAACAAGTATGGAAGAATATCGGCATTATATCTAGGCGGAATTATTTGGATATTTGCATGCTTAATTGCAATGTTATTGCCTCCTCTATCAGGAATTTCGTCTATAGAAACTTTATTAACTAATAATTTCGAAACAATAAAATTACTTCTTCTAATATTAATAATTCTTCTAGTAGGCTTTGGAGCATCTACGGCTTATTTAATTCCTTGGTCTCTTTTACCAGATGCAATAGATGCTGACCCAGAAAAACCAGCAGGAATTTATACAGCTTGGATGGTTCTAATACAAAAACTTGGGATAGCCATAAGTGTCTGGTTACTAGGTCTTCTATTAACTTTCGCAGGCTATAAAAGTTCTTCAAATTGTACAGAAATTATTAATTGTATGAATCAACCTCAAACAGCCCTTATTACAATTAGGTTATGCATGGGGTTAATACCTTCATGTTTAGTAGCAATAGGATTAATTATGATGCACCGTTGGATTAATAATAAAAATATTAAAACAGCCATCTAATGAAGATTCCAAAATGGCTTAAAAGACTTATGAATAGTCTTGTTATAGGTGGCCAAGCAGTTACTTCAGCAGCAAAAGGGCATATAAATAAAGCAGATTTATTCGAACAGCTTATGGAAGCAGGTCCAGGGAGTTTTATAATAGTTTTAATAACTGGTATAGCTGCAGGAACTGTCTTTAATATTCAAGTCGCGGCTGAATTAAGTAAACAAGGTCTTGGATCAGAAGTTGGAGGATTACTAGCAATTGGGATGACAAGAGAAGTTGCGCCTCTTTTAACCGCAACGCTCCTTACAGGAAAAGTTGCAACTGCATATGCAGCTCAACTTGGAACAATGAAAGTAACTGAGCAAATTGATGCAATAACAATGCTTAGAACTGATCCAATTGAATATTTAGTTGTACCCAGATTAATTTCAATGGTAATAATGGCGCCAATTCAATGTCTACTATTTTTAAGTGTTGCTTTATGGAGTGGTCAAATAAGCAGTACTGCTTTTTATCAAATTCCTCCTAGTGTTTTTTGGAATTCAGTTCAACAATGGATTGATTTAAGTGATGTACCATTCATGCTTGTAAAAGCTGTTGTTTTTGGACTCCAAATTGCAATTATCTCTTGTGGATGGGGTCTAACTACAAGAGGCGGCCCCAAGGAAGTTGGCTCAAGTACTACTGGTGCTGTTGTAATGACTCTAGTAACCGTTTCCTTAATGGATGTTCTACTAACACAAATTCTTTTCGGATGATGACCAATCAAAAAACAACAAAATCTCAACAAGAACAAAAAGAAGAGATTTTATTAACTCCTTCTTATCGATTACCTTCTTTAATAATTTTATTTGGTTTATTTTTACTTCTACTTCCAATTAACCCGCCATGGGGAACAATAATAGTTAGTGGCTTTGGGTTTTTCTTGCTGCTTCAATCATTCACTCTAAGATTAAAATTTACCAAAGATGACCTTGTTGTATTACAACTAGGAAAAGAACTTAGGCGGTTTCCTTTTAAAAATTGGATCGCCTGGAGAATTCTTCTACCAAATCTACCTGGCCTTCTCTATTTCAGAGAGCAAGCAAGCCCCCATTTACTTCCAATTCTTTTTGACAAAAATCAGCTTGAAGATCAATTGAAACTTCGTGTAGGAGATCTAGAAGTTATTACTTCCACTGATCAACAAAAATAAATCAAGTCTAAACCTAAATCTTTCCAATCAAGTTGGATGACTAAAAGCAACCTTCCAAAAAATGAACTTTCATCAGAAAAAAAATCCAATGAAAAAGAGTTAAGTCAAGAGAAGTTAAATTCCAACAAGACATTAGAAAAAGATTCATCTAAAGATGTTGATGAATTTATTAAAGTCTCTCTAAAAGATCTTTACTCTAAAAAAGAACTTCTGGAAAAAGAATTAGAACAATTATCTAATAGAAAATCAAAATTAGAAAAAGAATTTAAATCAACTTTTTCTGGGCAATCTGATGACATCACTAGAAAAGTAAAAGGTTTTCAAGAATATTTAACTGGTGCTCTCCAAAATCTAGCTACTTCAGTAGAGCAATTAGATTTAATTATTCCTCCAGTGATTGTTAAGCCATCTCCTCTTGATATACAGAAACAATCAAACCAGGAAGTTCAAAAAGAAGACTTACCTGCTATTGCTGATACTTTTAAACCTGACGAGGACTTAATTAGATCTTGTTTTGATCAATTCTTAGGTCAGCCTGACTTTTATGCTGAACCTTGGAAATTTCGAAGAAGCCTTTTAGAAGAAGATATTGCCCTGCTCGAAGATTGGTTTTTCAGTATGGGGGGGAGAGGTGCTCAACCAAGTAGAGGCAATCGTTCAAAAAATGTTCTCGTCTCTGCTGCTTTAATTTCAATCCTTGGAGAGCTATATGGAGATAGGTTTCAGACACTAATTTTAGCTAGTCAGCCAGAAAGACTAGGGGAATGGAGAAGAGGATTACAGGATGCATTAGGACTAAATCGCGAAGATTTTGGTCCGCATAGTGGAATTGTTCTTTTCGAGAGGGCTGATGGGTTAATTGAAAGAGCTGATCGCTTAGAAGAAAAAGGGGACTTACCTCTAATTCTGATAGATGCTTCAGAAAATAGCGTTGACATTCCAATCCTCCAATTCCCTATTTGGCTAGCCTTTTCATCTAGCGCTGAAGAAATATACGCTGAAGAAGAATTATTCCTATGAACTCCTCGAATCTAATGTTTATTATCCTTTTAATTCTATCCAGTTATTTACTTGGATCATTACCTAGTGGCTTTCTTGCAGGGAAATGGATAAAAAATATTGATCTTCGTGAAATAGGGTCAGGTTCTACAGGAGCCACAAATGTTTTAAGACATGTAGGAAAAATCCCTGCTCTTTTTGTATTCATCATAGATGTCTCTAAAGGAATGATACCTATAATTATTTGCAAGGTTTTTGATATTGATGAAATCTTGCAAATAACTGCTGGAATTGCATCACTAACAGGGCATATCTGGCCTCTATGGCTTAATTGGAAAGGAGGCAAAGCGGTAGCTACTGGTCTTGGAGTTTTTCTAGCTATATCCTGGCAAGTAGGTTTTGCCACATTAGGAATATTTTTACTTATTTTTAGCTTGAGTAGAATTGTCTCACTTGCAAGTGTAATTGCAGCAATAAGCTTACCTATATTAATGTACTTAAGCCTTGATAATCGATCAGGAAATTATGCATATTTAACCATAAGCATAATATCTACTGCAATGATTTTATGGAGACATAGAAGTAATTTACAACGTCTAATAAAAGGTCAAGAGCCGAAAATAGGACGAAGATCTAATTAAATTTGGATGCAATCTTTGCATATATTTTTAAAAGCCAAAATAGGATCATCTGACTTGGTAACAACTCTTCCAATAACAAGCTTATTTGCACCAGCTTGAAGAGCTTCAGAAGGAGTCATTACTCTAGATTGATCATTTAAAGATGATCCTTTTAATCTAATTCCAGGTGTAACTAACTCAAAAGATTCTGGATATTTAGCCCTAAGGAGTTTTACTTCTAAAGGAGAACAGACACAACCTCCAATACCTGATTTAAATGCTAAGTCAGCAAGATGTTCTACTCTATTAGTAATTTCTTCTTCAATCAAAAGATCTTTAGTAAAACTTTTTCTATCCCAACTAGTTAAAACAGTAATTGCTAGCAATATAGGAGGAGAAAAATTTGATTTATCAGCTCCTTCTTGTGCTGATTGATTAGCTAGTTTTAATGATTTAGATCCAGCACAAGCATGCACAGAAATTAATTCAGCCCCAGTTCTTGCTGCTTGAAAACAAGCCTTTGACATCGTAACAGGAATATCATGAAATTTAAGATCTAAAAAGATCTTTTTTCCATTATCTCGAAGATATTTTATAAAATCTGGTCCTTCGCTTGTGAATAATTCTAAACCAACTTTAACCCAAACCAATTCTGGTAATTTTGATATCAAAGCAACCACTTCTGATTTATTCATTCCATCAAGAGCTAAAATTAATTTCTCATGAGGAGGAGATGGTAAAGTCATTTTATGAATCGGATTAACTAGAAAAACGTCGAAATTTCTTCTTACCTAACTGAATAACTTTGCCAACTAATAATCTACTATTATCAAAAGTTAAATTAGGGTCAACAATCTTTTCACCTTCTAAGCGAACTCCCCCTCCTAAGATTTGTCGTTTTGCTTCACTACTACTAATACATAAACCACTAGCACTAAGCAAATAGAATGCTTTGGCAGGGAATTTAACTGAAGATATCGAAACTTCTTTTACTTCCTCAGAAGAATCATGCTTACCTTTGATTAATTTTGCAGAATCTTTTTGAGCAGTCTCTGCAACTTCTCCACCATAAATTTGAGATGTAATTTCTAAAGCCATCAATTTCTGAAGCTGTCTAGGATTTTCTGGCAAATCTTCAAGATTAATGTTCGTTAAAAGCTTCAAATAAGTTCTCACATGAGAGTCTGGAACTTTTTCTAGCTTGGAATACATTGAAAGTGCATCTTCCTTTAATCCAACTGTATTACCAAGGCTTTTACTCATTTTCTGTTCTCCATCTAATCCAACTAATATTGGCAATAAAAGTCCAAACTGAGGTCGTAAATTAAAAACACGCTGCAAATCTCTTCCCATAGCTACATTAAACTTTTGATCTGTTCCACCAAGCTCAACATCCGATTTCACTGCAACGGAGTCATAACCTTGCAATAATGGGTAAAGAAATTCATGTAAAGAAATAGGGACACCTGATGAATAGCGATTACCAAAATCTTCTTTAGCAAGCATTTGCCCTACTGTAGAGTGACTCATTATCTGAATCACTTGCGACAAGTCAAGAGACTTTAACCACTCACTATTTCTTCTAATTTCCAAGCGTCCTGGTGTCTCAAAATCTAATAAAGAGTTTTGGGAAGATTGTCCATAGCCCAATTGCTCTAGATAGGTATTTGCATTAGTTTCAACTTCTTTTTTAGTTAATTGAATTCTTGTTTTACTTTTACCAGTTGGGTCTCCAATACGTGCGGTAAAATCTCCAATAATCAATACAGCAGTATGTCCTGCATTTTGAAAAGCTCGTAATTTTCTAAACAAAATACTATGACCTAGGTGTATATCTGTTCCAGTAGGATCAATACCAAGCTTAACTCTTAAAGGTTTACTATTTCTGAGTGATTCATCAAGTCTTAGCGCAAAATTTTGATTAGAATCATTTATTAATGCATTAGGGAAAATATCCTCCACCCCCCTGGTTATCCAATCTGGCAATGAAATCTCCTTTTCGTCCATAAGATCAATCGTTTAGCAATATCTATCTAAATCGTATATGTCTATTGATCCAATAACTCACAATGACTCTAGTTCTGACTTCATCCGTTTCAAAGTCATATTCATTTGTTCAAACATTCTCTCGGGAGTCATCCCAAATTGCCCAAGTTGGGTTTTTAATTGCTCTACAGTCATTTTGGCTTGAAAATCTTCAGATAGCTCAAACCGTTTCATGAAAACCTTATAACGAGACATCAATTCTTCCATAGTCATAATAAAATGTTTTTTACCTTCTCTATCAAACTTCCCATAATCAGAGCCTAACTCCATTAATTTTTGGTAGTCAGCAAAAAGACTCTTAGCTTCTTCTTGGACTATCTCGGATTCAAAAAAGCTCATATTCCAAAAGATGTTTATTGATAAGCTTTCCAAAGGCATCAAAATTAGATGAATTAATATAATTTGACTCTGTTTCAAACTGAATCACAGAATCAGCCTTCGAAAATTCATTACATTTTCCCTCAAGATACATAATATAGTAGGTAGGAAATACCCAACCATCAATTCTAATACAATAAATTTAGATGAGTTTATTATCATTTTTTAATTACTTAATCGTCTTTTAAAAAATTAATGCCTCTTTTTCGAACAAATGATCAACCAGAAATCATCTCAAGGAGAGCTATTCCAAAGCAAAAAATTTCTTTTTAAAAGCGATGCTATCCATAATGAGTTGTATATGAATAGAGATTTGATTGAGAATTGGCAAAAAAAAATTTGCTATTTCCAATCAAAATTATTTTATAATGATTACAACAAAGAAGAACAATATTCCCTATTTTCAAATTCTAAACATTCAAGAATTGAAAGCTTGTCGCCTTTAGAACTAACACCTCTACCTTTAAATTTTTGGAAATGGTCTAATCCTCCTCATAATGGTCCTGCAATTTATCTAGTTATAGATCGAACTGAAAAAAAGAAGGAGCATTTACTGCTTTATATAGGAGAAACCATTTCAGCGGACAAAAGATGGAAAGGAGAGCATGACTGTAAAACTTACTTATCACATTATTGTGCGGCACTTCAAAAAGCTAATATCAAGGCTCAACTAAGTATTCGTTTTTGGATTGATGTGCCCAAAGACACTCGTTCACGACGAAAATTAGAACAAGAACTTATCCAGAAATGGCTCCCCCCGTTCAACAAAGAAACAAGAAATCATTGGCAAACCCCTTTTACTTCTGAAGTTATCTAAAACCATGTCTAACAACTATAAACACCACGAAAGAAACATGCAAATCTCAATTTATTCACAAGATCTTAAAACCTGGGATGGCAAAACACTAATGATAGGAGTTTTAGATCAAGAGGGTGAAAATCTCAAAAACCTACTTGAACAATCTAATTTCCAAATCAATAAAAAAGTGTTAGATGGAAAAGACTTTAAAGTCAAAAAAGGCGCTCTCAAAAAACTTCAAATAGTTGATTCTCATGAAATTAAAACAATCATTATTCTTGGTCTAGGGGAAAAAGATGAACTTAATCTTGATGACATTAGAAATGCTGTTGCCATGGGAAGCAGGGCAAGCATTGGCCTAACAGAGAAAATAGGAATTATTATTCCTTGGGAATCTTTTGAAGCTAATGCGATCGTGAAAGCAGTTGGAGAGTCTGTAAGACTTTCTACATTTAAAGATTTACGCTTCAAAAGTGATCCTAAAAAACAAAAGTTCCCTCAAAAAGTTGAATTAATCGGTTTAGTCAATGAGCCAAAAGAAGCGCTTGATCAAGTTAAACCTATATGCGAAGGAGTTGAGGTTGCTAGAGAATTAGTCGGAGCTCCAGCAAATAATTTAACCCCTGAAGAATTAGCAAATCAAGCAGTTTTAATTGCAAAAAACTTTGGATTATCATACAAAATTCTTAGTCAAAAAGATTGTGACCAACTAGGGATGGGATCATATTTAGCTGTAGCAAAAGGATCGGACCTACCTCCTAAATTTATTCATTTAACTTATTCTCCGAACGATGAGATAAAGAGAAAAATTGTACTAGTAGGGAAAGGACTAACCTTTGATTCTGGAGGATATAACCTCAAGGTAGGTGCATCCCAAATAGAAAAAATGAAATATGATATGGGTGGAAGTGCAGCAGTAATAGGAACTGCTAGAGCAATTGGGGAATTAAAACCAAAAGGAGTCGAGATTCACTTTGTTGTAGCAGCTTGCGAAAATATGATTAATGGATCTGCTTTTCATCCTGGAGATATAGTTAAAGCATCTAATGGTAAAACTATAGAAATTAATAATACAGATGCAGAAGGTAGGCTGACACTTGCTGATGCATTAGTTTATGCTTCAAAGTTAAGGCCAGATACAATAATTGATTTAGCAACATTAACTGGGGCTTGTGTAATCGCTTTAGGAGAAGAAATTGCTGGACTATGGACTGAAAATGATCAACTTGCTAATGAAATTAAAAAATCTGCAGAATCCACTGGAGAAGGAATTTGGAGAATGCCAATGCAAAAATCATATAAATCAGGCTTAAAGTCTCAGCTAGCAGATCTTCAAAACACTGGTCCAAGAGCTGGTGGGTCTATTACAGCTGCTCTTTTCTTAAAAGAGTTTGTGGATTCCAATATTCCTTGGGCACACATTGACATTGCAGGTACTTGTTGGACCGAAAAAAATAGAGGATTAAATACTATTGGAGCAACAGGGTATGGAGTTAGAACTCTTGTAGAATTATTAATTAATTCCAATAAAAGTTAATCACTAAATAAGAGAAAATATTTGAAGAACTCACTTTAAGAAGCTTTTAAATCAAGTAAATCATCTCGGTCATTGATTCCTATGGAAAAAGAATTGCGCTCTGGACTTTCTAAAGCATGAATTTTCCAACGTGCTCTTTCTGAAAAATCCTCTAAAACTCTTTGCAAGTCATCAGAAGCCTTTTTAGTTGTGGGATAAGGACCTATATGACGAGTCTCAAATCCATCCTTAATAGTTAGCAAATACATACATGCACTTCCGTACAACCAAATCAATGGTAATGAATGAAATAAAAAAATAAATACCTGATAACCGAAAAATTCACGAAAGGCTGCAGGTTGGCCCACTTTCTTAATGTTTGCTTAATTTTTACGCTTTATCGTTGCCCCATACTTCCATGAGTCTATTATCTCTACCGCAAGCATTCCTGTAGAATTTATATTTAATTTTATTATTTTCAGCAAAATTTTGATGATAATTTTCTGCTATCCAGAATTTTTTTGCTTCCTTTATTTCGACTTTTATCTTACTTAAAGGTACATCAAGTTGTTTAGATATTGTTTCTAAGCTCTTCCTTGCTGAATCACTCTGTTCATTATTTTTAGTAAAAATAACTGGTCTATAAGCATTACCTCTATCGCAAAATTGGCCTTGATTATCAAAGGGATCAATATTCTTCAAATAATATATCAATAGTTCTTCATAACTAATTTCGTTGTTTTCAAAGTGAACTAATACAGACTCTTGATGACCCTCATGATTCTTATAAGTTGGATTTAACAAATCGCCTCCAGAATATCCACTTTTAGCACCCATAACTCCAGGAATAGATTCCAAGTCATGTTCCAAACACCAAAAACATCCTCCAGCAAATAGACCTTCTTCTTCAGCTGCGTATAAAGACACAGGGGTAGCAATAAAGATAAGCAACATTAAAAATGCTGAGAATATTCTTTTCAAAGTTCTAAGTTAAGCATCTACTTGTACATTAAATCAAAAATCTCCTTTGCGGCTCTATTCGTAACTCCAGAATCACCTAAATGCTTTAAAAGTCTATTATATCCATCTTGCATTTCAGATTTAGCCCTTTGATCTTCTAATAATTTAATTGATAATTCTGTTATTCTTGTTATATTAAATTCTTCTTGCAAGAGTTCTGGTATAAGCCTTTCTTTTAGTAAAAGATTAACTGGAGAGATATGGTCGACTTGAAAATTAAGTAAATAGCGAGCCAGAAATGCAGTGACTCTACTAACTTTGTATCCCACAATCTGGGGAACTTTATTTAAAGCTAATTCCATATTTATCGTTCCTGATTTAGCCAAGGCTAAATCAGCAATAGAAAACAGAATAGGTTTTAAATTATCAATTTCTTCTGAAGGTAATACTCTTCCTACTACTCCAAACTTTTGAAGAATCTTTTCAAGAGATTTCTCAAATTTTTTTAAGCTAGAAGGAACAATTACATATAAAGAAGGATATATTTTTTGTAGTTTAGCTGCCGCTTTAGCCAAAGTTGGCATTATATAACGTAATTCTTGTGACCTTGAGGCAGGGAATAACAATAAAATCTTTTTATCTGAAGATAAACCAAGTTTTCGCAAAGATTCCGAACGATCTGGTAATGGTTGCAAAGTATCCAACATTGGATGACCAACCCAAGTAACATTCCCTCCTCTATTTGAATAAAACTCTGCCTCTGTTTGAAAAATAGCGAGTATTTTATCTGTAAAGCCAATTAAATCCGTACTTCCACCTTCTCCTATTCTCCAAGCCCATTCTTGCGGTGCAATATAATAAACAATTGGTATAGCAGGAAAATTATTTTTAAACTTATTACCTAAACGAATATTAGGCCCCATATAATCTATCAATATAACTGCATCAATCGTATTATTTTTCAAAAGATAATTCATTTTAGCCTGTGCTTTTAGTGTTGGCAAAACAAAAGGTAATGCCTCCCAAAAACCAATTGCACCAATTGAAGATGTATCAGATAGCAACATTGCACCAGCCTCTTCCATTCTTTTTCCACCAAAAGCAATGATATCTATATCAATAGATCTTTTTTCTGCTTCCGTCCTTAAGGCTTTTATTAATAAGCTTCCTTGCAAGTCTCCTGATACTTCTCCAGTACTAATTAATAATCGCATATTAAAATGATTTATTTATTGTTGAATAAAGGCATAGGTCCTCTTCTATTTTTTTGAATAGAAGCTTCTAAAAAAGAACATAGTTTGTCAGCTGAAGACATTAATTTTTTACTTCTAGCCAAAAGTAGACCTTTGGAAATTACACAATCAGATTTAAATAATAAGTTCCAAATTTCTTGTAACTCTCTAAATTCTTCTGGATTATCTGCATCTAGGCCACTTCTTCTAATCCCGACTCGATTTAAACCTCTTAATCTTCCAGGATGTCCTTCTGCAAGACAAAATGGAGGTATATCTCTATCAACTCTTGTCATCCCCCCAACCATAGCTAAATAGCCTATATGCACAAATTGATGAATCCCTAAGCACCCCCCAATAACAGCACGATCTTCAACAATTACATGACCTGCTACTTGTACACTGTTTGACATTACTACACCATTCTTTAACTCACAATTATGACCGAGATGGCAATAAGCCATTAATAAATTATCATCACCAATAATAGTTTTCTCACCTTCATAAGTTGCTCTATTAATAGTTACATATTCTCTAATAGTATTTCTATTCCCTATAAGTACTTGAGTTTCTGCACCCTTGTATTTCAAATCTTGAGGCTCTAACCCTATGCAAGCTCCCGGAAAAATTTTGTTACCAGAACCTATATCTACTTTTCCCTCAATTACTACATTTGATCCTATTGAAGTATGCGCACCTATATGTACATTTGGCCCTATAAATGTTCCTGAACCAATAACAACTCCTTCCTCAATCTCTGCCAGTGGAGAAACATCAGCAAACTGATGAATCTGAATTGTCTTACCACTTTTTAAATTTGGAAGATCTGTTACCTCACTCATGATTCTTAATCAACCAAAGAAAACATCAGATCGCCAGAACAAACCAATTGTTCATCGACTTTGGCTTCACCATGAATCTTTCCAAAACGTTGTCTTTTAATACTAATCAATTCACATGTGATTTTAAGTTGGTCTCCTGGTACAACTGGTCTTCGAAACCGAACAGAATCTATTCCTGCAAAGACAAAAAGACCTTTTGGAAGATCAGGCATTTGTGTAACAATTAGCCCTCCTACTTGAGCCATAGCTTCCACTATTAATACACCTGGCATTAAGGGTCTTTCAGGGAAATGGCCTTGAAATTGAGGCTCATTCAATGTGATGTTTTTAATAGCTACAGCCTTTTTTCCAGGAACATGACTTAATACTCGATCGACCAAAGCGAATGGGTACCTATGAGGCAATAAACCCATAATTTGCTCACTGTTTAGAGCAATTGATGAAGGAGAGGGATCAGTCAAAGTAGATAAACAAGCTTAAGAACATTCTTTCAGTAAACATGACGCTAAATCAGCATGGAGTGCATGTGATCCTCTGTAAACCAAAATTTGCGCCTTAGGCAATCCAACAAGAGCTAAATCACCAATTAGATCAAGAATTTTATGTCGAACAGGTTCATTTTGAAATCTCAATGGAGGATTCAGCCAAGAATCACCATTGCAAACCAAGGCATTATCTAAAGCACCTCCTCGAATTAATCCAGCTTCTTTTAATTTATCTATCTGATCTACAAATCCAAAAGTCCTTGCTGGGGCTATTTCTTGAACAAAACTTTTAGGGGTTAAATCAAGAGAAAAGATCTGCTTCCCGATTACCGGATAAGGAAAATCTATCATTCCAATAATTTTTAAATTCTCAGAAGGGGTTGCACATATAACACTAGATCCGCGATTAAGTACAATTGACTTACTCAAAACTAATCTTTGATTGGTATTAGAAGAAACGGATTTCAACCCTACTTCTTTAATGCTTTCTACCCAATTAAGTGATGAGCCATCAAGTAACGGAATCTCTTTACCAGATACTTCTATTCGTATATGAGTTAAGCCACAACCTATTAAAGCTGCAAAAAGATGCTCAACTGTTGCAATTTTTTTAACCCCAAAATCTAATGTTGTGCATAACGGAGTATTTCTAATTTGCTCAGGAGAAAGTTTTATAACATTTTCAGGTTCTTCCGAAAAAGAAAGATAAAAACCTTCAACCATAGATGGTAAAAGCCTTACCTCAGTAAACTCACCAGAATGTAAACAAACACCTTTCCGGACAACTTTATTAGCAAGTGTCCAACAACTTTCATAATCATCAGGAAGAAAAGACACTAAAACTTCCAACCAATTCCTAAGTTATATCTCCAATCATCCCCAAAATCCTTACTTGCAGCTTCTAATCTGACTGGACCAACAGGTGTATTAACTATAACTCCAGAGCCAAGAGAAAATCCAGATCCTTCCTTATCAAGAAGTTCTCCAGGCTTACCGGGAACATTGGCTTGAGATCCAAAATCTGTTCCAGCATCAGCAAAAAATGAACCAGAAATTATTCGCCAAATAGGAAATCTATATTCAGCTGTGGCTTCTCCGAAACTCCTTCCTACTCCAAGATCACAAGAGCTCCATCCCCTAACTGAACTCGAACCACCTATGCAAAAAGCTTCGTAAGGTGGAAGATCTCCAACAATTGTTCCAGCTTTAACTTGCAAACCAATTGCTTGATTACAATCTTCTTCTTGCTTCGTCTTTGGCCTACAACCCTTATGAATTTTTAGAAGATTAACAGGTATAAAATGCGCATATGTAACTCTTGCACGATTAAAAGTAGGTGAATTTTTACCGACAGATATAAATTGCTCTGTTCCTAAAGTTGCAAAATCTCCCGAATTCGGATTTCTTGAATCATCCAATTTGTTATAGGTAGTCCCCACCTTGAAACTAACTAATGTATTTTCATTTGCACAATTGAAAGCGACACAAATAACATCATTATTTGAAGCTGATTTATTTTTGTATTTCTTTGAGGCTACGCCATAAGGTCTTTCATTCCCTGAGTAATCTATTGGTGAAACTTTTTGAAAGTTCATACCTACAAGAACACTCCATGGAACTTTTTTAAAAGGATCTCCATTATTTAATGGCCGCGCAAAAGAGAAACCTCCCCCAACTTTTTCAAGAACAACTGAATCTCCTTCATAGTCAAACCAACTAAAACTTTTCCCTGTTGCATCCTTCTGTGCAGCATTTACTGAGGAAAATGGACCTCCATTTTCAGTAGAGGTAATATCATAAGCCGTTGAGGATTTTGCATCATAATACTCACTTGCAGTTTTGATACTTCCACCTGACTCACTCCTAAATTCCTGTGGGACTTCTCTGCTTATATATACATTAGTGCGAAAAGATGTTCTATATCGATCGCCTTTAATCCATGGGTCTGACAATGATAAATTCAATAAATATCCATATTCACCATAAGTAATATTAGCATTTGTTTTCCATGCCCTACCAGCAAAATTAGATTCCTGAAGCCCACCTGTACCAAATATTCCTTGTGCGCCACTATAACCTATTCCTCCAGTTAAAGAGCCTGTTCTTTGCTCACTTATTCCTAGAGTAATTATAACCTCACTAGCTTTATCTGGAGATGGTTTTAAGCTTACTTTTATATCACTAAAAAGTGAGGTCGCGTATAATCTTTTTATATCTTGTTCGAGCTTTCTTCTATTAAAGATAGTACCCTTTTTAGTTGAAAGTTCTCTTTCTATTACCCACCTTTTGGTTTTACCTTTTATCTTTCTACCTTTTACATCAATATCATCTCCTTCTTGATTTAAAAATATAATTTCAACTCCTGCAACAGTTCCTTCTTGAACTTTTAATTGAACAACTCCTTGAGGCGTAACTCTATTAGGACCAGAGATTTTCACCAAAGAATATCCTTGATCTAAATACCAAGATTTTAATTCTTTCATTCTACTTTGTAGAACATTTAAATTCAAAGTTCTTCCATAATCAGAAGAAAATATTTGTTTTATTCTTTTAGAAGGTATTTTATTTGACTCAGGCAATATTTGGATTTTTTTGAGCAAAGGATTGGGTTCTACTTTGACTAATAGTTGAACTCCCAAAGGTCCATTTAAAGATTCAATTACAACTGCAGAGAACCAACCAGTGGAATAAACCGCATCTAAATCTCTTTTAACTTCATCTTTAGTAACTTTACTACCGGGTCTTATTTTCATTGCATCATATGCCGCAAATTCCAAAACTCTTTTTTCTTGATGATCTTCTAATCCTTCAATAATTACTTCAGCAATTAATACTTTCGTCTCATCAACATCTTCTAACTCTGCAGATTTATATTCTTCCTGAGAAACTATAAAACTCTTTTGATTAGTCTCTACCTTTAATAATTCTGAAGAGTCTAAAGACTTCTGTGTGTTTTTTAACTCATTATTTCTAGTTTTAAATTCCTGATTATGCGTGAAATTGCTAGCAGTACTTGAAAAAGCAGAAATTGCCATTATAGGCATTCCTAAAGCAATAGCATATGCCCCTTTGCAAATTAGTCCCAGAGAACTATTTTTAGAATTTCTAAGCATGAATTTTTGAATGCGACAAGATAAGCCGTAAACACAGACAAACCTTACCTGGAAGTCTTTGATTTAGAGAAGTCACCTTGTATACGTTTAAGAATCTCCCCGTAGGCTTCGATTACTCCTCCAAGATCTTTCCTAAAACGATCTTTGTCAAGGATTCTGTCTTTAGGATCTGAACTCCGATTATCCCATAACCTGCAAGTATCAGGACTGATTTCATCAGCTAAAATTATTTTATTATTATTATTCATTCCAAATTCCAACTTAAAATCTACTAAGCATAGATCTATTCTCTCAAAGAAAGCTATTAAAAAGGTATTTACTTCATAAGCAAGGTTTTCTATTTCTTGTTGTTGTTCAAAAGAAATTAGATCAAGTAATTTTAATCTTTTATCTGTTAATAAAGGATCTCCCAAGCTATCCTCCTTATAATATATATCTAATAATGGAGAGCGAAGTTTTACCCCCTCTTTAATAGGAGTTTGCTTACAAAGTGAACCAGCAGCAATATTTCTTACAACTATCTCTAATGGAATAATTTTCACATTCTGGGCAATCATAAAAGTATCTGATAATCTTCCTAAATAATGAGTTGGTATACCTTCTTCAATTAAAAATTCAAATATATAAGAAGATATTTGGCAATTCAATCGTCCTTTATCTTTAAATTCAGAATGCTTCACTGCATTAAATGCAGTTGCATCATTTTTAAACTCAATCAAAACTGTTTCAGGTTTATCGCTTCTATAAACCTTTTTTGCCTTTCCCTCATAAAGAAGGGGTCCTTGATTTAATTGCATATAGACCTAAATACAGTTGAAATGGCAAAATAACTATATAAATGGTTTATTAGCAAATCATTTACAAAAAACAATAGTTCAAAAAATCTAAATCCTTTTGACTAATCAAGCACTTCCATCGTTAAGAAATATCCTTATTATTGGAAATGGAGGTAGAGAGAATTCACTAGCATGGGCTTTAGCTAAATGTAATGGAATTGAAAAGGTATATATCGCACCAGGGAATGGAGGAACAAATGGGCTTGAAAGTTGCTTGAGTTTAGAAATCCCCATCTCCAGTACAAAAGAAATCGTTAAAAACTGCTTTAATCTAAAAATTGATTTAGTAGTAATAGGGCCTGAAGCGCCACTTGCAAGTGGATTAGCCGATAAATTAAGAGATGCAGGCTTAACAGTTTTTGGACCTTCGTGCCAAGGTTCACAATTAGAAGCGAGCAAAAGTTGGGCTAAAAACTTAATGAAAGAAGCTGATATTCCTACTGCAAATTATTGGACGGTAAGCACAGAGAAAGAAGCAATGAAATTACTAAAGGAATTAAATAAACCTTTAGTAGTAAAAGTAGATGGACTTGCTGCTGGCAAGGGGGTGTCCGTCAATGCATCTATAAAGTCAACAGAATTATCGATTCAAGAAGCTTTTGCAGGCAAGTTTGGATCTGCAGGGAAAAAATTAGTTCTTGAAGAAGTAATAACAGGACCAGAAGTTTCGATATTTGCTTTATGTGATGGGAAAGAATTCATTATTTTACCTCCAGCACAAGATCACAAGCGTCTTCTTAATGGAGACCAAGGTCCAAATACAGGTGGGATGGGCGCATATGCTCCAGCACCGTTAATAAGCGAAAAACAATTAGAAGAAGTAAGCAAAACAATATTAAAACCAACTCTTAAAACATTGCAAAAACGAGGTATTGATTATCGAGGCGTTATTTATGCGGGATTAATGCTCACCAAAACTGGACCGAAAGTAATTGAATTCAATTGCCGATTCGGCGACCCAGAATGTCAAACTTTAATGCCACTTATGGGCAATGAATTCGCACAAGTTCTTCAAGCTTGTGCAATAGGAAATCTCAATCAGGCACCTACTCTTACAATCAAGAAATTATGTAGTTCTTGTATTATTTTAGCAGTCTCAGGATATCCAGAAAAACCTAAGAAAGGGGATGAAGTTAATATTAAAGTTCCTAAACAAGAGAACATTCAATTTTTCCATTCAGGTACCAAAGTAGTTAATGAAAAATTAATTACTTCAGGAGGCAGAGTTCTTTCAATCGTTGCGCAAGGGAAAGATTTTAATGAATCATTTCATAAAGCATACCTAGCAATAAATGCTATCAACTTCAAAGGGATGCATTATAGAGAAGATATCGGATATCAAGTCAGAGAAAATAAGAATTTTATTCAAGAGAAAAAAATATAATGTCAAGTCCTAAAAATCAATCAATAGATCCAATTAATTCAAAAGAAAATGAAAAAAAGCAATACCAAAGTAATAGTTTAATTCAAAGATTACGTATATGGTGGTCAGAATTTAGTCTTAGATCAAAGCTACTTGCAATTGCTACATTAGTTGTCAGTTTTATAATGACATTAATCACATTTTTTGCATTAAGTAGCATTCAACGTGATGCGGGAATGAATGATACTCGTTACGCAAGAGACTTAGGACTACTTTTATCAGGGAATGTAACAGAGCTTGTAGCAAATAAACAAAATAGAGAGTTATTTAATGTTGCAGAAAAATTCTGGCGATCCAGTAGAAATCTTCGTTATATATTTTTTACAAATACTGAAGGAGAAATAGAGCTAGGAATACCAGTCAGCGCAATTCCTCCTTTAAATGATAGTGAATTGCAATTAAAGAGAAAATTAGAGCTTCCTTCCGAACTCAAAAAGAGGCCTCAATTTCCTCTAGTCCGCCAACATATAACACCTCAAGGTCAAGTTACAGATGTATTTGTACCTATGCTTTGGAAAGGAAAATATTTAGGGACGTTAGCCCTAGGTGTAACTCCTAATAAAAAAGCATTAGCGAGCGCAGCTCTAACAAGAGAAGTTACTGTTGCTGTTTTCATATCAATTTGGGTACTTGTAATCATTGGAGCCGTATTTAATGCACTTACAATCACTAGGCCAGTAAGAGAACTTGTTAAGGGAGTTCGAGAAATATCAAAAGGTAATTTTTCATCAAGAATCACTTTACCTATGAGTGGAGACTTAGGCGAATTATTAAATGGATTTAATACAATGGCAGCCAAATTAGAAGATTATAATGAAGCTAATATTGAGGAATTAAGAGCTGCTCAAGTAAAACAACAATCTCTGATTGCAACAATGGCAGATGGTGCTCTTCTTCTAGATTCAGAAGGTAAAATAGTACTAGTAAACCCTACTGCAAGAAGATTATTTAGATGGGAGGGCCGCAAATTAGAAGGGCAAGAATTACTCACTGAATTGCCAGAAATATTGAGCAATGAATTACATCAAACAATCAATTCTCTTTTACAAAATATTGGAGATATAGATGACTTGCGCTGTAGTCTCGATGAACCATCTAGAACATTAAGAATTGTCTTGCAATCAGTAAGAGATTCAAGTGGCGAAACACTAAAAGGAATAGCAGTAACAATACAGGATCTAACAAGAGAAGTAGAGCTAAATGCTGCACAAAAACGTTTTATAAGTAATGTTTCGCATGAGCTCAGAACACCATTATTTAATATAAAAAGTTATGTAGAAACTTTATATGATCTTGGAGACCAATTATCCGAAGAAGAAAAAAAAGAATTTTTAGGAGTTGCTAATTCAGAAACAGATAGATTAACAAGATTAGTTAATGATGTACTTGACTTATCAAGACTAGAGTCAGGAAGAACTATTCAACTTGACTCTTTAAGTATACGACCAGCAATTGAACAAACTCTAAAAAATTATAAACTCAATGCTGAAGAAAAAGGTGTTACTTTAATACAAGATATAGAAGCAAATATCCCTGAAATAATTGGCAATGAAGACCTATTGCTTCAAGTATTTGACAATCTTATAGGTAATGGATTGAAATTCAGTAAGCCAGGAAATCTTATAAAAATAAGAGCCTATACTTGGCCAGATACTTGTAGAGCAATACCTATAGAAATTGACACCGAAAATCTAGCTCCTCATTGTGAGATTATTTCTCCAATGCCTAAAGTTCGAATAGAAGTGGCAGATACAGGTTGTGGAATATCTAATGTTGATCAACAAAGGATTTTTGAAAGATTTTTCAGAGTTGAAGATTCTGTGCATACTGAAGCAGGGACTGGGCTAGGACTTTCCATAGTTCGAGGAATTGTAGAAAAGCATGGAAGTAAAATTCGTATGGTAAGTGAACTCAATGTTGGAACAACTTTTTGGTTTGACCTAGCTTTAAAAGAATCAGATAAAGATGCTCTTTTTCTAGAATCTACAAAAACAAGTTGGATTTTAGATCAATAATAAAAAGAATTAATTATTAATTCTTGGCACAAAATATCAACTAAATTATTGCAAATCTTTTCCTTTAAACATTCCTGTTATTGACTCTTGTTCATTAATTCTATGAGGAGCACCACTGAAAATTTGCTCAAAGTTCGAAAAAGAATCCTTAATTTGAGGGCCATCATTTGTAATTATAAATTCCCTAATTCTCTTATCATGCCATGATCCACGCATTTTAAATACATTAATGGCTCGAGCCATTTCTCCTCTGATCTCTACATATTGCAATAATAAAATAGTATCCGTAATCGTTGAAATATGTGAGTCAGTAATGGAATGACTTCCCATAAACTCCTCTGCAGTATTAGTAAAGAAACCTGCAATTTCTTCTTGTTTTGCATAACCAGTTACACCTATAACAAATTGTCGAAATGCATTTAAACTAACTCCTCTTGCTAATGCAGACAGAGAGTCAATAGCCATCCGAGAAGGCTTAAATTCTGTTATCTCAGATTTAATTATTTGAAGATGATCTTCTAGACCGGTTGATTCAGGATATGCACAAATTATTTTTAATAATCCATCACTTTCCATTTTTTCAAAATCAATACCCCAACTGGTTGCATTTCTTAAAAGTTGAGCTCTAGATTCTTCATAAGCAAATAAAATAGCCCTCTCTTGATTATCATATGCATCTTCAATAAACTTTGATACAAGCATTGTTTTACCTGTTCCTGTTGCTCCTGTTGCAAGAATAATTGAGTCTTGAAAGTATCCTCCACCACACATTGAATCTAAATCAGGTACACCAGAACTAATACGTATATTTGATGAACGCTGAGTTAAACGCATTGCACCAAGAGGGAAAACACTTATTCCTTGTTTACCCATCGTAAAAGGGAATTCACCTTTCATATGAGTAGTTCCTCTAAGCTTTAAAATCTCAACAGTTCTTCTTCTTCTTTCTGATTCAAGTACATTTCTAAAAATCACAACGTTGTCTGAAACAAATTCTTCAACTCCATAACGAGCGATTGGTCCATAATCATCAAGTCTTTCAGTTGTCATAATTGTTGTCACTCCTATTTCTTTAAGACGAGAAATAAGTCTAAATATTTCTCTTCGAACTACATAAATAGCATCATATTGCTGAAAAACAGCAGTAATTGAATCTATAGCAACTCTTTTTGCTTTATATTTTTTTATTGCATAACTAATTCGTTCAATTAAACCGGACAAATCAAAACTACCTGCAACATCTTGCCCCTCAGGATCAGGAGATGCATCTAAAATAAATAATTTATTTTGATTCACTAAGTCTTGTAATTCCCATCCAAAACTTGATGCATTTCTAATAATATCCAAGGGTGATTCCTCAAACGTAACAAATATCCCTGGCTCATCAAAATTACAAATTCCATGATGCAAATACTGAAGGGAAAAAACAGTTTTCCCTGTACCTGAAGTACCGCTTACTAATGTGCTTCGTCCAGTAGGTAACCCTCCATAGCAAATATCGTCAAAGCCTTCTATTCCTGTGGGAAGTTTTTGTAATTGCATCAGGGTAAATTGTAGATTTCTTTTTGAAGTGGTGAAAATTTTTCTTATTTTTAAACTTACAGAAAAAATAGAATGAATCTTCAGGTACTTGGAGATACTTAAGGATCTGGATCGTTAATGTCCTCATCTCCCGACTCATTATAAAAACTAGAAGGTAGGTCTGACTCTGATAATTCGTCATACAATAAATCAAGACCTATTAAAACTCTTTCTCTATCAGATAAATCACCAATGATTCTCCTGACAGGAGGTGGAAGAATTTTCGCCAAGGTAGGCGTAGCTAAAATTTTGTCTTCCTCTGCTAACTGAGGACTTTTCAAAACATCTATCACTTTCAACGCATATACTCCTTTAAATTCATTTTTGAGGATTTCTCTCAAGGTTTTCAGCGCCCTCATAGAATTCGGAGTATTTCCAGCTACGTAAAGCTTAAGAATGTACGTTTTTCTTGCACTCATAGTAAAAATTCAATAAATCTAAGAAAAGAAAATGTTTTCCCCTAATTAAATCTTGACGGATAAGACCACAAAAGGAGAGGATGTTAGTTTCTTTTCCGATTGTGAATTAGGCTTAATCGGCTAATGTAAATGCTTGTCTTAGAGCACGCAAGTCAAAGCCAGCCTGATCGCGTCTTTTTATCATGGCCAACAAAGAAAAAGCCCCTTCAAAGGAATTGAC
Organism: Prochlorococcus sp. AG-409-D09; assembly: GCA_003215935.1. Lineage (GTDB taxonomy): Bacteria > Cyanobacteriota > Cyanobacteriia > PCC-6307 > Cyanobiaceae > AG-409-D09. Next base: position 53,230 of record QCJQ01000005.1, read on the forward strand.
TAATTCTTCACCTTACGCAATAGTTGAAGCTTCCGGTACTCAATTCTGGTTAGAACCTAATCGCTACTACGACCTAAATCGCATAAATGCATCTGAAGACGAAACTGTTGTCTTTGACAAAGTATTGTTAATTAATGATGGAAAAACCACAAAGATAGGGACTCCTTTCATTAAAGATGCGGCAGTACAAGCAAAGGTATTAGCTCATAGAAGAGGGCCTAAAATTATTGTCTACAAAATGAGGCCAAAGAAAAAGACCAGAAGAAAAAATGGACATAGACAAGAGTTAACAAGAATCATTGTTGAATCAATTAATTCAGACAAAGAAACAAAAGCAAAAAAGACTACAAAAAGCAGTAAAGTCGAAAAAGAAAAATCTGAAGAATAGAGATTCTTCAATCAAACAATTCACTTACATTTCTTCATTCTAATGGCACATAAAAAAGGCACAGGCTCAACAAGAAACGGTAGAGACTCCAATTCCAAAAGACTTGGGGTTAAAGCTTATGGAGGTGAAACTGTCACAGCTGGAGCAATACTGATCAGACAAAGGGGAACTGCAATTCTTCCTGGTGATAATGTTGGGAAAGGAAAAGATGATACCCTGTTTGCATTAAAAGATGGAGTTGTTAATTTTGAAAGTATTAAACGAAGACTAAAAAATAGAAAAAGGATTCATATTGCCGTTGCAAGCTAAACAATAACAATTAAGTTATTGTTTAATTTTATAGGCTCTAGAAGTGATTAAGTAAGGATGAAAAACTTCAATATATTTATCTTGTAAAGTAAAGAAAAATTTTTCTATTAGTTCTTTGTCATCTACATGAAATGGATATTCATTATTATTTCCTTTAAAAAAATACCAATTCATTAATGATATAGAACTTGGAGATAATCTTTTTAAAAATAAGTTTAGCTGTTCAGAAGGATCAGGAAGATGTTCTAAAACATCAAAACAAATTAAAGTATCAAATTTAATTTTCCCAGTACTTTCCAAATCTCGATGAACTGTTATCAGATTTTCTAGTCCTAATCGTTTTGCTCTTTGTTGGACAAAATCTCTATTTTGAGGATTCAGATCTACAAACCATACATGCTTAACTTCTTTCAAAGATGCTGCATACAAAGAATGTGTTCCAATTCCTCCTCCGAAATCTAAAACATGACCAGTAGCAAATATATTTTGCAATCGAAGTGTATCAGCTATATAGGAAGCACTATTTAAATGCCATTCCGCTAAATCAAATAAATGCGCATTACCTACTTGATCTTCATAAAATTCAGTAGCATCTTCTAAATTGAAAGAACCAGGATGAAGAGCAGCCAAATCATCTTTTCCTTTGGTTAATCTCAATTCCAATTCTTCAATACTTATATTCAAAAAACTCGCCAAATGACTTTTAAGATCAAAACCATTATCTAAAAATTTATTTATTCCAGTGTCTTCAAAATTCATCATGTTTTTCACTTCAGTCTTTCTCTTAATATCAGACTATATGTTCATGGTTCAATGATGATTAAATTTATTTATTATCAAGATAAAAAATATAAGCAGTGACAAAACTTTTTGGGTTCCTAGTAATCAACAAGCCTCAAGGGTTCACATCGCATGATTGCGTGAATAGAATTCGTAAGGTTTTCAATATCAAGCAAGTAGGTCATGGCGGCACACTTGATCCATCTGTAACTGGGGTTTTACCTATAGCTTTAGGCGACGCTACTAGATTATTACCATATTTAGAAGGTGGGAAATCTTATAGAGGCATAATTCAATTAGGTGAATCCACAACAACTGATGACGCTGACGGAGATCTTATAGAAAAGATCATTTGGCCAGAACTTACGAAAGATGTACTAAATAAAAAATTAGATTTATTTCGAGGATGCATTAAACAAATACCACCAAGATTTTCAAGTGTACATTTTAAGGGTAATAGAGCTTATAAACTTGCTAGGGAAGGGATAAAATTTAATCTCCCAGCAAGAGAAATCACAATTAATAAATTATCTATAATAAAATGGGATCAAGAGAATGGGCAACTTGAATTTGAAATCTCTTGTAGCGCTGGAACATATATAAGATCCCTAGCTCGCGATCTAGGAGCTTTACTTAAATGTGGAGGTCATCTGAAAAAATTACATCGTACAGAAGCCTTAGGATTTAAAATAAATAATGCAATAAAGCTACCTGAATTGAAAGATTTAAATACACTTAGTAAGCCTAAAATATTAGATCCTATTTTATTCTTAAACCATTTAAAACAATATAAAATCAAAACCAAAGATGAAGAAAAGTGCTGGAGATGTGGACAAAAATTAAATATTTCAGAAAAGATTAGCCCTAAAGAAATAGAAGAAGATCAAAATGATGTGAAGAACAAAAAGATATTAGTAATTGAAACAAATGGCGAAATTGCTGGCTTGGCAATAGAAATTAAGCCTTCTATATTACAACCAAAAATAGTTTTCAATGCATTAGGATAAATAAACTTTGTATTCAATTTTTTTATTTTATAAAGAAAATTTTGAAATTTCTAATACGGCATTATTTTTACGCCCCGATAATAATGCTTGAGAATTTGCTTGAAATTAAAGCCTCTCTTTGCCATGGCATAAGCTCCCCATTGGCTCATACCAACTCCATGCCCAGAACCATAACCCTCAACTAAAAGAGTATATCTAGCAGGATCCAATGTTATCGGTGGTGGAAGTTTAAGTAAGTCATTAATTCCTATTCTCTTTTTTATTTTTGCTTGATTTATATGTAAAGCTTTACCTACTAAAGTTTTATTAGAATATCTATTTACTTCATCATATTTATTCATTAAAAATGAAAATTTAGCTAATGTACTTTTCAAAGACATCCGCCTTCTAATTTCCTTCCCATTCAAAATTAATATTCCTTTTGGTCCTGAGACTTTTGCTGTCAATATTCTGCCAGTTTTACTTTTCTTGATAATATCAATACTTTTGACGCCACCGATTTCAGGGAAAAACTTTTCAAGGTCCACATCAGTAAAAGATTCATTCCATCTAAATTTCGGACTATTTTTATCATAGTCAGGAACACTAATTAAGTATGGCATCTGATATTTCCAAACTGATCCACTGTTTTCAGTTTTACCGCCAGAACTACTATGAAAAACAGCATTAATTAGCTTCCCATTAAACAACAGAACAAGCGATCTTGTAGCATTTACAGCATTTATAGTTTTAGAAGTTTCAGCTTCAACTCCAAGATATACTTGGCTAGAAACATTTGAATTAATATCGTATTTATCTTTTTTACCTATTTGCTGTAATGCATATGTTCTGGCTGCTACTGCCTGAGCTTTTAGAGCTTCTATTGGCCAGGTTTTAGGCATCTCACTTCCAACAACACTTTTTAAATATTTCTCGATCTTTATATGATTTACAACTTTAAAGCTATCTCTATCAATAAAAACTCTTAACTCTCCACGATATCTTCTTTTGTTCAACCATAATCCACGAGGATCTAAACTATGTATCCTAACTTTTGATTGTGAATCCATAAGAATCCATTGTTCAGGATAAGAATCAATCGCGAAATATCCTGCATTATTTTTTATTTTAAATTTTATTCCTTTAATTTTTTTTTTTGGGGAATTAATTCCTTTAATAGAAAATGTTCTAATGCCATCAGAGCGGAATCGTAATTGCCTATCCTCTAAAAGCATTACCCTTACTCTTGGCTCTTGCAAAGCAATTGCCGCATTATCTAGAGAATAAAAAAGGATCGATATCCCACCTGCCCATCCCAAAATCACCTTGAATGATGATCTCAAAACTGAACACTCCTACTAAAAACCTAATTTTGCCAACAAGATACTTAATCAACCAGTGTCAGGGTCAAGAATATCAGAACATACATCGTGAGAATTGAACTTTGCAAGTCACTTTCTTAGGTACTAGTTCAGGGGTTCCTACCCTCTCACGTAACGTTTCAGCTATGGCATTACGCCTTTCTCAGAGAGCTGATTTATGGTTATTTGATTGCGGGGAAGGAACTCAACATCAATTCTTTAGAAGTAAACTGCGACTTTCTCAAATTAAAAAAATATTTATTAGCCACATGCATGGAGATCATATATTTGGCTTACCTGGTCTACTTGCAAGTATTGGCTTATCTGGAAATAGCAATGGTATAGAAATTTATGGCCCTGCATCTCTTCGAGAATACATAAATGGAGCAATGAGAAGTAGTTATAGTAAACCTTCTTACCCCATCCAAATCCATTCGATAGAGGAAGCATCGAAGACAAAATCAATTTTCCTAGAAGACAAAGATCTGACAGTTAAATGCTCTCCTTTGAAACATAGGGTTCCTGCTTTTGCTTATAGAGTTGAGGAAAAAGAAAAGCCAGGACGGTTCAATATTGATAAAGCACGTAAATTAAAAATTCCGCCAGGACCTATCTACTCCTTACTACAAAGTGGGCAAACAGTGAAGCTCCATGATGGAAGAGTTGTTGATGGAAAAGATTTGTGTGGACCACCTAGGAAGGGATTAAGCATGGTTTATTGCACGGATACAGTTTTCACCGAATTGGCTATTGATCTAGCAAAAGAAGCAGATCTACTCATTCATGAATCGACTTTTTCCCATGCAGATTCAAAAATGGCCTATGAAAGAGGACATTCCACCAGCACAATGGCAGCTCAAACAGCTTTCGAAGCAGGTGTTGGTCAACTTATTTTGACGCATTTAAGTCCAAGATATGCACCAGGTAATCAGTTTTCTGCAAATGACTTGCTTAATGAAGCAAGATCGATTTTCCCTAATACCCTGTTAGCAAAAGACTTTTTGGAAGTTGAGATAAAAAAACGCTGCAACAGTTCGTGATACCTTCGCGTCTGTCAACTCACTCCATGAAACAATAGTCGGGTTTGGTGCTACCTACCGTCCATCCCTGGCGTTCTTAATGGCCTCTATTATTTCTTCCCTTAAACGGTCCTTTTCAAGCTTACTAGTCTTGATACCAGTGCTGGTGGGCCTCATGATTAGTCCAATGACTGCAAGTGCCCTATATCCCAGCGATCCATCGTCTGTAGATGTATTAGACACAAGTCTTCGTGGTCAAAAGCTACAGAACACTGAATACGTTAAATATGACCTCTCCAACAAAGATTTAGGAGACGCAGATTTCACAGGTTCATACTTCAGTGTTTCCAGCCTGAAAAACTCAGACCTAACAGGAGCGAATCTCACGAATGTGATCGCATACGCTACAAGGTTTGACAATGCAAATCTTACAAATACAAACTTCACTGGAGCGGAGCTTTTAAAGAGCCGCTTTGATGGAGCAAGCATAGATGGTGCAAATTTCACTGATGCTGTGCTTGATAAGCCTCAACAAAAACTACTTTGTGAAATTGCTGATGGCAAAACAGCTGAAAGTCTTCAATGTGGGGCTATCAGTGAAGGGTATGTCCCAGCCTCAGAAGGAGCTAACACCTTCAATCCTGGCAGAGGCTAGATTGCTGAACTTCTAAAAAAGTTCTCAATTCCAATAGAAAAAGGGGATTAGGTAATCTAATCCCCTTTTTCTATTGGAATTAACTAAGCAAATGAAATGCTGAGTTAAATTAAATCACTGTGTAATGAAGTAAAAAGCGCCTGCAGCAGCTCCAACTAAAAACATAGGCAATCCAACAAGTAAATGCGCTGTACCAAAGCCAACTCCTTTTTGGCGCAATATAAAATACCCAACTCCAGCAGCACCAGCAGCGAGAGGGATAGCTGCTGCGGAAGCAGATGCAACGGCGTGATAATCGAAGTTCATTCCTAAATTGAACAGTTCTTATGGAACAGTATCTATCTAAATCGTCAATTTGGCAGATGCAAACTCATTTAATGCCTCATATCTTCATCTGATTAAATCAAAAAAGGCAAAAATCTTCGATAAATCACTATATAAACGAATAAATCTGGATTTTCAAACAAAGAAAAATCAAACTATTGCAGGAGAAATATTGGTAACGTTTCTAGACTTGGGATGCCGGCTATACCACCATTCCTCTAAATCCGAATCAAATCGATCAGAAAATAATGTCAAAATTGTAAAAGATGGACGAAATCCAGGTTCCAAAATCTCAACAGCATATGAAGGACATCTTCGTGATGCAATATCAGGAACAAAACGGTTACCTATTCTTCTCCAACTTGGCTCCTTACTTTTCCAAGCAATCCGACAACAAGGCCAAGGCAACTCTTCTCGATCATATAGTCGACAGCAAGGACCAATAACTCGAAAACTATATTGGCCACCAACACTTGAATGAATACTTCCATGCTGCATTAGAGCAGCGACTTTATTTTTTTTTGCAGAATCAAAACTCACGAAATAAAGGATGAAATACCCATCCTGCTAAACGATTGCTTCATGAGGTTGGCCAAACAATCTTCTAAATGCAACCATCGGAACAAAAACATGAGATATATGTATATAAATCAATAAAGCTCTTCTTCTACATGAGTCTGAATAACACAATCTGAGGTTGGATATGCCATACACAATAAAGTTAACCCCTGCTCTATTTGACCATCATCTAAAAAACTCTGATCTATTTGATCGATGGAACCTAATTTAAGTCGCCCTACACACTCGGAACAAGCTCCTGCTCTGCATGAAAAGGGAAGATGAATATTCTGTTCTATAGCAGCATCAAGAATATATTGATCATCAGGTACCTTTATAACCTGATTTTCTGGAGTTCCCTCTTTCACAAAAGTGACTTTATAAGAAGTCATGCTCAAAAAGAAATGAAAAGATTCTCACCTTAAGACTAATAATATAAGTAACCCCAAAAATAACTGTGAATTTTTCAACAAAAGAAAAGAACTTAAACAGCAAAACCTTAAGCAATCTAGTTTTGTATTATCTCAATCAAGCACCAATCTTTCTTTTCAAAGCTATTCGTAATTTTCCATCTATTTTCCTCTAAGAAAGGCTTCATCTCATTAATCTGTTTCGACAAAAGACCACTTAAAAGTACCTTTGCCTCAGGCTTTAAAATATTTCTAAAAGCTGGTAATAATGATTTAATTATAGGAGCTAACGTATTGCATATCAATAAATCAGCTTTTTTATTCAACTTCATAATTTCAAACATATCAATCGAACCTAGATATGTTCTCAAACTTTGTTCCGGTAAATGATTTAAAAGAATATTATTTTTTGTCGCCTCTATTGCCAAAGGATCTATATCTATTGCAAATACTTTTTTAGCACCAATCTTTAAAGCTGCTAAACCCAAAATTCCACTTCCACAACCTAAATCAACTACTTCCAAATCAATGGGAGGGTTTCTTTCCAATGCCTCTAAGCATAATCTTGTAGTCGGATGACTACCTGTCCCAAAAGCATTCCCAGGTTCGAGTCGAACAATAATTCTATTTTTATATTTTTCTGGTAGATCTAACCAAGCAGGCAATATCAAAAATAATTTCCCAACCGGATCTGGACTCCAATGAGTTTTCCAACTTTGACTCCAATTTTCATCTTTAATTTGATCCCATTTATAGTTAGCAGCTTTCAAATCAAAGAATGACCATAAAGCATCTAATTCTGAAACTAAATCATTTCTTTCTTGATCAGTCCAATGATTAGCTGATAACCAAATTCGAAGAATTCTATGCATCTTTTCACCAGGTATACTCTCAAAAGAAAAAGATTTAATGCCATGTTCATTTAATTTCCAATAAATAGATTCCTCAAGATGAAAAGAGACTTTTTGCTCAAATCTCCACCAAATAATTTTTTTTCGATCTTTCAAAATTGATTAATTAATTAACTCAAAAGGTAACTGAATGAGCTTCATTAATTCCTTTAATGGAAACAATCGAACTTAATAATTTAGAAGGGATTGGATCATCTACACTCAAAACCATCACAGCTTCTCCACGTACAATCCTTCTACCTACTTGCATTGATGCAATATTGACATTGTGTTCACCAAGTAAAGAACCAATATTTCCAATAATTCCAGGCATATCTCTATGCCTGGTAAATAACATATATCTACTCGGGACAACATTTATGGGAAATTCATCAATACTAGTTATGCCCAAATCCCCATCCCCAAAAACAGTACCTGAAACTGTATGCCCTCCAGCATCATCAATAGTTTGCAGTTGCAATAAACCTCCAGAAATTTCTGGACTTGATTCATCTGTAACTTCAATTACATCTATTCCTCGTGCTTTAGCTTCAAGAGAAGCATTCACATAATTAATTCGATCTCCTAAGGCACTAGACAATAATCCTTTTAAAGTAGCAATAACCAATGGCTGAGATGGATGTTGAGAAAACTCTCCTTGTAAGCGAACTTCTATTTTCTGAACTTGACCACCTGATATTTGACTAATTAATAAGCCTAATGTTTCTGCTAATTGCAAATGAGGCTTCAAGCTATCCATTATTTCAGCGCTAAGTCCCGGAATATTGACAGCACTTCTGGCAGGCAATCCTAAAATGACATCACGAATTTGTTCTGCAACATCTATCGCAACATTTTTCTGAGCTTCAACTGTAGATGCTCCTAAATGTGGAGTTAAAAGCAATCGATCCTTTACTAAAAGCAATGGAGAATCTTTTCTTAATGGTTCATCAGCAAAAACATCTAAAGCTGCTCCAGAAATAACTCCAGCTTCTAAAGCTTTTGCTAAATCATATTCATTAATAATTCCCCCTCGAGCACAATTAACCAATCTAGAGGAAGATTTCATTTTCGAAAGCAATTTCTCATCAACCAAATTCTCCGTCTCTGGAGTTCTAGGGAGATGCAATGTAATGTAATCTGATTTTTTAAATAGATCTTCAATCTCACTTAACTGAACATTCATTTGTTGTGCCCGTTCTGAAGACACAAAAGGATCGAAACCAATCACTTGCATCCCCATGGCATTAGCAACCTTGGCTACATGAGACCCTATTTTTCCTAACCCTACAACTCCCAAAACTTTTTGAAAAAGTTCATTCCCAACAAACTTTTTTCTTTCCCATTTCCCAGAAAAAGTACTTTCATACGCTTGTGGGATATTTCTAGAAAGAGCTAGAAGCATTGCTAGAGCATGTTCAGCTGCTGCAATAGTGTTTCCGCCTGGAGAATTAACAACCAGAACACCTTGCTTAGTAGCAGAACTCACATTTACGTTGTCGACTCCAACTCCAGCTCGACCAATAATTCTAAGTTTTTTAGCTTTTTCAATAACAGCTGAAGTGACCTGCGTCCCAGAGCGAATCATAAGTGCGTCATAATCACAAATAATCTGCTTTAACTCATCAACTGAAAGAGAAAGTTTCTGATCAACTTGTGCAACTTGATTCAGAATGTCTATGCCAGCTTGATCAATAGGGT
>QCJQ01000006.1 GCA_003215935.1 Prochlorococcus sp. AG-409-D09
TGACATCTAGAGTTAGGTTGTTAACATCTCCTGGAAGTAGAATTGGGGTTTGGATAGAGCGAAATAAAAGCCATGCAATTTTAATTGGGATGGGTACAAATAGGACAAAATTAAAACTTTTGGATAATCAAGTAGATTTAAAGCCAGGAGATGTTGTCGCCACTTCACCTGCCAGCACTATTTTGCCTCCAAATTTGGTTGTAGGAGTAATCCAATCAGTTAATACAGAATCTTTACCTGGCCCTTATGCAATTGTTCAATTAAGTGCATCTCCGGAATCAATTGATTGGGTGCAGATACTTAGGTAGCTAATGAATAGAATTCTTGGCAAAACTTTTATTTTCTTTTATATCTTTGCGATTCCTTTTCTTACGCTTTCTTCGCCAGGGTGGCTTTCTTTGAATGGAATTAGACCAAGTTGGTCAATTTTATGGTTGTTGCCTTTTTCTCTTGAATCAGGACCTATTTGGGGTGCTGCATCTGGTGTTGCTTTGGGGTTGATTTTAGATGGATTGACACTTGGAGGCCCAACTCATTTGCCAGCATTAATAATTCTTGGATTGTGGTGGGGAAGATTGGGTTATAAATCGCCCTCTATAAATTTAAGCTTGAATATTGGATTATTAGCTTGGATTGGGACTTTTTTGCTTGGATTGACAATCTGGTTGCAATTGCACTTGATGAATTCCTTTAGTGAAGTGTCATGGTTTAACGCATGGGCGATCTCTACTCTTTTTACTAAGGCTTTCATAACTGCCTTATTTGCTCCAATCCTGAGCTCTTGGCTTTTATTGGCATATCGTTTGAAAAGAAGAAATACTTTTAAATCTTAAATAAATCGAAAAAATACTTATTGGCTCATATGCGTTCATTCTTTTAGATTGGGTTGGGGAGGTAAGGTTATTTATCTTGATGATGAATTTCTTACTTTCTATCTGTATGAACTTCTCAATCAAAACTTTGATGTTCTTATTGAAAAGGCAACATCTAATCAAATGACCTGCATTTTGGTTGTAGACGACGAGCCAGCAGTTTTAAAAGTCTTGGTTACAAGGCTTAACTTGGCTGGTTATGAGGTGATGTCGGCACAGGATGGCGAACAGGCTCTTGAAGTCTTTCACCGCGAGTCTCCTGACTTGGTGGTATTAGATGTCATGCTCCCTAAAATAGATGGCTTTGCTGTTTGTAGACGCATTAGAGCAGAATCATGTGTTCCTATTATCTTCCTAACAGCTCTAGAAGCAATCTCTGAGAGAGTTGCTGGGCTAGACCTAGGTGCCGATGATTATATTTCTAAGCCTTTTAGTCCCAAAGAGCTGGAGGCAAGAATTGCAACAATCTTAAGAAGAGTTGGCCCAGGAGCCACTGTGGTTGAAGCTCCAACAGCTACTGCTACTACTCCTCCTGCATCTAATACTCCTCCTGCCGGAGCTAGAGATGTTCCTGCTGGGCAGGGAGTAATGAAATTAGGTGATTTAGTTGTAGACACCAATAGAAGACAAGTTAGTAGAGGCGGAGAGCGCATTGGTTTGACTTATACGGAATTTAGTTTGCTTGAACTTTTGTTCAGAGAGCCAGGAAGAGTTGTCCCTCGAGCTGAGATTCTTGAACAGCTTTGGGGGTATCCCCCTAGAAGAGCTGCCGATTTGAGAGTAGTAGATGTTTATGTTGCTCGACTCAGAGGCAAACTCGAGCCAGACCCTAGAAATCCAGAGTTAATTCTTACTGTAAGAGGTATTGGATATGCGTCTCAAAGGATGGGTGAATTCCCAACGGCAATAGCAAGTTGAAAATTTTTGAAACTAATATACAAAGTACTTTTATCTTCTAAGCTCAATAAGAACTAATTCTAAAAAAGTTGCTTGTCTGATTTAAGAGAGACTCGTTTAGAAAAGGCGAAAGCCTTAAAATCTATAGGGCAAGGTCCTTATGGATTGCGTTTTGAAGTTTCCCACAGTTCTGCTGTTTTGCAGCATGAAAATAAGGATCTTCTAAAAGGTGAGGAAAGACTATTAGAAGTTTCTATTGCAGGGAGGATTACTTCAAGAAGGGTTATGGGGAAAATTGCTTTTTTTACATTGGTTGATGAAAGTGGAGCAATTCAGCTTTTTTTAGAAAAGAAAACACTTCAAAAGAATATTGACAAAGACTGTGAAAAAGATGAATTTTCTAATTTGACTAATTTAGTTGATAGTGGAGATTTAATAGGAGTTAAAGGTACTTTGCGGAGAACAGATCGAGGTGAACTGTCAATAAAAGTTCATTCGTGGTCAATGTTAGCGAAATCTTTGCAACCTTTACCAGATAAATGGCATGGTTTAGCTGATATTGAAAAGAGATATAGGCAACGTTATTTAGATTTAATCGTTAACCCTACTTCGCGTAAAACATTTAGAAGTAGGGCTTTACTGGTTAGTGCAATAAGACGATGGTTAGATGAAAAAGATTTTTTAGAGATAGAAACTCCAGTACTTCAGTCACAAGCAGGAGGTGCAGATGCTCGTCCTTTTATTACTCATCACAATACGTTAGACTTACCTTTATATCTCAGGATTGCTACAGAGCTTCATTTAAAAAGACTAGTTGTAGGGGGTTTTGAAAAAGTTTATGAACTTGGGAGAATTTTTAGAAATGAGGGAATAAGTACAAGACATAACCCTGAATTTACTTCTGTTGAGATATATCAGGCTTTTGCAGACTATATAGACATGATGAAACTTACTGAAGAATTGATTTCTACCGTTGCTAATTACATATGTGGCATGACAAAAATTGTTTATCAAGGGTCGCAAATAGATTTAACTCCTCCGTGGAGAAGAGCAACTATGCATGAGTTGGTTTTAGAAGCCACAGGAATTAATTTTTTTGATTTTAATGGAGATCATGAAAGAGCAGCTGCATCTATGCGAGAGGCTGGGCTAGAAGCCCCTGAGAAGGCCGATACGGTAGGAAGACTGCTTAATGAGGCATTTGAGCAATCAGTTGAACCAAGCCTCATGCAGCCGACTTTTGTGATGGATTACCCTCTAGAGATTTCTCCTTTAGCGAGAAAACATCGAAGTAAAGAAGGTCTTGTAGAAAGATTTGAGCTTTTTATTGCTGGAAGAGAAACTGCCAATGCCTTTAGTGAATTAATCGATCCTATTGATCAAAGAGAAAGATTGTTGATTCAGCAATCAAGAAAAGATGCTGGTGATCTTGAAGCTCATGAATTAGATGAAGATTTTATTAATGCTTTAGAGGTTGGAATGCCGCCTACTGGAGGCTTGGGAATTGGCATAGATCGCCTGGTAATGCTGCTTACTGACAGTCCTTCAATTCGAGATGTAATTGCTTTTCCGCTTCTTCGACCGGATTCTCTGACGAAATAAGCTGGAAATTTACCCATCAAAGTGGATAATTGAGCGAGTATAAGTTTCTGTTCAGATGAGTGGAGAGCGCGTTGGGTTCCGTTTTAAGCATGCAGATGCAGTTGTAAAACGCAACCCGCAAGGCCGATCAAGGCGTGGATGGGTTATGGAACCTGTGGAACAAACCACTAGTCGAGGTACAAAGATGCCTGCTTATAGAATTCGCTGGCGGGATAGTGAAAGGCCAGAGATCGTTTTGCAGCACATGCTTATTGCTGATCCTGATCCAACTCCACCACCTTCAAACGTTAGTCTCACCCCACCTGATTAATAAAAATATAGTATAGAAAAATTAACTATGTTGGTTGTATTTTTATTGTTGAAACTGTTTTAAGGCAGACTTTATTTCTTTCTTAGATTGTTTTGCTTTTTCATGCTGTCTTTTGTCATGTAATTTGCGACCTTTCCCTAGACCAAGAGTAAGTTTTATCCACGAACCTTTTAATTGTAAACTTAGTGGGATTAAAGATAGACCTTTCTGCTCTAAACTGCTCTTAAGCTTGGTGATTTCTTTCTTATGTGCTAGTAATTTTTTTATTCTTAAGGGCTCGTGGTTGAAGAAATTACCTGCATGATTGTGAGGTGATATATGTACATTATGTAACAATAATTCTTCCTTTCTAATAAGACAGAAACCATCTTTAAGATTAACTTTTCCTGCGCGAATTGACTTTACTTCTGTACCTAAAAGTGCAATCCCTGTTTCAATAGTTTCAAGAATTTCATATTGATACCTTGCTTGTCGATTTTCGGCCAATCGTCGATTTGAAGATATGCGGTTATTTTTTGATGTTTGTTTTTTTGTGGTTTTAATCATCTCGTTAAATAGTTTTAGCCAATTGATCGATATCTCTGTAGCCTTCGATCATGGTAATTGTTTCTTCTAATTCAGATAGTGATGATTCCCATAAGTTAAGGGAAAAAAAGAGATTTGTTGATATTTCAACTCCCTCAGATGAGTTAATTGTCAGAAATGAAGAGTCTATGAGACCTTCAAAATTTAGAGATTTTATTGGGCAAATACAACTGAAAAAACTTCTTAGTATTTCTGTAGAAGCATCATTAACCAGAAAAGAACCACTAGATCATATTTTGCTATATGGCCCTCCTGGTTTAGGGAAAACAACGATGGCAATGCTTTTAGCTGAAGAAATAGGAGTGAAATGTCATATTTCTAGTGCTCCTGCTTTAGAGAGACCTAGAGATATACTTGGAATTATATTAAATCTTAAAGATTGTGAATTACTTTTTATTGATGAAATACATCGGTTGACAAGAGTTTCAGAAGAACTTTTATATCCAGCAATGGAAGATTTTCGTGTTGATCTGACTGTTGGAAGAGGATCTTCTTCGAGAATAAGATCAATTTCTCTTCCTCGATTTACCTTAATTGGAGCAACTACACGTCCTGCTTCAATTAGTTCTCCGTTAAGAGATAGATTTGGGATTACCCATAGATTTGATTTTTATAATTTTAAGGAACTTCAGATGATAGTTGAGAGAACAGCAGATTTTTTTAAATTAGCTATTACTAAAGAAGCAAGTTATCAAATAGCTTGTCGTTGTAGGGGCACACCACGTTTAGCAAATCGACTTGTTCGCAGAGTTAGAGATTTTGCTACTGTTAAAGGCCAAAACAAAAAGATAGAAGAATCTTTAGTTAATGAAGCTTTAAATTTGTTGCATATTGATAAACGTGGATTGGATGCAACTGATCGAAAATTGTTAACTAATTTAGTCCAATTTCATGGAGGGGGTCCTGTAGGACTTGATACTCTTGCTGCGTCACTAGGTGAAGATTCTGCGACATTGGAATCCGTTGTGGAACCATTTCTTTTGCAGATTGGCTTTTTAGAAAGAACTCCAAGAGGAAGAGTAATTACTGTTGAAGCTAGAAATCATTTAAGCCAATAAGAAAACATGAAAACTTCCAACTATAAAAAAAAAATTATGATTTTATTTTTGACATCAATTTTATGTTTACTTAATTTTATTCAGCCTAAGCCAACTTTAGCTCTTCAAGATTTAGATCCTTTGTTTCAAAAGGCTTTAAATGATAGTAAAAATGGTGACTTTTTATCTGCACTTAAAGAATGGGATTTGTTTCTTAGACTATCTCCTGATGACTCTGCGGCATTAAGTAATCGAGGTAATGTTCGTCTTGCCTTGGGAGATATCAATGGTGCAATCGAAGATCAAACAAAATCCATGAATTTAAAACCTTCTGATCCTGATCCACATTTAAACCGAGGAATAGCTGAGGAGGCTTTGCAGTTATGGGATCAAGCAAGAATTGATTATGAATGGATTTTGGAACGTTATCCAAACGATTCTTCTGCTCTTTATAACTTAGGTAATGTGATGGGTTCTCAAGAAGATTGGACTTCTGCATTGGATTTATTTAACAAAGCTTCATTTGCTCGTCCGGGTTTTGCTATGGCACGATCTAGTAAAGCGTTGGCTTTATATCAGCTGGGGAAATTAGAAGAAGCTGAGGATGAATTTAGAAGTTTAATTCGGAAATATTCATTATTTGCGGATGCAAGAGCTGGATTAAGTGCTTTGTTATGGAAAAAGGGGGCTTTTGGTGAGGCGGAAAGCAACTGGATAGCTGCAGCTGGTCTTGATAATCGTTATAGAGATGAAGACTGGCTTTTGCATATAAGACGCTGGCCTTCTACCCCTATTAATGATCTTATGTCTTTTCTTGCTTTGGAGGTGCCATGATTTTTTCAGAAAGAATGAATTTATTGCTTGAAGAATATTTACCTGAATTATTAGAAATTAGAAAGCACCTACACTCTCATCCTGAATTAAGTGGGCAAGAGCATCAGACTGCTGCATTGGTTGCTGGAGAACTTAGAAAATATGGTTGGAAAGTTCAAGAAGGTATAGGTCGAACAGGGGTTTTAGCTGATTTTGGTGAAGGAGATGGTCCTTTAGGAGCATTAAGAGTTGATATGGATGCATTACCTATACAGGAAAATACAGGATTGGAATATGCATCTTTAGTTGAAGGAGTCATGCATGCTTGTGGTCATGATATTCATACTTGTATTGGTCTTGGGGTTGCCAGGCTTCTTTCTACTCTTCCTAAATCATCTGTTCGTTTTCGATTGTTGTTCCAGCCTGCAGAGGAAATTGCAAAAGGTGCTTATTGGATGAAAAAAGATGGCGCCATCAAAGATGTAAAAGCTTTATTTGGAGTCCATGTTTTCCCAGAATTATCCGTAGGAACAATCGGAGTTAAAAATGGAAGCCTAACGGCAGCTGCAGGTGAGTTAAAAATTGAAATTATTGGCGAAAGTGGTCATGGTGCGCGCCCTCATCAAGCTATAGATTCTATCTGGATTGCTTCAAGAGTTATAGGAGGCTTACAAGAAGCAATTTCTCGTAAGATCGATGCTTTGAACCCAGTTGTTATTAGTTTTGGCAAGATCAGTGGTGGAAAAGCATTTAATGTTATTGCTGACCGCGTCAAACTTTTAGGAACAGTGAGATGCTTGGATCCTTTAATGCATCAAACCTTGCCAGATTGGATTACAGAAATAGTTGAAAATATTGCGGGTGCTTTTGGAGCTAAAGCTATTGTTTCTTATAGGTCAATAGCACCTCCAGTTAACAATGATCCTGAATTAACTCTACTTTTGAAGAATGCTGCAATTTCAATTGTGGGCGAGCAGAATGTTATTCACTTAGAAAAGGCTTCTTTAGGTGCAGAAGATTTTGCAGAGTTTTTGAGAGATGTTCCTGGAACTATGTTTAGATTAGGGGTTTCAGGATCAAAAAGATGTGCTCCTTTGCATCATGGTCAATTTTCTCCAGATGAAGGAAGCTTGAAGGTAGGAATTCAAATTTTGACTACAACTTTATTGAGTTGGTCGAAATTAAATTGTTCAGTTAGAGATTAATAAAAGACTATGCAAAGACTTGGTAATCCTTTAATTTCATTTGCAGCTCCTCTGCTAATTGTTTTAGCTTTATTAGGGCTTTTCAGAAGGCAAGGAAATGATTGGGTTCATTCTTTACCTGCATTTTTTGTAGGAAGTGGATTAATTGTTACTGGTTCGGTAAGAAGAATGAGACGACGGTCAATGTTGTTACAGCAACTGCGCTCTAGTAAAAAAATAGAAAATCAATAATCATTGTTTTATTTTTTTTTCAAAAGTTCTTGCAGTTTTTTTTTTAAATGTGGCTATTTTGCAATTACCACTAGGGGTGCCATTCTCTGTAGAAGTGTAATGGCTGAGATCACACCCTCTGAACCTGATCTGGATTATTCCAGCGAAGGAAAGTGAAAATGTGTGATTTTTGAAATATCACCTCTTTGGTTTCAATCTATAGCTATTTAGTTCATGCGAAATTCATGGGTAGCTGCACGCAAGGGAAAAAGTAATGTTTCCCAAATGCATTTTGCTCGAAAGGGAGTAATTACAGAAGAAATGGCCTTTGTTGCTAATCGGGAGAATCTTCCTGAATCTTTAGTTATGGAAGAAGTCGCGAGAGGCCGAATGATTATTCCTGCCAATATTAATCATTTAAATTTAGAACCAATGGCTATAGGGATTGCTTCTAAATGCAAAGTGAATGCAAATATAGGTGCTTCTCCAAACGCTAGTGATATAGGCGAAGAGATTAAAAAATTAGAACTTGCAGTGAAGTATGGAGCTGATACTTTGATGGATCTTTCAACAGGTGGAGTGAATCTAGATGAGGTGCGAAAAGCGATAATCAATGCTTCCCCCATTCCAATTGGAACTGTACCTGTCTACCAGGCTTTAGAAAGTGTTCATGGATCAATCGCCAAATTAACTGAAGATGATTTTCTGCACATTATTGAGAAGCATTGTCAGCAAGGTGTCGATTATCAAACTATTCATGCTGGATTATTAATTGAACATTTACCAAAAATAAAAGGTCGAATCACAGGCATAGTAAGTAGAGGGGGAGGAATCCTTGCCCAGTGGATGTTGTATCACTATAAACAGAATCCTCTTTATACAAGATTTGATGATATTTGTGAAATTTTCAAGAAATATGATTGTACTTTTTCTTTAGGTGATTCTTTGCGTCCAGGGTGCTTGCATGATGCTTCAGATGAAGCTCAATTGGCAGAGTTGAAAACACTTGGTGAGCTTACTAAACGAGCTTGGGAGCATGATGTTCAAGTAATGGTCGAAGGTCCTGGACATGTACCTATGGATCAGATCGAGTTTAATGTGAAGAAGCAAATGGAGGAGTGTGCAGAGGCTCCTTTTTATGTTTTAGGTCCTTTAGTTACAGATATATCTCCTGGTTATGATCATATTTCTAGCGCTATAGGTGCTGCAATGGCAGGGTGGTATGGCACTGCAATGCTTTGTTATGTAACTCCAAAAGAACATTTAGGGTTACCTAATCCTGAAGATGTTAGAGATGGTTTAATTGCTTATAAAATTGCAGCTCATGCTGCTGATATTGCAAGACATCGACCAGGAGTTAGGGATCGTGATGATGAATTAAGTAGGGCTAGAAAGGAATTTGATTGGAATAAACAATTTGAATTATCTTTAGATCCAGAAAGAGCAAAAGAATATCATGATGAAACTTTGCCAGATGAGATTTTTAAAAAAGCTGAATTCTGTTCAATGTGTGGTCCTAATCATTGTCCGATGAATACAAAAATTACAGATGAGGATTTAGATAAGTTAGATGCAAAAATCTCCATAAAAGGGGCTGCAAATTTAACTCCAGTCAAGTTAAATAAACAAACTTAAAAAATTTAAGTTTGTTTATTTCTGATTGTTATTTATTTAGTAAGTAAGTTTCTCGATTTTTCTAAAACATTTTCAACAGTAAAACCAAATTTCTCCATACATAGGCCACCTGGAGCTGATGCTCCAAAGCGCTTCATTGTAACGCTATCTCCATCAAGACCAATGAATTTATGCCATCCAAATTCTTCTGCGGCTTCAACCACAATTCTTTTTCTTATCATTGAAGGTAAAACTTCTTCTTTATAAGATGCACTTTGTTCTTCAAATAGTTCAACGCATGGCATTGAAACTACTCTGACTTTTGTTCCCTCTGCTGTTAGTTTCTTTGCCGCTTGAACACATAAATCAAGCTCAGTACCTGTTCCAATAAGTATTAGTTCTGGTGATCCATCACAATCTTCTAAAACATATCCCCCAAAGGCCACTTTATCGCTTGATGAATTAGCTTGATTGGACATTCCTTGTCTACTTAGGCACAGAGAACTAGGTCGGGTTCGATTTTTAATTGCAACTTTATAGGCTCCAGTAGTTTCGTTGCCATCGCCTGGACGGAAAACCAACATATTTGGCATTGCCCTTAAAGAAGGAATAGTTTCTATTGGTTGATGGGTTGGACCATCTTCACCAACTCCGATCGAATCATGAGTAAGGACGTATATCACTCCCAATTCACTTAATGCTGATAAACGCATAGAACCTCTCATGTAATCAGCAAAGACTAAGAAAGTGCCTCCATATGGAATTAGACCACTGTCGTGATAAGCGATTCCGTTGAGTATTGCAGCCATTGCATGCTCTCTGACTCCAAAATGTAAGTAGCGTTTTTCGGGAGTTTCTGCTTGAAAAGACCCTGTTTCTCCTTTTATATCTGTGTAATTAGAGTGAGTGAGATCGGCTGAACCACCAATTAATTCTGGAAGATTAGGTCCAAGTGCACCTAAGCAAATTTGTGAATGCTTTCTAGTTGCTAAACCTTTATCCTTTGAAGTGTAAGTTGGCAAATCTTTATCCCAGTCTTTAGGAAGTTCACCACGCAGCATTCTTTCGAATTCAGCAGCTTCTGAAGGATATGTATTCCGATAACTTGTTAATGCGTTATTCCATTCTTTTTCTAAAGAAGCACCTTTTTGAATGGCTTGACGATATTGGTCATAAGCTTCTTTGGGCACTTCGAATGGCTTATAAGACCATCCAAGCTGTTTTCTCGTTAAAGCAGCCTCCTCCTCTCCTAATGCAGCTCCATGGATACCTGCAGTATCACTTTTATTTGGAGAGCCATAACCGATAGTTGTTGTGATCTTTATGATTGATGGTTTGTCAGTCACTGCTTTTGCAGCAGTAATTGCTTTGTTAATTGCTTCTACATCTGTATTCCCAGAAGGGACATGTTGAACATGCCACCCATAAGCTTCATATCTTTTAAGAACATCCTCTGTAAAAGAAACATCTGTTCTGCCATCAATTGTGATGCTGTTGTCATCATAAAGAGCAATAAGTTTTCCTAGCTTTAAATGACCAGCTAAAGAACATGCTTCTGATGCAATACCTTCTTGATTGCAACCATCACCCATGATCACATAGGTGAAATGATCCACAATATTTACATCAGGTTTGTTGAATTTGGCGGATAGATGAGCTTCAGCAATGGCAAGTCCTACTGCATTTGATATGCCAGCTCCCAAAGGTCCTGCAGTAACCTCAACTCCTTCAGTTTCAAATGTTTCTGGATGACCAGGCGTTCTCGCCCCCCATTGTCGAAATTGTTTGATATCTTCAATAGTTACTGAGTCATATCCAGTTAAATGTAAGAGTGCATAAAGGAGCATGCACCCATGTCCAGCCGATAGAACAAAACGATCCCGATTAAACCATTTTGGATTCTTTGGGTTATGGCGTAGATGTTTATCCCAAAGTGTGTAACCCATTGGAGCGCATCCCATTGGCAAGCCTGGGTGGCCGCTGTTGGATTTATTGATTGCATCTACTGCAAGCATTCTGATGCTATTGATGCAGAGGTTGTCTAGAGAAGCAGGCGCAGCGACCATTGTCTTAAGTAGTTGAGTAGTAAAGGATGGTGAAAAGGGAGAGACTTGGATTTTTTAGATCATCTTCCGAAATGCTAGGCAAACATTGTGTCCGCCAAATCCAAAAGAATTAGATAGTACGACTTCTAATTTTTTTTCCCTTGCATTATTTGGTACATAGTCCAAATCACATTCTGGGTCTGGATTGGAGTAGTTAATAGTTGGAGGTATCATTTCATGTTTAATAGCAAGAATAGATGCTACTGCTTCTATTCCTCCAGACCCTCCAAGTAGGTGACCTGTCATTGACTTTGTAGAACTAATTGGAACTTTGTAGGCACTATCTTTTAAGGCTGTTTTGATAGCAGATGTTTCGTTACTGTCATTTGCAGGCGTACTAGTGCCATGTGCATTGATGTAATCAATTGATTCTGGATTTGATTTTGCATCTTTAAGACATAATCGCATTGCTTCAGCCCCACCTAATCCTCCTGGAATTGGTGATGTGATGTGATGGGCATCACAAGTTGTTCCATAGCCAATAATTTCTGCATAAATTGTCGCTCCCCTGTTTTTGGCATTTTCAAGCGTTTCAAGAACTAGAACACCTGATCCTTCTCCTATTACAAACCCGTCACGCTCGGAATCAAAAGGTCTGCTGGCAGCTAAAGGATCATCATTTCTAAAAGATAGAGCTTTAGCACTTGAAAAGCCTGCAACTCCTAGAGGAGTAATGCTTGCTTCTGCTCCTCCACATACCATTGCATCTGCTTTGCCTAATTGAAGCAATCTAAAAGCATCTCCAATAGCATTAGATCCCGCAGCGCATGCAGTTGCCACAGCAGAGCTTGGTCCCTTAGCTCCAAGAGCTATAGCAGCGAGTCCTGTGGCCATGTTGGGGATCATCATTGGCACAGTGAAAGGACTTACGCGACTAGGTCCTTTGTTGTTAAGAACATGAGCTTGAGATTCCATTGTTAATAGACCGCCCACTCCAGAGCCAATGATGACTCCCACTCTTCCTGAGTTGGAGTCATCAATTTTAAGTCCTGAATCTTCAAGAGCTTCTTTTGCTGCTACGACACCAAATTTTGAAAAACGATCCCATCGTTTTGTTTCTTTTGGCTCTAATTTTCCTGCTGGATCAAAATTTTTAACCTCAGCAGCAAATCGACAAGCATGTGATGAAGCATCGAATAAGGTAATTGGTCCAACACCATTTAGGCCGGACTTAAGTCCCTTTAAATAATCATCGACGTTGTTACCAATAGGAGTAATAGCACCTAGACCTGTAACAACAACTCGATGGAAGTTCTCCACCATTGGATCCTCAATCTTGCTTGTCGTCAATGTATTTGACGGCATCTCCGACAGTAGCAATACCTTCTGCTGCTTCGTCTGGGATTTCAATGTCAAACGCTTCTTCTAGAGCCATGACTAACTCGACTGTATCCAGCGAGTCTGCGCCTAGATCATTTTGGAAATTTGATTCTGGCTTTACTTCGCCAGCATCAACACTTAGTTGTTCTGCAACAATAGAACGAACTTTTTCAAGGATTGCTTCCTGAGACATAGCCTTTAAAACCTGACCTCTAATCCTAGGTCTTAAAGCGACTAGTTACAAAAAATCATAATTTTTTCTTGAAAAACTGAGCAATTTAGGAATAATTACTCAGTTACCAAAAATGACGGATCGCAAAGGAATCCACTGTTATTTACTTGGACAGCATAAAATTTTATACATTCACAAGTTCGGTAATAGCACTTGTCGCACGCAGTCAAAATTTACGACACCTGCATTGGATGCACTCAGTGTGTAAGAGCCTGTCCTCTTGATGTACTTGAGATGGTCCCTTGGGATGGTTGTAAAGCAAGTCAAATAGCCTCTTCTCCTCGCACTGAAGATTGTGTTGGGTGTAAGAGATGTGAAACCGCTTGTCCTACTGATTTCTTAAGTATCAGAGTTTATCTAGGGGATGAAACGACCCGAAGTATGGGTTTGGCTTATTAATTTCAGCCCCAGATAGAAGGTCAGCTAGTTTAAAATTTTGATTATTTTGGTCCTAATAAAACTTCTAGGATCTAATTTATTTCAATGTGTGGAATTGTTGCTTTAATTGGCTCTAGAGAAGCTTCACCCTTGCTTCTTGAAGGTTTAAAAAAACTCGAATATAGAGGCTATGATTCAGCTGGCATAGCAGTTGTAGATAATAGAGAACAGCTAAATCTTGTTTCTATAAAAGCAGAAGGGAAATTAAATAATCTTATTGAAATAGTCAATAAAAGTAATGTAACGGGGAATTTAGGAATTGGACATACACGTTGGGCTACTCATGGAAAACCTGAAAAACGTAATGCGCACCCTCATTTAGATACTTTGCAACAAGTAGCTGTTGTGCAAAATGGAATAATTGAGAATTATAAAGAATTAAGAACTCAGCTTGAATCAGAAGGAATTTTATTTGTTTCTGATACTGATACAGAAGTTTTGCCACATTTGATATCAAGAGAATTGGATTTCTTGAAGAAAGATTCTGTTCCTATAAATAGTTCAAGTTTTTTAAAAGCAGTAGAAAATATTTTGCCAAAATTGGAAGGTTCTTATGCTTTTGCAGCTGTTTTTTCTCAAGTTCCTGATGCTTTGGTATTAGCTAAAAAACATGCTCCATTAATAATTGGCTTTGGAGAGGGTGAATTTTTATGTGCAAGTGATACTCCAGCTTTGGCAGGTTTTACTAGAACAATTCTTCCAATGGAAGATAATGAGATTGCTTTACTTACGCCTTTAGGAGTAGAACTTTATGATTCGAAAGGTGTTAGGCAGGAAAGAAACCCTACTTTTATTAATAATGTCGATTTTGCTTCTGATAAGAAAAATTTCCGTCATTTCATGCTTAAAGAAATTCATGAACAACCTCAAATAGTCCAATCTTGGATTGATAAATATTTTCCAGTTGGTGTATCTAATGAAAACAGTTTATTTTCTCCTTTAGAGGATTCACTTTATAAGTCCATCGATCAAATTAATATTCTTTCATGTGGAACAAGTCGTCATGCATCTATGGTGGGTGCTTACTTATTAGAACAATTTGCAGGTATTTCCACGTCTGTATTTTATGCAAGTGAATTTCGATATGCGCCTCCTCCTTTAACTCCTAATACTCTTACAATTGGTGTTACTCAATCAGGAGAAACGGCTGATACCCTTGCAGCTTTGTCAATGGACAAAAAAAGGAGAAATGAGCTTAATGATTTAGCTTATTCGCCTCTTCAATTAGGGATAACAAATAGGCCAGAGAGTTCATTAGGTAGAGAGGTTTCACAAATTATTGATATAGATACAGGAATAGAAGTGGCTGTTGCTGCTACAAAAACCTTTATAGGGCAACTTTTATCTTTCTATGGCTTAGCAATAGTTTTTGCATCAAAAAAAGAAACTCGTTCTAATCAAGAAATAGGGAACTTAATAGAGGAAATTCGAACTATTCCTGGACATTTAAGACAGCTTCTTTCTAGTTATAATGAGATCACTGAGTCATTAGCATGTAATTTTGTAGATACTAAGGATGTAATTTTTTTAGGACGTGGTATCAATTACCCTATAGCCCTTGAAGGAGCATTAAAATTAAAAGAGATTAGTTATATTCACGCTCAAGGTTATCCTGCTGGAGAATTAAAGCATGGACCCATTGCTCTTTTAGAAAAAAATATTCCT
Source organism: Prochlorococcus sp. AG-409-D09 (assembly GCA_003215935.1). Taxonomy (GTDB): domain Bacteria; phylum Cyanobacteriota; class Cyanobacteriia; order PCC-6307; family Cyanobiaceae; genus AG-409-D09. The sequence goes on from QCJQ01000006.1 coordinate 14,906, forward strand.
GTTGTTTCTATTGCCGTACCTGGGCTAGTTTTTGATAAAGTTTTAAGTAATGCCCAAGAAGCAAAAGCACGAGATGCTCAGTTAATAGGAGTTGCACCTGAAAGTAAAGACACTGAATTTTTTGATCATTGTTTCTATATTCCTAATGTTAATGAATTGCTAAGTCCACTATTAACTATCTTGCCATTACAACTTTTTAGCTATCACATTGCTGCTCATAAAGGATTAGATGTTGATCAGCCACGTAATCTTGCTAAAAGTGTAACAGTAGAATAAAAATTTCGATTCTTAATTATTACTTCTTCCATAGTTATCGTCAAATCTGACTATATCGTCTTCTCCTAAATAAGCACCACTTTGAACTTCGATTAAAATTAAAGGCATTTTGCCAGGATTGCTTAGTCGATGCTTAGAACCTAAAGGAATATATGTGCTTTGATTTTCGCCTAGAAGTTTTTGCTCGTTGTTTATTTCAATTAATGCCGTGCCAGTTACAACGACCCAATGTTCTGCACGATGATGATGCATTTGAAGAGAAAGTTTTGCGCCTGGCTTGACTTCAATTCTCTTTACTTGCCATCGAGAACCTTCAACTATTGTTGTGTAATGTCCCCAGGGTCTGTAGATCTTTCTATGTGCAATTGCTTCAGGTCGATTTTCTTTATTTAATTGATTGACTATTGCTTTTACCTCTTGAGTGTGTTCTTTATTTGCAACTAAAACTGCATCATTTGTTTCTATAACAATTAAATTATCAATTCCAATACCCACAACTAGACGATTTTCGCTTCTTAAATAACAACTTTTACTATTTTTTGCTATTACTTTGCCTAAAATTGTATTTTTATTAGAGTCTTTGCTTGATGTTTCCCATAGAGCTTTCCAGCTCCCCACATCATTCCATTCTGCATTTAGAGGTAAAACGGTTCCTAATTGTGTTTTTTCCATTACTGCTATATCAAAAGAAATATTTGGACATTGAGAGAAATCTTCTTCTTTAAGTCTTTGAAAATTTAAATCTTTTATATTATTTTTAAGTGATTTCTTACAACTATCAACCATCTCAGGAGCAATTTTTTCAAGTTCTTTTAAAACTACACTTGCTTTGAATAAAAAGATTCCGCTATTCCAGCTAAAACGTTTATCTGAAATAAGTTCTTTAGCTTTATTTTTGTTAGGCTTTTCTATGAAATTAGCAATTGAAACACCTGTTAATTCTTTACTATTTAATGGTTGACTTGCTTCTATATACCCATAGCCAGTTTCAGGAGAAGTAGGAATAATTCCAAAAGTAACTAAACGACCTTCATTTGCATAAAATCTACCTGCTTCTATCGTTTTTTGAAATTCTTGTGTATTTTTAATTTGGTGATCTGCAGCCAAAATTAATAATGTTGGATCCTCTCCATTTTCAGTTGCCTTAAGAGCTGCGATTGCAATTGCAGGAGCTGTATTTCTGCCTATAGGTTCTAAAATAATTGTTTTGGGCTCTACATTGATTTCGCGCATTTGCTCAGCAACAATAAATCTGTGCTCTTCATGACAAATTAAAATTGGTGCTTGGAGACTTTCTAGACCTTCAAGTCTTTCTTGTGTTTGTTGGAGTAAAGACTTTTGGGTTGTTGAGCTTAGTGCTAAATATTGTTTTGGATAGCTGGCTCTTGATAAAGGCCAAAGCCTAGTGCCTGTACCACCGCAAAGAATTACTGGAACTAGTGAACCTTTTTTCATTTTTAAATATTACATGGGTTTATTTTGCTTGTTTTCTTTAGATGCATACAAGAATTTATATTTCAAGTAAGCCAGGTGGAGGACAAATCATGATCCAGCCTTCTTTAATTTTTACTTCTGGGACGATTTCTTTGACAAATGGAATCAAAACTTGTTTTCCTTCTAAAAGTTTAATTTCTAGTAAATCATTGCCAGCAGAGGTTAAATTTATTACTTTGCCAATTGGCTCTCCGTTTTTAGTGAGTTTGACATTCAGGCCAAGAAGATCTAATAAATGAAATTCATTTTCCCTCATTTTTGGTCGATTATTTGCAGGTACTAACATCTTTTCTCCAATTAAAGACTCTGCTGCGTTTCTATTAGTGATATTTGCAAGAGATATTATGAAAATCGATTTCCCAGGTATTTGATGGCCTGCAATTAATGTAATTGGTCTAGGCAGTTCGCTTTTTTTTTGAAGCCATCTTGTGCCTGGAACAGTAAACCTCTCCGCAAAATCACTACTTGGATTAAGTCTGATTTCACCTTTTAATCCTTTTGCAGCAACTATTTTCCCTATCATTAGCCATTCTTCCTCATTATTCATATTTGATCAGTTCTTAATTTATTAGTTATTCTACTCTTACATTTAATACATTTATGACTTCTTCAAAAGGGCCCATTCTTCCAGGTTCAACTGTTAAGGTTTCTGATCCAAATTCAATATATAATGGTTACGTAGGATTTGTTCAAAGAATAAGTGGGAATAAGGCAGCGGTTCTATTCGAAGGAGGTAACTGGGATAAATTACTAACTATTCCAATTTCTGATCTTATTAAAGATTGAATAATTTTATTATTTATGAGTATTTATTGTTTTTTACTTTTATATTCATTAAAGCACATTTTGCTGCTTCTTTTTCAGCATCTTTGATCGACTTACCCCATCCTTTTCCTATCTTTTCATTTTTAAGATATACAGTAGAAAAAAATCTTTTTAAATCTCCATGTATTTTGCACTGTTCTATTGTTTTGTATTTTGGTATAGATAAAGAAAGAGCTTGGGACCATTCTTGAAGTGCAGATTTATAATTTCTTTGGTGTGGGTCAGATAGTATAAGTTTGCTTTCTTTTTTCCAATATATAGAGAGCCAATTTTCTATTGGTTCCACTGCTTTGCAACATGTGTACAAAGCACCAATTAAGGCTTCAGTAGATTCTCCCTCAATTGTTTTTAGTGCAGACTTATCTCTGAATGTTTTTGGACCTACAATGAGTGTTTCTTTTATGTTGATTTTTTTGCCTAGTGTTGCAAGCCAATTATCACTTACTAAATGAGAACGTAATGATGATCTTTCCCCAACGTTGAGATTCGGAAAATCTTTTTCTATGAATATAGAGGCAGCCAACCTCAAAACAGCATCACCTAAAAACTCTAGCTTCTCATAATTTTTTGTTGTGTTAGCAGAAGTATGTATTAAAGCTTCATCAATGATATTGAGCTCATTTAGCTTATTATTTATTATTTTATTTAAATAAATTGCATCAATTTCTAAGGATTTAATAAATATAATCAGATTATTAATTCTTTTCTTATTAAGTTCTTTATTGCTTGTGAAACTCATGATTTATATGTATCTGAACTTGTGAGAATAAGATCAGATTTTATTAACAATAAATAAATGAAAGCAGGTCGTAAGCCGGGTTCTGTTCAATCCTAGTTAAAAGGAATGGGCGATCATCTATCTGGGACAGTCGTTACCGACGGCCTCTAGCGGCTTGATCTTCAGGGCTTTACATATGGTCGTGTATTGCCCTTAACCTTGCTCCCGGCTGGGGTTTACCAAGCCAGCACCTCTCAATGCTGCTGGTGCGCTCTTACCGCACCTTTGCACCCTTGCCTGTACTTCTAGCTTTTAACTATTAAGCCATCGGCGGTGTGTTTCTGTGGCACTATCCTCACGGTCACCCGCACTGGGAATTATCCAGCAAGCCTGACCATTTGGGAGCCCGGACTTTCCTCAATTGTGTAATTTATCGCATTTATAGCGAAAAACTCACAATTGCGATCACCTCCCCTGCTTTCTAAGTCCATAATGCCTTGAAGGGCTCCTTTCATCCAGAGGGGCTGTAGCTCAGTTGGATAGAGCGACGGTTTCCTAAACCGTAGGTCGTGGGTTCGAGTCCCGCCAGCCCCGTAAAATATAATCGTGAAGTTCCTACATCTAGTGGGTGTGCAAATGCACTACTCTGTCGCTAGCGTTGTATAAGTGAATCAGTCAAAATGACACAGCTTCACGATCTGCGTTTGCGTCTCCTTGTTCAACAAGAGAGTGAGCAAATTGCTAAATCGCAACCTAATGATTTAGATCTTTCAATTATTCAGGCGAGATGCTTATGCTGGATGGCACTTTTGGCGGAAGCGCACGAAGACCAGGCTAATGATGCTGAGAAGCGAGGGGATACTGAACAGGCTATGGGATGGTTTGCAGATTCCATGCGTTTACAAGATGCAATTCAAGTTGTAACGAGTATTGAAATTCCTCTGCCTGACAGTCCTGACACTGAAGATTCTCAAAAAGGAGACGATCATTTTTCTGGAGAACCTCCATTAGCGGCATAGTAGATGTCATGATGGGGTTATGAGCTGGTTGGTATTGCGTGCCTGAAGAGCCCTGTCAATGCCCAGACTGTCAAAGGTTCTACCGAGAACATGATCGTCTAATTAGAGAGTTCCCAACTTTGCGAGATCAGCAAGAGCTTAATTGGGCTGCATTGCAATCTTTTAGAACATTATGTGGGCGAGTGCTTGAAGACTTACAGAATCAAAAAACATCTAAATCTTTAGAAGAAGAAAAAGAAAAACCAACTATTGAGAAACATCAAAATTCACAAGAATCAATTAATCAGGCAATTACAGACTTAGAAAATATTAATGCTCATCTTTTTTCTATAGAAGCTTTAATGGAACGCATTTTTGATGTAAAAGTTCCAGAAGAAATAGAAAATAAATTCAAGGAAATAGCTGGTGAATTGGCACCGGATCCTTTAAATGCAGATAGATTGCGTTTGAATAGATTATTGCACCAGACTCCTGATCTACCTGATAAAAATTAATTAATATCGCAGCTTATTTCTACAGGTAAAGGTTTTACTTGCCATATTGATTTACAGTATTCCTTAATAGATCTATCTGAAGAGAAGAAACCGGATCTTGCAGTATTTAAAAGTGCCATTCGATTCCATTCATGGCTATTTCTCCATGCCTTACTTACATCATCTTGGGCTCGAAGGTAATCCTTGAAATCAGCCATTACAAAGAATGGATCATGGCCAGTTAAGCTATTCAGCAAAGGCTTAAATAGTTCATTATCACCATTACTAAAATGGCCAACTTCAATTAATTTTAAAGCTTCTTCTAATTCAGGTAATTCTTTAATATATACGCTTGGCTGATAATTGTTATTTCTTAACTCCATAATTTCACTTTCTGTTTTACCAAATAGGAAAAAGTTTTCTTCTCCAACTTTATTTCGGATCTCGATATTAGCTCCATCAAGAGTACCTATTGTTAGTGCTCCATTCATGGCAAATTTCATATTTCCAGTACCAGAAGCTTCTTTACCTGCTGTTGATATTTGTTCTGATAAGTCAGTAGCAGAATATACTTGTTCCCCAAGCTTTACATTATAATCTGGAAGGAAAACTACCCTTAAACGTCCATCCATATCTGGATCAGCATTAACTACTTCTGCTATACCATTAATAAATCTAATCATTAATTTTGCCATAAAATATCCTGGAGCAGCTTTTCCTCCAAAAATCACAGTTCTTGGAGCTAAATCTTTTGATAAATTATTTTTAATCCTTATATATTGAGCAATAATTTGCAACGCATTTAGATGTTGACGTTTATATTGATGGATTCTTTTTACTTGAACATCAAATAGGCTGGACGGATCAACTAAAACACTAGTTCTTCTATGAATATACCCAGCAAGCTTTCTTTTCCCAGATAATTTTGTATTTGCAAATAGGTCCAAAAAGTTTTGATCATGTTCTCGGTCTTCAAGTTTTTTAAGTAAATCCATATTTGTTATCCAATTTGGTCCTACTTCTTTATCTAGAAGATTGGACAATTCTGGATTTGCAAGGCCTATCCATCTTCTAGGCGTGACACCATTAGTGACGTTTGTGAACTTCTCAGGCCAAAGCTCTGCAAACTCGGGAAGTAATTGTCTTTTAATTAAATCAGAATGTAAAGCTGCTACACCATTTACGTGATGTGCACCAATAGTTGCAAGATGAGCCATTCTTATTGCTTTTCCACCTTCTTCATCAATTATAGATAGCTTTCTTATTACTGAATCATTCCCTGGATATTTTAGCCTTACTTGTTGAAGAAACCTTTTATTTATTTCGTAGATTAGTTCTAAATGTCGTGGAAGTAAATCTTCGAAAAGAGTTAAATCCCATTTTTCTAAAGCTTCTGGAAGAAGTGTGTGATTTGTATAGGCAACTGAGCTATTTGTAATTTTCCAGGCTTTATCCCAATTTAAATGATAATTATCAATTAAAATTCTCATTAACTCTGCAACTGCAATCGCAGGATGAGTATCATTTAATTGAACTGTCCAATGTGAAGGGAAATCTTCTATAGGAATACCTCTTTTTTCAAGACTTCGAAACATGTCTTGGAGAGAGCAACTTACAAAAAAGTGTTGCTGTTTTAGTCTTAATCTCCTTCCTTCATCAGTGCCATCATTAGGATAAAGTACTTTTGAGAGAGTTTCAGAAGCTACTTTTTCTTCTACTGCACCATAGTAATCCCCAATATTAAAAGCATAAAAATCAAAACTTTCAGTAGCATCAGCTCGCCAAAGCCTTAATCGATCACAACTATTAACTCTATAACCTAATACAGGTACATCATGCGGAACTCCAATTGCATGCTCTGAAGGGATCCACCTTGATCGATAATTTCCTTTTTCATCTGTATAACTTTGAGTTTGCCCTCCAAAGCCAACTAAACAAGATTCATCAGGTTGGGGGAGTTCCCAAGGCCAACCTCCTTTAAGCCATTTGTCAGTTACTTCAACTTGCCATCCGTCTCTAATTAATTGATTGAAAATACCAAACTCATAACGAATTCCATAACCTACAGCTGGTACTTGCAAACTAGCTAAAGATTCCATATAACAAGCGGCAAGCCTTCCTAGCCCACCATTACCAAGACCAGGTTCTTCTTCTACTTCAAGTAAATGAGCTAATGATTCTATTCCAAATCTTTTCAGAGCTTTTTCGGCTTCTTTTTTAATTCCAAGATTCAGAAGATTATTATTTAATTGAGGTCCAATAAGAAATTCAGCAGATAAATAAGCAACAGTTTTCTGTGGTTTAGCACGAATAGCTTCTTGACTCGCCAGATATCTGCTCATCAATCTATCTCTAACTGCATAGCTAAGCGCCATATACAGATCTCGTAGACTTGCAGAAGTGGCTAATTTCCCAAGAGTAAAAAATAGATGCTCGGTCATTCCATCGAACACCGCATCTGCGTCCATGCCAGCTCTAACTGGATCTGCATAACAACCAGGAGTGGGTAAACGCAGATCTAAAGACGGTGAGCTGCTCATTGGGGCAATTAATTTGTCAGGACGCTAGCTCCCATTTTGCAATTAGATTCTCAGTAACTTCAGATCCACACTTGTTGCTTTAGTCGCAGTATGGAACATTTTCCAAAAGACCCCTGCTTTGAGGTAATTTATTTGTTCGTTTAGGAGTTCCTAAAATTTTTAGAAAATGTTTTTGACTCATACAATATTGACTCTGAGTACTCATGATGTTGAAGTTGCTGAGACTTTAATTGGGGTAATTAATTTCTTATTGATTTTTGTAGCAGCAAGAACTCTTGCTGAAATATTGGTTCGATTGAGCTTACCAACAATTGTTGGTGAACTATTGGCAGGGGTATTGATAGGAGCTTCTGGATTGCATTTGTTATTGCCTCCAACAGCACATGCCCAGTTAAATCATGGTTTGATTTCATTAATTAGTTCTTTGGCTTCAGTGCCTCCCGAAGCAGTTCCAGATTTATATTTTGAGACTTTCCCTTCTTTGCAAGCAGTTGCAACTCTTGGATTATATGCTCTTTTATTTCTGACAGGACTTGAAAGCGAATTAGAAGAACTTGTTGCTGTAGGGGCTCAAGCTTTCACCGTTGCTATGGCGGGAGTAATTTTACCATTTGCTTTTGGCACATTTGGGTTGATGTTTATTTTCCAAGTTGATCTTATACCTGCAGTTTTTGCAGGTGCTTCTATGACTGCAACAAGTATTGGGATAACAGCAAGTGTTTTTGGAGAGCTTGGGTATTTGAAAACTCGCGAGGGACAGATAGTTATTGGAGCAGCAGTTTTAGATGACATTCTTGGAATAGTGATTTTGGCCGTTGTTGTGGCTATTGCGACTGGAGGTGCTTTAGAAATTGCGCCAATTGTCAAACTTGTTTTAGCAGCAATTGTTTTTGTTATAGCTGCTATTGCTTTGAGTAGAACAGCTGCTCCAGCATTTGATTGGTTATTGGAACGACTTAAAGCTCCAGGAGCTGTTGTTGTTGCTTCTTTTGTAATACTTGTTCTTTGTTGTTTTGTTGCTACAGCAATTGGACTAGAAGCTGCATTAGGTGCTTTTGCTGCAGGTTTAATTCTCAGTAGTTCAAAAAATAATCATGCAATTCAACAATCTGTTTTGCCATTAGTTTCCCTGTTTGCAACGATTTTCTTTGTTTTAGTTGGGGCAGGTATGGATCTTTCAGTTATTAATCCTTTAGATCCATCAAGTCGAGGAGCGTTAGTAGTGGCAGGGTTCTTGTTGATAATTGCAATTATTGGAAAAATTGCAGCTGGATGGTCATTCCTTATTGATAAACCAACCAATAGATTGGTTGTTGGACTAGGAATGATGCCTAGAGGGGAAGTGGGTTTGATTTTTTTAGGGCTTGGAACCAGTGCTGGACTTTTAACTCCTTCTTTAGAAGCTGCAATTTTGTTAATGGTTATAGGCACAACGTTTTTGGCTCCAGTATTATTGCGTTTAGTTCTTAAGGATAAGCCTCCAGGAGATGACAATTTAATTTCAGATGATGTGGCTGCTGATCCAGTTGGATTGCTTTAGGTAATTATAATTTTTACTTATTTTTAAGTAAAAAAAGCAACTCTGAAAGAGATTAATTTCTCTTTTTTATATTTGGGCTATTAATATCTTTCAAATTGTCATTATATTGATTGCTTGAGATGGTTTCATCAGCTTCTTCTGGATCCTCTAAGTGGAATTTTTTAGGTCATGATGTTCATTGTTTGAGCATTGTTCCTGATAGAGAAAAATTAGAAGCAACTAACTCTCCAGCTGTTTTACTAATTCATGGTTTTGGTGCTTCTACAGATCATTGGAGACACAATATTCCTGTAATTGGTTTAACTCATGAAGTGCATGCCTTAGATCTTCTTGGCTTTGGCCGCAGTGCAAAACCAGAAGGTCTTCAGTATGGAGGTCCTTTATGGAGAGATCAAATTGTTTCATATGTAAAAGAAAGAATTGGTAGGCCCACAGTTTTAGTAGGGAATTCATTGGGAGGATATGCAGCTTTGGCTAGTGGTTCTGCTTTAGGTTCCGAGGCTGCCGGAGTTGTTTTATTAAATGCAGCTGGCTATTTCTCTGAAGATAAGAGACCAGTAAAAGGTTTTTGGGCAACTGCTAGTAAAACAATTGGAGGGATTTTTCTTAAAAATTATTTATTGCAAAGAATTATTTTTGAAAATTTAAGACAGCCTGGAACTATTCGGCGAACTCTTAATCAAGTTTATATTGATAAAACCAATGTAGATGATGAATTAGTAGAGGCCATAAGAAAACCTTCACTTGATAAAGGAGCTTTTAAGGTTTTTAAAAGTGTGTTTGACCCTGGAGGTCCTAAAGGCGACCCATTAGATGAATTATTTGCTGAATTAAAATCACCACTTCTTTTGTTATGGGGCAATCGAGATCCTTGGATGAATGCACCTGGTAAGCGAGAAACTTATAGGAAACATACTCCTCAAGAAACAAAAGAGGTTGTTTTGGATGCGGGCCATTGCCCTCATGATGAAGTTCCAGATCAAGTCAATTCTGCTCTTTTAGAATGGCTAAGTGATCTTTAGTTTCATTTTAAGAAAAAAATGGATATTGAATATTCACTTAAGTCCCATCCTTACAAACATTGGGAATATTTAGATATTAAAACTGGAAATCGATTGAGGGTTGTACCTGAAAGAGGAGGTTTAATAACAGAATGGAAATGCCAAGGAAAAGAATTACTCTATTTTGATTTAGATCGTTTTTCTCAAAAAGAAAAAAGTGTTAGAGGTGGAATTCCTATTTTATTTCCTATATGTGGGGATTTACCTTCAGGAAAAATGAGGTTCCCTGAAGGAGATTTTGTTCTTCCTCAGCATGGATTTGCCAGAGATAATGTATGGCAAATAAGTTTGCTTCCTGATCGAAAGGGAATTAAATTAATAATGTGCGAAAATAATCAAACATTAGCTTTATTTCCTTTTTCATTTATGCTTGAAATAGAGGCTCGTCTAATTCATAATACTCTTCAATTAATTGCAAAAATACATAATAGAAGTTTAGCTAAAATGCCTTTTAGCTTAGGCTTTCATCCTTATTTTAATGTTTCTAATTTGAATAAAATAGAGATTAAAGGTCTTCCAGAAAAATGTTTAAATCATTTATCTATGCGGGAAGTTAATACTTCTGAAGAGATATTGAAGCTTGAAGAAGGTATTGACTTGCTTGTTAATGCGCAATCTGCAGTAAAAATAATTGATCTTTTGAATAAAGATTCTATTAAATTAGAACAGCAATCTCCTATGGATTTAACAGTTTTATGGACTGATCCTCCAAGACAAATGATTTGTCTTGAACCATGGACAAGTCCTAGGCAATCACTAATTAGTGGAGACAGGAAACTTCAATTAAATCCTGGCGAAACATGTATTCTAAGTTCTCGATTTGTTTATAATGAATTGAACTTAATAGATGAATCCTTTATCTTTAAAAACTAAATATAAATTTAAAAAAAAATACAATTAATTAGTTATGGCTATTTTCTTTTTTTGGTTTCTTCTTGATATGTACAATAGAAAGCTATTCAAAATATAGAGTAAATTAAGAAATGGCTGCCAATGTCTCTGCGCCAAAAGTCGTCAATATAGATGATCTACGCACTCTTGCTAAGAGAAGACTTCCTAGAATGGTATTTGACTATATCGATAGTGGAGCTGATCGAGAACAAACATTATCCCAGAATTGTTCGGCTTTTAATGAGATTTTGTTTAGGCCTCGTTGTGCGGTAGCTACTCCTTCTTGTGACTTAAGTGTTTCTTTAATTGGTCAGAAATTTGCATTGCCATTTCTTCTTGCTCCTGTTGGTAGTAGCAGAATGTTTTATCCACAAGGAGAGGTGTTAGCCGCAAAAGAAGCAGGAAAGGTTTCTACTGGCTATACCTTGTCGACTCTTTCTGGTTGCAGACTAGAGGATGTAAAACAGGCAACTTCATCAGAGGCTTGGTATCAGCTTTACCTTCTTGGTGGTAAAGATGTTGCCTTAAAAACAATTGATCGAGCAAAAGCAGCAGGATTCTCGGCAATTGTTGTGACTATTGATACTCCTGTATCAGGCCTGAGAGAACGTGATATTCGTGGAGGGACTAAAGAATTGTTGTCTAAAGACCCTTTGACGATGCTTCCATATATTCCTCAAATGCTTGTAAAACCATGTTGGCTTTCTCAATGGTTGCTTGATGGTGGTCTGATGAGTTTCCCAAATGTTCAACTTGATGATGGACCGATGGGCTACACAGCGATTGGTCCAGCCTTAGAGCAATCAGTTGTCACTTGGGAAGATCTGAATTGGATTCGTGAAGCATGGGGAGGAAAGATCATTGTTAAAGGTGTCCATATTGGTGATGATGCTAAAAAGGCTATTGATTTAGGAATAGATGCAATTGTTGTTTCTAATCATGGTGCGAGACAGTTGGATAGCGTGGCTCCGACAATAAGGGCATTACCTGAAATTATTACTGCTGTAAATGGTCAAATTGACGTTCTATTAGATGGTGGTATTAGACGAGGTAGTGATGTTGTAAAAGCATTATGTTTAGGTGCTAAAGGCGTCTTAATAGGAAGAGCATATGCGTATGGATTGGCTGCAGCTGGGGGTCCAGGTGTTGCTAGGGCAATTGAGATTCTTCAAGCAGATATTTTAAGAACAATGAAATTGCTTGGTTGCGATTCGGTTTCTAAGTTAAATAGATCCTTTATTACTATTCCTGAGGCTTGGGAAAGGATTTAAATTGATAATAGAAGCATATGAAAATCGTTGTAATAGATGATGATCCGACTGGATCACAATCAGTTTATGGTTGTCCTCTTTTACTTTCTTGGGATCAAAAGACACTATGGAATGGGATAAATCATCCATCTCCTTTGCTTTTTATACTTGCTAATACACGTTCTTTATCTCATGAACTAGCAGAAAAAAGAATAAGAGAGATATGCCATTCAATTCTAAGATTATGTAAAACAAAAGATTTAATAATTCAAGATTTTTTATTTGTAAGCAGGGGTGATTCTACTCTGCGGGGGCATGGAATATTAGAACCTCAAGTTCTTTTAGAAGAATTAGGTCCTTTTAATTCGACTTTTCATATCCCTGCTTTTTTTGAAGGAGGTAGGACTACGGTAAATAAAGTGCACTTTTTAAATGGTGTTCCAGTTCATACAACTGATTTTGCAAAAGATAGGGTATTTGGTTATTCAACTAGCGATTTATCTGAATGGCTTTCTGAAAAAAGTAATGGAAAGATCCAGTCCGAAGATGTTGAGCATATTTCTTTATTGCAATTGAACTATGCATTTGAAAATGACTCTGGGCTTGAAGACTTGATAAATTATTTATTACAATTGGATGATAATAAATTTGTAATTGTAGATGCTAAATTTCCTCAGCATCTTGAAATTCTTGCTGATGCTATAAAGAGTTTAAGTGGAAGAAAAAGATTTATTTTTCGATCTGCTGCAAGTTTTATAAGTGCTTTAGCTCGATTACCTTTAAATTCAAAAACACAAAAAGACTTAGCAAACTTAAGATTAAAAGATATAAATTCAGAATACAAACCTGGATTAATAGTTGTTGGTTCCTTTGTTCAATTAGCAGATAATCAATTGCAATTTCTGTCTTCCTATGAAGACTTTGAATTTATTGAGCTTCCAATAAATAAAATATTCAATTTCAAGGAAGATTCTTTTGCTGAAATTATAACCTCCCAATTAACTAAATCTATTGTAGCTAATTTGTCCAACATTTTAAGCTCAGGAAAAACTCCTGTTTTGTATACTTCGAGGGGAGAAATTGACTTCAAAGATGACAATTTAAAGAATAATTTAGGATTAAAAATTGCTCAAACAATGGCTTTTATTGTAGGGGAGATTTCATCTCAGTTGGGCTACATTATCAGCAAAGGAGGAATCACAACACAAGTTTTACTTAAAGATGGTTTAGGACTTTCAGAGGTTTTCTTAGAAGGGCAAATTTTGCCAGGTTTATCTATAGTTACTCTGCCAGAAAATTGTAAGAATAATAAATTACCTATAGTTACTTTTCCTGGAAATTTAGGAAATAAATTTACATTATTCGAAGCTTGGAAAATTATGCAATATCCTGATTCTAACTATTAATTAAAACGATCAATAATTGCATCAGCGAAACCACTGCAACTTACAGGAGTTACTTGAGGTTCTATTAGCCTGGCTAAATCATATGTGACTTTTTTATCAGAAATCGCCCTGCTTAACCCTGTGGTTATTAACTCTGCGGCTTCATTCCACCCTAAAAATTCCAACATCATCACTCCACTTAGGATGACTGAGCCTGGATTGATTTTATCTAAGCCAGCATGTTTGGGGGCCGTGCCATGTGTTGCCTCGAAGATTGCTGCTTCATCCCCAATGTTTGCTCCAGGTGCCATACCTAGGCCTCCTACGATTGCAGCGGCAGCATCTGAAATATAGTCTCCGTTTAGATTCAATGTTGCCAGGATTGAATATTCCTGAGGTCTAGTTTGAATTTGTTGAAAAATACTATCTGCTATTCGATCATCAACCATTACCATTTCTTTCCATCTACCTTCCCCATGACTCTCTCCTATAGATTCAATAACTGATTGGACTTCATAGCAAATTGAGTCTTTTTTATCCTGAGTTAGTGATTGATACCCAGGATCGATTTGCTTAGCATTATTTTCGATACTTAGATTTGGATTTTTCGTAATATTAGAAAGAATCCAACTTTCTCTTTCAGTAATACATACATTGCGAAATTCACTTTTTGCTAATTCATATCCCCAATCTCTGAAAGCTCCTTCTGTAAATTTCATTATGTTTCCTTTATGTACCAAAGTTACATGTCTTTTTGCTCCATTTAGCTTAAGAGCATGTTGAATAGCTCTTCTAATGTGTCTTTGACTTCCTTTTTTACTAACAGGTTTAATTCCTATTCCAGAACCTATAGGGATTTGTCTATTTTTTAATTTTTGACTAGAAGGAATAACGTTTTGATTTAAGTGATCAATTAGTTTTAATCCTTCAATGTCATCAGCTTCCCATTCTATTCCCATATATATATCTTCTGTATTTTCTCTATAAACAATAACGTCAAGATCTTGAGGGTTCTTATGCGGGCTAGGGGTCCCTGAGTAGTACCTGCAAGGTCGTACGCATGAGTAAAGATCAAATATTTGCCTTAAAGCGACATTTAATGATCTAATCCCTCCTCCAACTGGAGTTGTTAAAGGCCCTTTGATCGCAATCCCGTATTTTCGAATAGCTTTGAGAGTGTCTTCTGGCAAATATTGATAAGTGCCATACATTTCACAAGCTTCATCTCCGGCATAAACTTTGAACCATTCGATTGCTTTTTTGTTGCCATATGCTTTCCTAACAGAACTATCAATTACTTTTTGTGTAGCAGGCCATATGTCAACACCTGTACCATCTCCTCTTATGTAAGGGATTATAGGATTATCTGGAACAACAGGGATTCCATCTTTAAAACAGATGGTTTGACCTTTTGCAGGAGGCTTGAGTTTGTCAAAATTAGCCATAAAAAACTAATTCACGATTAATTGATCACAATATGAGCCTATGACTTAGTGGTAGGTTTTCTGGTAAATGAATATGAGCTGATGTCAATCGCCTTATCGAGGCAACTTCGGGAAGGGACCCAAAAGTCTCATACGATGGCTGAAAATACAGGCTTTATCAGTTGCTTCTTGAAAGGAGTAGTTGATAAATCTTCTTATAGGAATTTATTAGCAGATTTTTATTTCGTATATTCTGCTATGGAAGATGAGATTAAAAGACTTTCTGAAAATAATCATTCTATTGTTTCGAAAATTGATTTTCATGAACTCTATCGTCGAGAAAAAATTGAGAAAGATTTGTATTTTTACTTTGGTCAGAATTGGTCAACATTATTAAAACCTTCAGAACCGGCCCAAGCTTATGTAGATCGGATACATCAAATTTCTAATGAACAGCCTGAGTTGTTAATAGGTCATCATTACAGTAGATATATTGGAGATCTTTCAGGTGGACAACTTCTTAAAAAAATCACTCAAAAGGCTATGAACCTATCTGGAGATGATGGTTTAAATTTCTATATATTTGATCAGATTAAGGATGAGAAGGCTTTTAAAAATGTATATAGATCTACACTTGATTCCTTACCCATTAGTCCACATATGGCAACTTTGATTGTTGAAGAAGCAAATAAAGCATTTAAATTTAATATGGATATATTTAATGAATTAGAAGGTAATCTAATCGCAGCAATTGGAAAAATTTTATTTCGTTTTCTAACGCGTAGTTCTAGAAAAGGAAGTACAGAATAATTTTTCGCATATATGAAACTGTGATTTATTTTTTATTTTCAAGTTTCGAATTTGAATGAGCTGCTAGATAAATCTTCTAGATTTTACTAATATGAAAAAGCAGCATATTTTGAACAATTACAAGAAGGCTGTATGTAATGTTTGACCCTTTGTTGGAGGAATTGAATACAAGCCTTCAAGTTCATGGCGGTGAACAGAGCGATTTGCCTGATATCTTTAAAGAACAGATATCTAAGAATGGGAAAAGTGTTATAAAAAGCTGGTTATGGTCAGTTCCAGGTTTTCGTCGATGGAGAGTTACAAGATTAGATGCGGGAAATCATTTGCAGGTTTTGAATTCTGTTGCATATCCTACTTTTAATCATGATCAACCTATTCTTGGCATTGATTTGTTGTGGTTTGGGATGAAAAAGAAATTAGTAGCAGTTCTTGATTTCCAGCCTTTGATTCAAGATCAGACTTATTTTGATAAATACTTCAATGGTTTGAAATTAATAAAGAAATCTTATCCTGAATTCAATGCTGATAAAAATATCGATTTATATGATCCTAAAAAGTATTTTTCACCTTGGGTTCTTTTTTGTAAAGGAGGTCTAGAGCAGGCTGAAGATATTTTGCCAAAGGTATTCACTTCGTTCCTAACCTCCTATTTATCCTTATATGATGCGAAAAAATCTACAAATTCAATTTTAGGGAGTAAGGAAGTCGAATTATTACAAGCAGCTTATGATAAATATAGTGCTGAAAGAGATCCTGCTCATGGTCTTTTTTCTGGATTTTTTGGAAGAAATTGGTCTGAGAAGTTTTTACAGGATTTTCTATTTCCTTTAAGTAAAGATGGTTAATGTCTATAACAAGTCAAATTTTAATTTATGAATAACTCTCGAGTTAGTAGCTTAGATCCGGTACATATTGATAACTGGAAGTGGTCTGAATTTTTGGAATATACAATTGAAGCATTATCAAACTTTAAACTAAATCAAATAGAATTTGATAATAAATTTCTAGAAAATAGATCTTACATTGGATCAAAATTAAATCCTATAGAGGTTCAAAATAATACATGGGCATGTAAAACCGAAAAAATTAAACTTTTTAGAGCGGCCTGCCTCCATGCACAAAATATTGCTTCTGTTTTTAATTTGTTAGCTGTACCTGATTGCTTTTTTGACTTACCTTTTTTTGGCGCAGATTTTGTTACTTTGCCTAATGGTTACCTAATTGCATTGGATTTGCAGCCAGCTTTGAAAGATGATTCAAAACATACTGACAAAGTATGGGATAAACTTTTAAAAATACATGAACATTGGCAGCCTTTGTTACCTAATGGAGGTGACATTCCTAAGGAGGCTCAGAAATACTTTTCTCCTGGTTTTTTATGGACTCGACTACCATTAGGAGATGAAGGGGAAAAATTAATTTCTAATGTTATTAAACCTGCTTATTGTGAGTATTTATCATTATTTTTGGAATTATTACTCAAATCAGAGAAGGTAAATGAAATACGAGCTCGTAAGATTTTCTTAGGTCAGAAATCTTACATGGAATACCGTAAAGAGAAAGATCCGGCTAGAGGTCTTTTAAATAAATTCTTTGGTCAAGATTGGACAGATTCTTATATCGAAGATGTTTTGTTTGATTTGACATTAAATAATTAAATAGATTTGATAGAATTGAATAATACTTTTGGGTGAAATATTTATTTTGAAAAAAAGGATTTTATTTGTCTGCTTAGGCAATATTTGTCGGTCTCCAGCAGCTGAAGCTGTTTTCTTGAAGCAAGTTAAAGATCTCGGGATAGAGGATTTGTATGATGTCGATTCTGCTGGCACAGGAGGTTGGCATGTTGGTCATATGGCAGATGCCAGGATGAGAAAGGCTGCTTTGGAAAGAGGGATAGAGATTAATAGTAGAGCTAGGGAAATTGACCAAACAGATTTTGATAATTTTGATTTAATTCTTACGATGGATAATGACAATCTCTCTGTTGTTAAAGACTTACTTTTAAAAAGTAAAAAAAAATCAAATGTAATAATCAAACCATTGCTTAGTTTTCATCAAAATAATAAATTTTCAGAGGTTCCTGACCCTTACTATGGAGGAGAAAATGGATTTAAAGAAGTTTTAGATTTATTAGAAGAGGCAATTAATAATTTGATTAAAAGTTATTAATTCGTTGGAGTTCTCCATACCTCTTCGGGTATATTTAATCTGAATAAATAAATTAACTTTTCTATAACTTCTTCTATACTTAGGTTGTCAGTTGTTACTTTATAAGCATCTTCAGCTTGAATTAACGGGGCAATTTCTCTATTGCTATCTTTTTTGTCTCTAGCATTAATTTCTTTTTCTAATTCAATTAAACTAGGAATACTATAACCTCGATCTTTTAAGTCTTTCCTTCTTCTTTTTGCGCGTTCTTTTGCGCTTGCAGTTAGAAATATTTTTAATTCTGCATCAGGAAATACAGTTGTACCAATATCTCGTCCTTCTGCAACTAGACCACCATCAATTCCCAATAGTTTTTGTTGTTTAGTTAAGCAATCTCGAACAGATTTTTGAGCAGCAATATTAGATACTAGAGCATTAATCTCAGGAGATCTAATTTCATTTGTGATGTTTGTATTATTGATGGAAACTATTTGCTTTTTATTTTCATCAAGCTCAAGTTTAATTTTGATATTATTTAATATAGGCAACATTTTCTTGTCATCTTTATAATCAATTTTTTCTTTTTTAATGAACCATGTTACAGCTCTATACATTGCCCCTGTGTCGAGATAAATAAGACCAAGCTTCTCAGCAAATATTTTTGTGACTGTGCTTTTCCCTGCACCAGCAGGTCCATCAATAGCAACAATTGGTTTGCGAGTCATTAGGAATGCGTGATCAATAAGTCGTGTTTTTCCACATGAGACAGCAGCTGCTAATAAGCAGAGCTTCTTTTTTTCTTTGATTGGATGTAAGGATTTTAAGTCAACTTGTTCAATATATTCAACTTCTAAATTGTTTTGATTTAGATGATATCTAATTTCTTCAATATCTAATGATTTTCCTTTCTTATAATCATTTGACGCTTTTTTTAAAATTTTGGGCAATACTAAGGCTCTTTCCCTTTCTACTTTATTTAGATAATTGTTCCTAGAGCTATAAGCTAGTCCATCAATATCTCTATATGTAGGAACTGTTTTAATAGATACGGGTAATGCTAAATCGTCAATGAGATTTCTTAAGATAACCATTTGCTGCCAATCTTTCTCTCCAAGTATTAATGCTTTTGGTTGTACAAGTTTTAGTAGATGTATTACTACAGTTGCTACACCATCAAAATGGTTTTTTCGTTTTGCGCCACAAAGATATTTTTTTAGATGATTGGGTACTTTGATTTGAAAATGAGTATCTGCCCCCCCTGGGAAAATATCTGTGAATGATGGAGTCCACATAGCATCCGCTCCATTTTCATATGCAAGCTTTGAATCAGCATTTAATGTGCGCGGGTATTTTTGAAAATCTTCGTCAGGTTCAAATTGAAGTGGGTTAACAAAGACACTTACTAAAACAATTTGCCCTTTTCTTTTAATATTATTTCTCGCACATTTTATTAGTTCGCCATGACCTGGGTGTAATCCCCCCATGGTTGGAACAAAATGAATCTCACCATTTTGTTTTTCCCTCCATACTTTGAGTTCTTGCTGACTTTTGAGAATGGGAAATTTCACGTTTTTAAAGAATGTTCATTTGTTAGGTGTTTATTGAGATATCTTTAACTCTCATTGATCTAAATGAATATTTGGTGCAAATTATGTGATGTTGAATAGAAACTTATGGAATTCATAGGGTGATTTAAGGCTATGGATTACAAAACCTCTGGTGTGGATGTTGAGGCTGGAAGAGCCTTTGTAGATCAAATTAAATCAAGTGTTGAAGGGACTCATAGTTCAGAGGTGATAGGAGGCATTGGTGGATTTGGTGGATGCATGCGTCTTCCAACAGGAATGAAGAAACCAGTTCTTGTTGCCGGTACTGACGGCGTGGGGACAAAACTAGAGTTAGCACAGCAATACGATTTTCATTTTGGTGTAGGTATTGATTTGGTTGCTATGTGTGCGAATGATGTAATAACCAATGGAGCTGAACCTATATTTTTTCTTGATTACATAGCAACTGGATCTTTAAACCCAGAAGCGTTAGTTCAGGTAGTTGATGGTATCTCTTTTGGATGTAAACAATCTGGCTGCGCTCTTTTGGGAGGAGAAACTGCAGAAATGCCAGGTTTTTATAAGAAAGGTCAATACGATCTAGCTGGCTTTTGTGTGGCGATAGTAGAAGAAGATAATCTGATTAATTTAAAAAGAGTTAGACCAGGAGATCAAATTATTGCTGTTGCTAGTAATGGGCTTCATAGTAATGGTTTTAGTTTAGCCAGAAAAGTTTTAGCTATAACTGGCTCTACTCATAAAACATTCATTGATAATTCTAAAACTCCTTTGATTGAAACATTAATGCGACCTACTGCTCTTTATGCTCAACTCGTTATGACTATTTTAAAAAATAAAATTAGTGTTCATGGGATGGCTCATATAACAGGAGGAGGCTTGCCTGAAAATCTACCAAGATGTTTACCTCCTGGACTTACTGCATTTATAGATACAAAAAGCTGGATACCCCCTCAAATATTTCAATGGCTCCAACGTTCAGGAGATATACCTGAAATTGATTTATGGAATACATTTAATTTAGGCGTCGGTTTTTGCTTAGTTGTTGATCCTGAACATAGTGACGCTTCTATAGAAATATGTGCAGAAAATGGTTTTAATTCATGGATATTGGGTCAAGTGCAAGAGATCTCTTCAAATACTGGAACTGGTTTAAGGGGATTGCCTTATTAATTAATTTGAAATTGCTTTTAAATGATTACATCTGATTCCAAAGAGAATTATCTTTATCTATTATTTTTTGAAGAAATCTAGTAAAATTTCAAAAAACGCAAGCCGAATATTTTTTCGGAAGCTGCGAAGTTAGATCTTACTTAGTGCGATGCCTTTTGAAAATCAACAGCGGCTTACCCGTAGGAGAAGTTCTGCAGGTCCTACTCCGCCAAGAAGACCACTCCCTGGCTCACCAGATGTAAATAATAGACAAGGTCCTAGACCAACTTTCCTTACATTGCGTGATCACGGAAAAGTTTATGTAGCTGATTTGCCGAATTTGTCAGATGGGCAATTAGCACACATAGGAAAGGAGGCTGACGAAGTTTTGAATAGTCTTGAGAAAAGAATTAATGATCTTGAGCAAGAAGCAGTTAATGGTCAAAGAGATAATGACACCTTAATTAAAGCTTCTACTAAGCATGAAGTTACTCTTCGTTTTATTAGAGCAATTCAAGATGAACAAGAACATAGAAGGAATAATCCTGCTTTAAAAGATGCTGCATCGGAATCACTTCCATTGACATTTCTAGAAATTGCTAGACATCGATTACCTGGAGCTACTTTTGATTCATTGTTACGAGAAGCGTTAGAAGCCTGTGCTCAGGAAGATAAACAACCAGAAGATATTCCTCCTGAAACTTCTAATAGTCAACCAATTCCCCCACCTAAGGTTATTAATCTGCCATCTTCTAATAATATGAAAGTAATAGTTAGTACAGATAAATAGGAGATATATAGAAATATAATAAAGTAAATTTATTCACTCATAAAAGGGTTACCGGGCATATAAGTATTATTTTCATGTCTTGTTTTATCTAGATATTCTTTTTCATTTTTACTTAGCTTCCATTTGCTAGCTAAAATGGCTTCTTTTGCTTGAAAAACAGTTCTCATCCCTACTATTGGAGAGGCTCCATTCGCTCTACACCAATTGAGTGCTACTTGTGCTTGTGAAACTTTTCGATCACGTCCAATATTGAATAATGCTTCTCTAATAAGAGTGGTTTTTGGAAGCAATCTTTCAAATAATTTTTTTCTTAAAATCCCTGAGGGATAAGAATACTTGTTGGGAGGAATAGTAAGGATTCCTAACGCTAATGGGCTATAAGCTAAAAGATCAATATTTAGTTCTTTGCACGTTTCTTTGATGATTATTTCTTTTTTAGGTTCAGGAGAAAGTAAAGACATTTGTATTTGTAGACTTTTAATTTGAATGCCGCGATCTTTCAGTCTTGCTTGCATCCATCTCAATCTTTTTGGTCCTGTATTAGAGATTCCTATTTCTGGAATGCAGTTTGCTTTATAAATATCAGCAAGCCCATCAATTAATTGTGCTTCTTGCCAAGGTGCATATTTTGCTGTACTCCAATGAAGTTGTATGCGGTGGATATTTCCTTTTAGTCTATTGTTGCTTGCTTCAAAAGCTTTTTTGAAACCATTGCGCCCTACTCTCCAAGGGAAGGGTGCAAGTTTTGTTGCTATTCTAAGTTTCTTTTTTTTGTCACTTTGAATATTTTCTATGAAATTCCCTAAAAGCTTCTCACTTCTTCCAGTGTGGTTACCTATTCCATATGAATCTGCAGTATCAATAAGTGTTAACCCACCATTAATCGCCTGTAAAAAAGTTTTTTCTAATTGATAATCATCTCTTTGGGAGTCATAATCCCAAACAAGTTTATTTCCCCATGCCCAGGTCCCAAAGCAAATTTCAGTCAATTTTTTTTCTATCTCTAAAAAACATTTGATTTAATTACGACCTTTAACATTCTAATTATATGTCTTCCTCATCGTCTGATAGTCAATTGCATAAATCTTTAAAAGTTTCTTGTGATGCATCCCAGGAGTATAATAAAGAAATTGAAAAAGTCTTATGTAAGCATTGCTTCAGAACAGCCAATAATGGTAAAAAATGTATCGGGAAGTGTGTTGCAGATAGTGAATATTAATTTTTATAATTTATATATTTAATATTTTTATTCAAGCATATCAATAAGACCTTCTGTTATATACCTTGACATTTTTATGGTATGTTTGTTTATTTCTCTTGGTGATTTACCCCACTTTTGTGAAATTTTCTTTGCAATATTATTATCTTTAGTAAATCGAATCATTTGTTTTGCTAAATATTGTGGAAGTTCACTCTCTTGATTTTCAGAAAGATTGCTCCATTCTTCCTTTGATAGATTTCCTATCACTTTAAGATCTTTTTGATTGGTATATTTATATATTTCATTGACTCCAATAAATAAAAATAATTGTCCCAATTCATGCAGATAGCTTGGTGCATCTTCCCCTTCTTTGTATTTATTGAGCTCTATTTCTAGAATTTCTTTTTTCTCATCACTCCCTTCTTTTATTGCATTAAGCAATTTATAAAATGAGCTGAATTCAACTGGAGTTTCCACTTTTAATAGTAATTTTCCTTATATTACTAGAAATTTTAAATATTTACGCATTGTTTAATAATGCTGCAATGAATGGGAGGATAAAGAGATGCGATTTAGGCATGAAGATGGATTCGTGAGATGCAAGCTTGATATCTTTAATGCTTTGCTATTTGTAGATATGGATAAATTCTTATGCTTGAGATTTTTTTATTAGATATAAGAATTTAGTTATGTAACCAATTAAGCCTCTTTACTCTAAATTGCTAGCATTTTTTATTTTAATAGAGGTTTTGACTATTCAATGAATTCCATAGATTATATATTTTTTTGCGGTAAAGTAAGACTAATTTAAGTGAAAATCAATTATCTTGAGCATTTTTTTGGAATGAAAGGACTAAACATGGGAAAAGAATAAATGCACTTAGATTGTAAGTGTATTTATTAAAAATATTAAAGTATAAATTTATTAATATTTAAACACTTAGGAATAAATTAATCTTTTAAAGAATTTCTACGCAGTTTTATTAATAAACTAATTCTATAATTCCTTCAGCCACATATTTCGCTAAATCTTCCATATTTTCATCTATTTCTTCGACAGTGGTTTCCCACTTTTTTGAAATTTTTTGGGATAAATTATGTGATTTTGCATGTTTAATCATAGATTTAAGCATGTATTCAGGTAAACTTATTTTCATTCTAAATTTTAAGTAATTCCATACTGAAATTTCTAAATTATTGATATATTGAATATCATCAATACCTGTGTAATCATATAGCTCCATGACTCCATGATGGCAAAATATCTGACCTAATTCGTCAAATGCGCTAGTGGCAGCTGATGCATGCTCATACTCAGCTAAGATCCATTCTAATTCTTTAGTTTTCTCTTTGTTGCCATCTCGAGCTGCTTTAAGAAGCTTGTAGAATTCTCCAAATTCAACTGGTTTTGACATTTAAATCATTTAATTATATAAACCATAGTGATTTTCAAGAGTAATTACAGAAACCTATACAAAAACGAAAATATTTGTTGCCTAATCAAAATTTATCATTTTCAATGTGACTTGTACTTTTAATTGAATTTATATAATGAAATGCGCGGAGAAATTGCTGATGAAATTATTCGCTCTATTTTCTATTGATTCTGGGCAAGGTTTCTTGTCATCTATTCTTTCTTATTACGGAACTTTATTTGCTCTTAGTGAATTTAAAAGATTTTCAGTGCTTGATAAACAACAATCACTTAAGAGATTTCGATTTATTTCTGTTTAGAATCGTCAGCAGAAAATTTCTTTGATTGATACTTATAATGCTAATTCTATTCTAAATGGATGTCTTTATAAATGAGTACTGACTGGCAAAATTCATCTTGGCAAAAGGAATTTTTGGAAATGAAAGCTCATAGACCAAATATTGTGAGATTACTCATTGATGGACCAAGAGGCATCGTAGATATATGGAAATTGGGCTCACTTCATGAGGAATATAAAAGATTAAAATTATTAAATAAGTAATTTTTTAAAACCACTGGAATTTAATTACTAATGAGTAAATTATAAAATAGATGATCTGAATTTATAGTTTTAATTGAGATATGTACTGTGAAATGTTTTTCATAAGTAAATATGTGAATTGATTTTACTTGATGTCTGTTCTGCTTTTATTTGTGTATTTCTTCGATTTAGCAAGAATGATTTCACTAATAGAAGAGATAGCAGGTTTCAAACTGTCACAGTGACAGTTGAGATAGTTATCGCTTGGAAGCACTCCTTCAAATCATTTATGGCATAGTTTGTTTGTGAGGAGTTGGATCTACTAGCAGTGGAAACAAGGAAACACTTGCTTTAGATTCAAAAAAGCCTGCCATTTGGCAGGCTTTTTTAATGCTTCATGAGAAACTCATGCAAATGACAGAACGAAATATTCAATTAACTGGTCATCAAACAAAACATTATTGATAAAACAAAGATGTTGATGTTGGAAATATTTAAAAAATCCTTTTTAAATCAATTTTGTGATTTTCCTTTTTCTCCCTGTAAGTCTTTTGATTAGGTTTGTTTTTTTTTAGAGGGTCGTAACCAAATGTTCTCATTCCTAAGGCAATAGGTTGCAGAACTATTAGAAAAATCAATCCAAGAATTATACGGCTATTAATCCACCCAAGAATATGACCTAGTGCCATCCATCCTTTATAGGGAAAGAAAAGTAAATTTGGTTTCAGAATTCCCAAAATTAATATTGGAAGTCCAATCCATAATGTCCATGTTCTGAAAAGATGTCCTCCAAAGACTGGTAGTAGCCACCCAATAAAAACCGGAAATCCAATTCCAATGAGGAAACCAAATTCACGTAATTTTTTTTGTGATATATAACTTTTCATAATTAATCCAATTCAAATTCCTGTTTCCATGTCTCCTCTAGCTCGCTCTTTGGTTGTTCTTTTTTGAATAAGATTTGGTTTTGGAGAATTAATACGTCCATTTCTGTTCTCATAAAACACCTATATGCATCTTGAGGAGTACAAACAATTGGCTCTCCTCTAACGTTGAATGAAGTGTTGACGATGCTTGGACAACCAGTTTTCTGTTTGAAGGCCTTAATTAACTGATAGAAGCGAGGATTAGTTTTTTCACTCACTGTTTGAACTCTTGCTGAATAGTCAACATGAGTAATTGCTGGAAGGGTTGATCTAGGGATATTTAATTTTTCAATTCCAAAAAGTTTTTGTTGATCTTTTGTCATTGTTTGGCAAAGATCTTTTTTTATAGGAGCAACTAACAACATATAAGGACTTTTTACATTCATTTCAAATTGATTTGCAACATCTTCTTCTAAAACTGATGGAGCAAAAGGACGAAAACTTTCTCTATATTTAATTTTTAGATTCATCAAACTTTGCATCTTTTGATTACGTGGATCTCCAATAATTGATCTTCCACCTAATGCTCTGGGTCCAAATTCCATAGGTCCATTAAACCAACCAATAACTTTCCCTTCATCCAGGAGTTCTGCAATTTGTTTAAAAAGTTCTTGATCTTGTAATACTTTAAAAGGAGCATGAATTGTTTCTAAATAACTAATAATTTCATTATTAGAATACTCACAGCCAAGGTAAGTTCCTTTCATTGAATCATTAGCATTTACTATGCGTGGTTTTTTTAGTTGTTCATGCCAGGCAATAAGTGCAGCCCCTAATGCCGAGCCTGCATCTCCACTTGCAGGTTGAATCCAAATATTTTCAAAGATTTTCTCTTCAAGTAATTTGCCATTGGCTACACAATTCAATGCAACTCCTCCGGCAAGACATAAATTCTTGATACCTGTTTCTTTACGAAGTGATCTTGCGAGTTTGATAACTACTTCTTCTGTTACGACTTGAATTGATGCTGCTAGATCCATATGAAATTGAGTTAATTCTTTCTCATTTTCCCGAGGTGCTGCTCCAAAAAGTTTATGGAACTTCCTATTAGTCATTCGGAATCCACGATGATATTTGAAGTAATTCATATCTAAATGGAAGGTGCCATCTTCTTTAATATCAATTAAATGATCCTTGATTTCTGTTACATAATTTGCTTCTCCATAAGGAGCGAGACCCATTAATTTGTATTCGCCAGAATTAACCTTAAATCCGCAGTAATAAGTGAATGCTGAGTAAAGTAGCCCTAAAGAATGAGGGAAACTTATTTCCCAAAGAGAGTTGATTTTATTTTTCTTACCAATCCAGGTAGAGGTTGTTGCCCATTCACCGACTCCATCCATGCAAAGTATGGCTGCTTCCTCAAAGGGACTAGGGAAAAAGGCAGCAGAAGCATGAGATTGATGATGCTCTGCAAAAAGTAATTCGGGTATTTGAGGTTCTAGATGAGGATTAAATTCTTTTTCTAAAGATTGAAATTGTTGCTTAAGTTCTGATTTTAAAAATAGTTTTTCTTTTAACCAAACTTGCATTGCTGCTATAAATGACCGTACACCTCTTGGTGCAGTGCCTAAATATGTTTCTAATAACCGCTCAAAAGTTAGAAGTGGCTTTTCGTAATAAACAATGTATTCAATATCTTTGAGGTTAATGTTCTGAGATTTTAGGCAGTAGCGAATAGCATTTACAGGGAATCTAGGATCATGCTTTTTTCTCGAAAATCGTTCTTCTTGAACAGCTGCAATGATTTCTCCATCCTGAAGTAGTGCAGCAGCACTATCGTGATAGAAGCACGAGATTCCAAGAATGTATTGACTCACGTATTCCTTTAACTTGGATTTCTGTTATTATATATATTTGGTTCACAGTTAGAATAATATTGTTCTTGAAGAATTTTCAGTAATACTTAGGAGTTGTACATATGTATCCAGAAGAAAGTATTTACAGGATTTAGATTAACTCTTGTGATGCTTCATTTTTAATGTGAGGAAATTTTGGAATTGATTTCTTATAATAAAATATACAATTATATACTAATATCTTTTTGCTTTATGTTTAGCATTAAACTAATTGATACTGTGTTAAGGTTTTTATAATGTTATATTGTAATTCCTGTCTTCAACCAGATACCAGACCAAATAGCATATTTCAAGATGGTATTTGTCCAGCCTGTATTTATAATAAAACTTTTAAAAACATTAATTGGGATGAACGTAATAAAGAACTTAAAACAGTTGTAGACTTTGGAAGAGCTAACAATCATTCTGGCTATGATTGCATAATTGGAGTGTCTGGTGGTAAAGATAGTACTAGGCAGGCTTTATTTGTTAAAGAAAAACTATTAATGAAGCCCTTGTTAGTTTGTCTTTCACCTCCGCCAGAACAAGTAACAAAAAGAGGGGTAGATAACTTATCTAACTTAATTAATAATGGATTTGATTGCATAACAATAAACCCTGCTCCTGAAACATGGAAGAAATTAATGCATCTTTCTTTCTATCAATATTTAAACCCATTTAAATCAACTGAACTTGCATTGTTTAGTAGTGTCCCTCGAATGGCTATTGCATATCAAATACCATTAATATGGTGGGGAGAAAATTCGGCATTACAAGTTGGGGAAAGTAGCGTAATGGGAGAATCAGGTTACGATGGAAACAATCTTAGAAATATGAATACTTTGGGAGGAGGGGACATATCATGGATATTAGATAGGGAATTCAAAGAGAATGAAATTCTCCAATATAAGTTACCCTCTAAAGATGAGGTTAAAAGAGCTAATTTAAGGACAGTTTTTCTCGGATACTTTTGGAAAGATTGGTCACTGATCAATAATGGTAATTATTCAGCATTAAGAGGTTTAGATGTAAGGAATGATAAACCTTGGGAGATGGGAGAACATGTAGGTGTCATGTCCTTAGATGAAGATTGGACACCCATGAATCAAATGCTTAAATATCTAAAATTTGGATTTGGGAGAACAACAGAATTTGTTAATGATGATATTAGAAATGGAAATCTTTCTAGACAGGATGCAATTAAGATAGTTGAGTCATTCGATGGAAAATGTTCAAATAAATATATTCAAAGTTTTTGTGATTTTATAGAAATTGATATTAATGAATTTTGGCGAGTAGTTGAGCAAAAAGGCTTAAATTCAAAGCTATTTGATAAAATTTCACCTGGTAAATATCAGCCTAAATTTAAGGTTGGGGTGGGTTTATGAAACAACCAATTATTGTAATTGTAGATTATGGAGTAGGTAATGTATTTTCAGTTCAAAAGGCTCTCGCTAAATTGAATTATGAAAAAATAGTAATATCTAGAGAGGTTCCAGATATCAATTCAGCTGATGCATTAATCCTTCCAGGAGTGGGGGCTTTTGATCAATGTATAAAAAATCTCCGTAAATATAATCTTAATACTATCCTAAATGAAGCTGTACTAATCAAAAAAAAGCCTATCTTGGGAATATGTGTAGGCATGCAATTAATGGCAGATTATTCTGAAGAGAATGGCAACCATTCAGGATTAGGTTGGATTCCTGGTAAAGTTGTTAAATTGCAGGTCGATAAAGATATCCCTGTCCCACATGTAGGATGGAATGATATAGATATAAATACTAAAAGTAAGTTATTTAAAAGAATCAATAATAAATGCCATTTTTATTTTGATCATAGTTATCAATATATTTGTGATCAGAATTTTGTCATAGCTTCATGTAATTATAATGTTCCTGTAGCCTCAGCAATAGCTAAAAATAATATATTTGGAGTTCAATTTCATCCTGAGAAAAGTCAAATAAATGGTCTTAAATTATTCAGATCATTTCTTACAGAATAAAATCGTGTTAAAAAAACGCATTATTGGGGTGGTCATTGTTCGTAATGGGATTGCAGTTCAGAGTAATTGCTTTAGAAGCTATCTTCCAATTGGCAAACCAGAAATAGTAGTTGAGTTTTTAAATGATTGGGGAGTTGATGAAATAATATTGCTAGATATATCTGCATCAAGAAATCAAAAGGGGCCAAATTATTCGATGGTTTCAAAAGCAGCGGAAAAATGCCTTGTCCCCTTAACAGTAGGTGGAGGTATTACGTCGACACAAGAAATCCATAATTTAATGCAATGTGGTGCTGATAAAATCTCATTGAATCAAGTTACATTTAATCATTTAGATTTAATCCAAGAAGGAGCTCAAATTTTTGGGGAACAATGTATTGTAGTTTCTGTTGATATAAAAAAAATTGAAGGTACTTACAAAATATATAATTATATGAGAAAAGATGTGATTCCAAATAATCCTTTGTCTTTCATAAAATCATTAGAAGATCGCGGTGCAGGTGAAATATTTATAAACAATGTTGATGCTGATGGGAAGAAAGAAGGCTTTGATATTAATTTGATCTCTTATATTTCTAAGAATATAAGTATACCTTTAATCTGTTGCGGAGGAGCCGGTAGGGCTCAAGACTTTATAGAGGTTTTAAAATATACTGAGGCAAGTGGAATTGCAGCATCTAATTTCTTTAACTTTTTCGAACATAGTGTCACGATAATCAAATCTATCACCAACAAAGATTATCCTATTAGGCATGATTCTCCCAACCAATATAATGATGTAAATTTATGCGAGTTAGGTCGTCTGAAAAAAAAATCAGATTTAATATTAGAGGATATGCTTTATCAAAAAATTGAAAAGGAGGTTATATAATGAGAATTTGCCGTAGGTGCCTATATCCAGAAAATCATGCATTAAATATCATTTTTGATAATGAAGGAATATGTAGTGGATGTAGAGTTCATGAAGAGAAAGATAAAATAGATTGGAACGAAAGGGCTTTGAGACTAAAAAGAGTTTTAGATATATATAGAAATAGAAGCGGAAGAAATTATGATTGTATTATTCCAGTAAGTGGAGCTAAAGACTCATATTTTATAGTACATGTAATTAAAAATATTTATAATATGAACCCCCTACTTGTTACTTATAATAAACAATATAATACTTCAGTAGGAATACGTAATTTAGCAAATTTAAGAATTAAATTTAATTGCGATATAATGAATTTAACCGTAAATCCTCATCATGTAAAGAAAATTACACGCTCTACTTTAAGAAGATTTGGTAGTATTTATTGGCATTGTATAGCAGGACAAACAGTATATCCAGTACAAATGGCAGTGAAATTAAAAATCCCTTTAATAATTTTTGGGGCTCATCAAGGGCTAGATCAAGTTGGTATGTTTAGCCACTTTGATGAAGTTGAAATGACAAGAAAATATCGTAAGGAACATGATCTTATGGGTTTTGAAGCGGAAGATTTAATTAACGATTTTGATGAAATCTCTATTGAAAATGTTCAACCTTATATTTATCCTGACAATCTTGAGATAGAAAGAATTGGCATAAGAGGAATTTATTTGAATAATTATCTTCGCTGGGATTCTAGAACTCAGCATGAGCAAATGATTAAAAAATATGGATATGAAACCAGTAGACAAAATAGAACATTTGATCATTATAATGATATAGACTGCTGGAATTATTCTGACCTGCATGATTACATTAAGCTGATTAAATTTGGCTATTCAAAAGTCATAGATCATGCTTCAAGAGATATAAGACTCAATTTAATGACTAGAGATCAAGGTATACAAATGGCTAAAAAATATTTTAAAAGACCTCCTGAAAATATAAACCTTTTTCTTGAATGGTTAGGTATTACAGAAAATTCTTTTTATTACCTTATTGATCAGCATCGTAATAAGGATATTTGGTTTCGTAATGAGAATTGGGAATGGGAATTAAAGCCTAACAAAAGTTGGGCTGGTAATTTACTTTTAGACAATTCTACATCGTCTGAAACAGTAAAATTTAAGGAATTCATTTTGACTGAAAAGAAGAATAGTTTAGATCCACAAAATAAATATATTTTGATAGGAAAGGGTTTGATCTAATATCTGATTTATATATTTAATGGAATTTATAGATCTCTTTTATTTTCTTAAGAAAAAAATTATCTATCCATATTAACTAAAATAGTTATAACATTCTTTTAATAAATTCAGCAGAAATAAATGTAATCTCTTGAATATTTGGATAAATATTGAGAGAATCAATTAAAGAAATTAATTAAACTCTATTGGTTCAGATTTAATCTTAGGCTCAATTTTAATCAATATGGTTATTGAATAGAGTTCTTTGATCATTCATTGCCTAGTTATTCAGTGAATCAGCTCTAATGGCCTAAGTAAATTGAAATACCACTTATTTTGTTAATTTTAATAGAGTATTAATAATGTGAGCCTCAGGAATATTAGGCTAACCTTTCATAAGGCGACTCAAAAAACAAAATATAAATTATTACTGTGCCTCAAGTAATCACACCAGGACTACAATTTTGACTTTATAGAGGAAGGTGCAACTCGAAAGATAATTCTTGAATCTAAATCTGATTGGATGATTAATTCTTCTGTTTTAGCATCTGTCAAAGAATACTAAGGTTATCAAAAAACTGGGCCTAAAAGAATTAGACGAATAGATGCTATAATACATTTTAATTTTGCAGATATAAAAGGAAAGGGGAATTTATGGAAGAATTAGAATACTTTAAACAAAATGGCTTTATTGCATTTAGAAATGCAATAGAAATTAGGTCAATTAATAAGATTGAAAAGGATATAAATAATATTCTAAATTATTTTTGTCAATTAAGAAATATAGATTTAAGTGATATCAAATCAACTCCTAACAAGTTTCTTGCATTAGAAAAGATATCAAAAGATCTTTTTTACGAATTTAGTTTAGCTTTAGGAGATCTCCAATCTTTAAATAATCCAGTATTAACAGATAAGTTTAAGGAGTTTCAATATAAGTTATTTGAAGATCTTTCGGTTCCATTTTCCTCTACACACGCAAGTTTATTTTATAATATCAAAGGAGTAAAACGATTGCAATATGATTGGCATCAAGAAAGATCATATTTCCCTAATCATGATCTAGGTATTCATTATTGGGGACCATTGTATAGAGATATTTTAGAAACTGGTGGCCCAATGTTGATTAAAGTTAAATCTCATTATAAACATTTTGATTTTGAAAAAATAGCGAAAGCCGGATCACTCACTCAATTAAAAGTTCCAGATAATTCTGTGAAAAACTTGGAAATATTTCGATGTAATATTCAACGAGGAGATATGGTAATTTTTGACCATAAATGTGTTCATTGTACGGAAGAGGTTCCTACAGATGATAATCCTAGGGTTACTTTTATTAGACGCTTTGCAGGTAATTCTTTCGGGGGGATACTTCCAACCACTTCTACTTTAACTACTAAAAACAACAAAGATTTTTCTTCTAAGCAATCCAATAATTATTCTTCAAGAAATAAATGATATGAGTAATCCCTTTATTCCATACGGTCGACAAGATATAAATAAAGATGATATTAAGCAGGTAGTAAAAATTCTCAAAAGTGATTACATTACGCAGGGCCCAATAATAGAAAAATTTGAAAAGGCTATATCCAAAATAGTTAAGAGTAGGCACTCCGTAGCTTGTAATAGCGCAACCAGTGCTCTTCATATAGCTTGCATGGCTTTAGGGCTAAAAGAGGGAG
Source organism: Prochlorococcus sp. AG-409-D09 (assembly GCA_003215935.1). Classification (GTDB taxonomy): domain Bacteria; phylum Cyanobacteriota; class Cyanobacteriia; order PCC-6307; family Cyanobiaceae; genus AG-409-D09. The sequence continues at coordinate 47,974 of QCJQ01000006.1, forward strand.
AGCGACTATGGACTACACCTATTACATTTGTTGCTTCTGCTAATTGTGGACTTTATTGTGGTGCCGTAGTTGATTTTGTAGATATTGATCCTGATACAGGTTTACTCTGCTGTAAAGAACTTGAGAAAAAATTAAAGGAAGCAAAGTCTTCGGGAACACTTCCAAGGGTACTAGTACCAGTGCATCTTGCTGGTACTAGTTGTGACATGCCAAAGATTTATGAATTGTCTAAGCAATATGGGTTTTCAATAATTGAAGATGCAAGTCATGCAATTGGCGGAGATTGTAATAATTACCCTGTAGGAAGTTGTAAATATAGTGATATAACCGTATTTAGTTTGCACCCAGTAAAAATAATTACCAGTGCCGAAGGAGGTATTGCGACAACCAATAATTTTGATATTGCAAATAAAATGAAATACTTAAGAAGTCATGGAATTGTTAAGGATAAGAATTTATTTATAAATAAGCCTGAAGGATCATGGAGCTATGAACAACAATATTTAGGATATAATTATAGAATGTCTGAAGTTCATGCAGCTCTAGGTTTAAATCAACTTAAAAGACTAGAAACTTTCATTAATAAGCGTAATCAGATTATAAAGTATTACAAAGATAATATTTCACATCTACCATTAAAATTTCTATGTGTACCAAAGAATGTGAGGTCTTCATATCATTTGGCAATTATTAGGTTAAACAATAAGGATAGTGATTTTCACAGTTACATATTTGATAATTTGCGAAAAGAAAATATAGGAGTTCAAGTACATTATACGCCAGTACATCTGCAGCCATATTATAAAAATGAGGGTTATAGTCAAGGAGATTTCCCTAAATCAGAAGAATATTCCAGGAATGCAATAACGTTGCCTATTTTCCCTACTATATCTAAAGAGTCTATAAATAGAGTCATAAGTGTTTTGGGGAATTTATTAAAGTAAGAAGTTGATTATTAATTAGCAATCTTATCAACTTTGAATTGAAAAACTTGTATATTCTAAGAATAAATCTATGGATATGAAAGGATATCTCCGTTATAAAAAGGATGACTTTCTATTAGTCGAGTGTAAATTTTTTCTATCATACCGCGCTCAATTCCAGCAAATGTTTCTTTAAACTTATTTAAAGACATTTTCTCAGATTGTATAAGTCCTTTGGTTTTTTTGACTTTGTGAGAATAAAAGGAAATATTAAAAGAGTCTCCATATACAAAATCAAATATTGTTTTTGCCCTTGCAGTATGATAAGAACTAGTTATAACAGCTAAATTTTTAAAATTATATCTAGGAATTATATTTTTCCTAGTAAATATAGCATCTCCAACAGTATCTCTTGAATTAATTTCGCATATTATTTTTTCTTTAGGGATCAAGAAATTCTTAATTAAATAATGCGACATTGAATGTGCAATTTTGATATTAGAGTCTTTCCTATAATCCCAACCACAAGTTATAAGCTTAGATTGTATATTACACAAATAAATTTCAATCCCCTTAGCTGCTCGAAGTTTTGATTCAATATCTAATGTACCTTCAGAGTCCATTAAATGAGATAATATGATAATAGCTTCAATATTTTTTTGATTCATTGAGATTCTTTCATATTGCTAATTAATAAGGTTGGGGAGAAGAATCCCATCAGTTTTTACTTTATTATTAAAGCACATTTTAAACTCTGATCAGGAGTACCAAGAAGCTTGACTGGAAGTCTAAAGAAGCCTAGTGCTTCAATATTGTTTCTAGGGTATAGTCAAAAAGAGACTATGCTAATAGATGCATTAATAGAAAAAGGTTTTAGGGTTACGCATACAAATCAAAGAATATCTGATACATCAGGTTATGATTTGGTTTTAAGTTTTGGTTATAAGCACATAATTACAAAAAAGATCTTAGATAATGCTCATATTCCATTGATTAACTTACATATCTCATATTTGCCTTGGAATAAAGGTGCTCATCCAAATTTCTGGTCTTTTTATGACTCTACACCGAGTGGTGTGACTATTCATTTGATAGATGAAGGAATAGATACCGGTCCAATTATATTTCAGAAGTATATCAATTTTACAGAATATGAAACTACTTTTGAGGCTACATATAAAAGACTTATACGAGAGATTGAATCTTTATTAATATTGAATATTCACAGTATAATTGCAGGTGAATATTCCGTAAGGCCACAAAGGAGAAAAGGTTCTTTTCACAAAGTAGGTGATTTACCCCATGAATTTAAAGGTTGGGATTCTAATATTATTGAAGAAATTCATCGTCTCGATCAAATTAACAACAACCAATGATTCAAATTAATAATAGAAAGATTTCCACGAATTACTCTCCTTATGTAATTGCAGAATTATCAGCTAATCATAATGGTTCTATTTCAATAGCTAAGGAATCTATTAAAACAGCGAAAGATTTTGGAGCAGATGCGGTAAAGATTCAAACATATACAGCAGATACTATGACATTAAATTGTGATAAAGAAGACTTTATAATTAAAAGTGGATTATGGAAAGGTTATAAGCTTTATGATTTATATAAAGAGGCTCATACTCCATTTGAGTGGCATCATGAACTATTTTCTTTTGCTAAAGAGATTGGAATAACATTATTTTCATCCCCTTTTGATGAGTCTGCTGTTGATTTACTTGAAGATCTAAATACTCCTGCATATAAAATCGCATCATTCGAATTATGTGATATACCCCTTATTAAATATATAGCAAAGAAAAATAAGCCAATGCTTATGTCAACTGGTATGGCCTCTGCTGATGAAGTAAGAGAAGCAGTATTTGCAGCAAAAGAAAATGGATGTACTAACCTTCTTTTATTTCACTGCATAAGTTCATACCCAGCAGCTATTGAAGATGCAAACTTAAAGAATTTAATTTATCTTCGAGATGAATTTGATGTAGAAGTTGGTCTTTCAGATCATACTATAGGTAATACTGTAGCTATAGCTTCTATTCCATTAGGAGCTTGTGCAATAGAAAAGCATTTCACTATTAATCGGAGGAACAAGTCACCTGACAGCACATTTTCAATCGAACCCAGTGAATTATCTGAGTTAAAACAAATTACTCATAAAACCTGGCTAGCACTTGGCTCAAAAGGTTTTTTTAGATCAGAAAATGAAATTAAAAGCAAAGTATTTAGACGGTCACTTTATTTTGTTAATAACTTAAAGAAGGGATCAATAGTTTGCCCTAATGATATTAGAAGAATTAGACCTGGCTTTGGAATAAAGCCTAAGTATGAGTCGGAAATTATTGGTAAAAGGTTAAAAGTAGACGTTAGCGTAGGAGATAAAGTCGACTGGGGGCTTCTAGAGTAAGAAGGATTACTAGATGAACTACAACTTATTAGATTAGCTACAGTATTAATTATATAGTCAAATTATTTCTTACTTCGCTGAACGCAATGTCTACAAGACTATTAAGAAGAGGGAAGAGTGCCGTTTTAATTTTTTGTTGTGAGTTTTAATAGTGCATTAATAATGGGAGCCTCAGGAATGCTAGGTCAATCTGCTACGTCTTTTAAAAGCGGCATTACTATCATTTTTTGGTAAAATAAATTTATCAAATAACATTAAAATAGTACTAGTTGGATATTAAAATATGAAGAATGTTTGTCTAATTCCTGCACGTGGGGGATCAAAAAGAATTCACAAAAAGAATATTCAACTGTTCCATGGCAAGCCCTTAATTGCTTGGAGTATTGAATGTGCAATTAACTCAGGGTTATTTGAGAAAGTATTTGTTTCCACTGACAGTCATGAAATATCAGTAATAGCCGCCAAATTTGGTGCTGCAATTCCCTTTATAAGACCATCATCAATCTCAGATGATTTTGCCTTAGATAAAGATGTAAGGCAACATTTTATATCTTGGATGAAAGAAAACAATTTAAATACAGACTATTTATTTTATCTATATCCAACTGCACCATTTATAACAAAACAAATATTGGAAGGATGTTTAATGACTTTAAAAGAAAGTAATGCCTCCTCGTCATTAACAGTCACTTCATATTCATATCCCGTTTTGCGTGCTTTACGGATGGATAAGTATGGTTACCTATCGTTTAAATGGCAAGAAAATTCACTTATAAGAAGTCAAGATCTAGAAGAATTAATACATGATGCCGGGTTATGTTATTGCTATGACATGAATAAGTATTCAAATAAAGAGGAGGATATGAAACGAGTTGGCTACATGGTCCCAAGAGATTGTTGCCAAGACATTGATACAATAGAAGATTTTAAATTTGCAGAAAAACTCTTCACCATAAGAGAAAAATAAATACCTTTTAAATATATAAATGGTAACAAATCTAGATGTTTAGGTTACTGTTATTTTACGCAAAAAAATAAATGATTATACCTAGATTTTTTCAATTGCTTCATTAAATAATTCTAATTGATTGGAATTAGCAGTTTTTCTTTTATACTTACTATTTGAACAAAGTTCTATAAAATTAGGGATACAACTTTCTATTGATTTTTCAGTTTGAAGATTAATTTCAAAATCAACTTCAAAAGGAAATTCAAAGGTCTCATTTTTTATTCCTACTGTAAAGTGACCTGCTTTACTAGCTTCATACAAAAAAGAGGTAGCAGAACCTATAAAAATAGATTTATAATTATTTAAACAATCTATTTTGTTAGAGAGATCTGGGATACAATCTCTTCCAATTAGGGAGATGCAATTATTTAAATCTTTATTTTTTGCCTCATTTGGATGAGGTCTAAAATAGATTTTAGCATTGCAATATTTTCTTATTCCATTAAATAAAATTTTATAAAGATTCATAATATCCTTATCTTGTTTAGGATCTAAATTCTTTAAACCTCGTCCTATAAGAAAAATATCTTGTATCTCTTTTGGAGGTTTTGCATAAGCAAAATAAGGTAAGCCGATATTATATGCCTTGCATTCAGGGTTGAATCTCTTAATAAAATTAGCCTGTTGTAAATCCCACGTCAGATGGTAATCAGACCACATATTGTCCATTTGTGGTGGAAAACCTTTTTGATTAATAAAGTAATATCCATGCTGAATACAAATAACTTTGATCCTTTCTTTGTCTAAAGAAGATAAGGCAGTCAAAAAATTTCCTTTAGGTTCTGTATCTTCACTTATAAAAAACTTATAGTCTTTTCCTACGAGGAATTTATCCCATTTATATAGATGATATTCTAAGAAAAAAGATATATTGAAATGCTGAAAAGTTTTAACGGCAAATATTTCAGGAAGCAAACTTATGCTTATTAAACCACGTTTTTTACAATAATTTTTGTAGTTTCCTTCGCTTAAAATACACATTTGATTTGATTTGAAATTAGCAAATAATGTCTTATTCCTGATTCCTTCAAAAAAAATTGAACCTTTTAATTTTTTATATTGTGATATTGATGAGAATAAACCTAGAAATGCCCTGACAAAGGTAAAAATACTTTTACTGGATTTAGTTTGAACTTCTATTGCTCTAGGTATATACAATCTCAACACTTTGTCGAAATAGATCCTTCTTTTTTTGATTACTTTACAAATTTCAAAATATTTATTTGTTCTTCGACCTTCTCTTAAAAAAGAGATTAAATTTATTACTGCTGAATTCATTATAATAACTTTTAATTTGATTAGGCTCTTGGTATCTTATTTCTAACACGACTTTTACCACGTATTGGGTCTTAATGTAAATTCCCCACTAAAGAGCGAAGAAGCTGATCCCATTTCAGCTAAAGCAGCCAGAGACTATCTCAATGGTTTCGTGGCTGGAGAAATACTCGACATCGACGCATCACCAAAGACAGCTATGTACGAACCGTTAGATATACATAAGGAATCAAATCCTCCCCATACACCTATCTTTAACTACTCAACATTGCACCACCTTCAAATCTTCTAACGAGTTAAAAGAAATTACCTATCACGATCTGTACGGCAATACATTCAAAAGTACTGTTACCCATCGATCTATATGCGCTTATATCGACTGTTCTGCAATAGCTCTGATCCTACGTTATTGCTAGAGATTATTTACTGTCCCAACTGAAGGAAAACTATATGCAAGAGCTATTCTCCTCAAGTAAAGAAAGATGCTGGCAGAGGAATTAAGAGACCTCAGAGAAGCACCTGAACTTCACCCACTTGTTAAATAGTTGGGAGTTAGTTGCACCTTCCCCAAAGTTGCAACTAAATAACCGTGGCAGGTCTGGATTTGTAATATCTAAGATTCTTCAGGTGAGGTGAAAGATTAAATCTCAGATTCCCCGTTCTCCTGTCAGGACGGGGTTTTTTTTTATTGGTTAAGTAAGGCAATTCAGGGGATAATGAGGAATAGGTAAATCAAAAAAGAACTACCTTACCGCTACCTTACCGTGTTTAATCTTTGAAACTTGCCACCCGATACACATGGAGCATAGTTCTCGGAAGGGTTCTGAAGAAATTAAAACGTAAACTGTTAAAGGCGGCACCCAGATTCGAACTGGGGATAAAGGATTTGCAATCCTCTGCCTTACCACTTGGCCATGCCGCCATAAAGGAGAACAAAAATCCTCTCTTATTGGATCGTATCAGCCAAGATAAAAAATGTGTTCTCTTTCTTTGCAACGGACACGGGGAAGATCTTATTGCTTTAAGAGTTCTTGAAGAACTTCACAAAAATAGACCTGATTTAGCTTTGGAAGTCCTTCCTTTGGTTGGTAAAGGTAAGTGTTTTGATTTTCCAGTCTCACAAGGATGGTTAAAAAGAATTGGACCTTTGAAAGTTTTGCCTAGTGGAGGTTTTAGTAATCAAAGTTTGAAAGGTTTACTTGCAGATATTTTTCAAGGAATGCTTTGTTTGATTTGGAAGCAACTTAGTTATGTGCGTTCGGCGGCTTCAAATGGCAGATTAATTATTGCAGTGGGAGACTTGCTTCCACTTTTATTTGCTTGGAGTAGCAGAAGAGATTATGTCTTTATTGGTACCCCTAAAAGTGATTACACTTGGACTAGTAAACCGGATTCTTTTTTTAGTGATTTTTATCATCGTTTGAAAGGAAGCGAATGGGATCCATGGGAAAATTTTTTTATGGCAAATTGTCGATGCAAGTTTGTCGCAGTTAGGGATAAATTAACTGCACGTGGCTTGAGAATAAATGGAGTCTCTGCAAATGCTTTAGGAAATCCTATGATGGATGGTTTTAAAATTCAGACTTGTCCAATTGAGTTGAAAAAGTATAGGCGTTTCATTCTGCTATGTGGAACACGTATGCCAGAAGCTAAAAATAATTTTCATCGCATTTTGACGGCTGTTGAATATATTGATTTTTCAATTTCAAAATTAATTCTTGTTGCTTTAGGAGATCTACCTGATATCCAAGATGTTGAATGCTGGTTGGAGAAATTTGGATATAAACAATCTAGTTCGATTGAAAATGGATACGGGGCAAAATCTTCCTGGAAAAAAGGTTCTACTTTGCTTTTTTTAGGGGTTGGTCAATTTAGTTGCTGGGCTCAATGGGCGGAAGTTGGCTTAGCAAATGCTGGTACAGCAACGGAGCAAATTGCTGGACTGGGAGTTCCATGTGTATCTTTGCCAGGAAAAGGTCCTCAATTTAAGTATGGATTTGCAATACGTCAGAGTAGATTATTAGGTGGTGCAGTAATTACTTGTAAGACGGCAAAAATTTTTGCGAGATCTGTTGAATCTTTGTTGTTTAACCATAAGCTTAGAAATGAATTAGGGGCTATTGGCAAAAAAAGAATGGGTAAAAATGGAGGTAGTGCAAAAATCGCTCAGATGATTGAGATGAATTTATTTGAGGGACATTAATACTTTATGATTTCTATAAAATCTATCCATTTACTGTTTCTTATTTTCTATGCCCGCGATTGAAGATCATGATTACCTAAAGCTATGTGCTCAATTGGCATCTTGTTTAAGTATAAGTATTGCTGCTGCAAGAAGAAAAGTTGAAATGCAAGCTGCTAGAGAAGGACTTAGAGATCTTTCTTCTAGGAAATTAATTGCTAACAATCTTTTAAACCAAGCTAAATCTGATGCTTCCTCTGAAGGATTTAATGCTTCTAGCTTTGATGAGCTTTTAAAAGCGTTAGCAGAAGAAGAAAATTTTATGATTGAAGATTAAAATTATTTTAATGTTCAAAAATATGTGAAAAGTGATTTATATCTAACGATGACATTACAGGAATACAATGGAAACAATTTTGTGCAAGATCCCATCTATCTTCTCTCTTTAAAATCATTTCTAAATGCTCTTTTGCGGGTATGAGGAATCGAACATCATTAGCCGCATAAATTAATTGTGAATTTGAGAATTCATCTGACTTGCCCCAATCACTACTTTGTGATTGCTTATCTAATTCTATTCCCAAAAGTTCAAAAACAACTTCTTTTAATCCATGTCTTGGACTATATGTTCTTGCCAACTTACTTGCTACTTTTGTGCAGAATATAGAATTTACTTTAATATTAAGATTACAAGCTAGTGCTGCTACGTCAAATCTTGCAAAATGAAAAATTTTTTCAATTTCAATACTCTCCATTAAGTATTTTAGCCTTTCTGCTGATTTTTGTGATTTATTGATTTTTATGCATACAACGTTGTCATATTTATCACATAATTGAACAAGGCAAAGTCTATCTCTACCATGAATTAATCCCATAGCTTCAGTATCAACAGCTAAAATTTCCTTATCTTTAAAGTTATTGAAGGTTACTTCATCTAAGTCTCCATCAAAAATAGCAATAGTTTTTGGATTCTTTGCATTTTTAGCCATAAAGAAAAAAGAGAAAGTGAGTTTGTTTTGCTACATTTTAGCTGTTATTACCAATCTTGAATATTTTTTAGGAAGTAAGAATTTTGTTGTTTCAACTTTCAAAGATATTTCAATTGTTTCTTTATCTCAAAAAATATGTTATCAAAATGAAATCAAGGCTTTATAAATAAAGATATTATTTGAACACTTTAAAAAGCTTTTTAATTGCTTTTGATTATTCTGGCTTGATTTTATAGAGATGCAAAACGTTTTTTCTTCAACTCTTTTGCTAACCTTCCTATTGGCAGTTGGATTGGTCTTTTTTCTGAGGGCGGCGAGTAAGGATCGAACGACAGTAATTGATGTTTTTTCACCTTTACCCCCGCTTGTTTTACTGAATGGGATAAGTGTTTGGTTGGAGGATAGAGGTTGGAAAAATGAAGGAGGAGATCCTGATAAGCAACTCCTTCGTTTTAATGGAAATGTTGCTTCTAGTCCATTTATGGCTGTTTTCTTATCAGTTCTTGGAGGGTTAGGCTCAGGATGCTTGGGTTTAGTCTTGTCTCAATTGTTCCCTCAGTTGGGTTGGTGGCCATTATTACTTGCTTTAATTGGTTCTCCAATGGCAGGGATAATTTATAAAAAAAGATCATCTCGTATTGAATTTTTGGAACTTAAGCTATTACAAGCTGAAGAAAATCAACCAAGTGTCTTGAGGTTAAGAGCTCATCGCGATGAATTAATTGCAATGGAACTAGAACTTGCTGAGGAGCTGAAACTTAGTAGTGATGGGTCTTTATTGTCTTCACCTATTTAATATATGTTGACTAATAAGCTTATATTTATTGTTTTTTATTTATTTACGTTATCAACTTCTTTTTGGGTGACATTTTTAAAATTGTTAGATTTTGGATATTCGCAATCTTCGAGTCAATTTAGGGCGATTATTGGCGAAAGCGCCTCACGAAATCAAGACTGGATTGGCCTTGAGAAAGTGGATAACTCTATATCTATTTTATTGATGGCTGGTCATGCTGATTCTCAAGGTATTCATGGAGCTGGAACGCTTGGTGAAGCTGTCTCTATTAAAAAATTAAATCCAATGCAAACAACAATATCTGATGAACTTTTTTGGAATTTGAAGATACGTGATGAAGTAGTAAGAATTGGTAGAGAAAGAGGTATTAATATTAAATCTTATGATCCACCTCTTAGGAATATTTTAGATGAAAATCATCCAGACACTAATTGGTCAAAGGGTTATTTACATGCTCAAAAAGGTGGTTATCCTTTAGAAATTCATTTTGATGCTTATGGGAAATTTGGTCTTGGTTCTGGATTAATACCTCCACTTTTCACTGAAATTAACAAAATAGATGAATCAATTGCAAAAACTTTTGGCCGCTATCCTTTATTATTTCGTGGTGGTTTAGGTGCACCAAAAAGACAGATTCGTATTTTGGAAATAGGAAAATTAGAAGGAGTTTTAGAAAAAAACCTTAGGGATGTAAATACCCGTCAAAATACTATTAACTTAATTTCTGGAAGGATAGTGCATGCTATTTTCTTAGGAATCAATCAAAATAGTTTTATTAATCCAACGCTCCGTAAGGACGACATTTTTCTTCCAGGGTTTTATCTGTAAACCAATCTTGAGGTTTAGTGAATAAATCAGTTAATAATGCTTCTCTTGAATCAGGTGCTGCCTTGAAGCCATATTCCCACCTAGCTAATGGCGGTAACGACATTAAAATTGACTCAGTTCTGCCATTGGTTTGTAAGCCAAATATTGTTCCTCTATCCCAAACAAGATTGAATTCAGCGTATCGACCTCGACGATAAAGTTGAAAATTTCTTTGCTCATCTGTAAAACTTTGCTGCTTCCTTTTTTCAATGATTGGACCATATGCAGGTAAAAATGCTTGCCCGCAAGCTTTAGCTAGAGAAAACAACTCCTCCCAAGTTAAAGAACAAGTATTTAGTTCTTCTGATATTTTTGCTGCTGGTCCGTTTTTATCTTGCCCTTTATATAAAGTTCCTGATCCATCTTGATAATCATAAAAAATGCCACCCACGCCTCTAGTTTCTTTGCGATGCTTTAAAAAGAAATATTCATCACACCATGGCTTG
>QCJQ01000007.1 GCA_003215935.1 Prochlorococcus sp. AG-409-D09
GATCTAGCGCTACAAAAGATAAAGATAAATTTGATATTTCATTATTATTTGAACCTGTGCAAAAAGAAAAAGCTGAACAAATCCTAAAAAAAATCAATTTATTAACGACAAGAGGGTTAACAGAATGCTGGCCTGTTCCACCTGAAAGTGGTTGGGCAATGGCGAAAGCCATTAAAAAAGACTCCCAAAAGTACGAGACTGCGTTTCAAGCGAAATGGGTCGGAGGGTTTTCACAAAAAGGAGAAAGAGATAAAGACGAAATGCAATTGTGTTTTGGTCGTAATTGCAAAGTATCAACATTTCTGGATAATGAAGAATTTAAAGAAACATTTAAAGAACTCTATTCACCTATATTAGAATCATTAATAAATATATAAGTTTATAAATGAATTTAATTGAAATCATAAATTCTAAATCAAAGGCATTAATTATTTTTTGTAAAGAGTGGGGTTTCACTCTCAAAGGGATTATAAGCAATCAAAAAGGAGAATGGTGGTTATGCTCTCAAGCTACAATAATCATAGCTCATTTTATTCCAAATTATTTTCCTATTCCTTATATAGGAATAATCTTGCAAAAATATTTAGCATACTCAGGTACAGTTCTTATAACATTAGGTATTTATCAATTCCTCAAATCAATATATAATCTTGGATTAAGCTTATCTCCCTTACCTGACCCTAAATTAAATTCGAAGTTAATAACTAATGGAATTTACATGAATTGCAGACACCCATTATATAAATCATTAATATTTATCTCTGCTGGTTTAAATTTACAACTATTAAGTCTAGTTCACCTCTTTCTATTCTTTAGTCTTATATTAATTTTAAAAAGCAAAGCAGTAAGGGAAGAAAATAAATTACTGGATATTTATCCTGTATATAGAGATTACATGAAAAATACACCAGCAATTTTTGAATATATTTTTTTTCTAGATTGGAGAAAGCCTAATGGGTAGATATAATATATATCCAGATTATATCTATATGATGCTTCCCAAGAAAATGAAAGATAATGAATCATAATTTAATTAAAGAAAATATTTTTGAAGCAAATGAATATCCATTGACTAATGGATTGAAATTAATAGAAGCAAGTGCTGGGACTGGTAAAACATTTTCTCTTGCACATCTTGTTTTAAGACTGATCACCGAAGAAGAATGCCCTATTGAAAGGATATTAGTAGTAAGCTTTACTGAGGCGACTGCATCAGAAATAAAAGCAATCATAGTCAATAGATTGTTATTAGCCTTAAATTATCTTGAATCAAACAATAGAAATAATCATCAGAATATCGATAAAGTCTTAAGTACATGGTTAACAAAAACGTTGTCTTGCGATGAGATCAGACTTCATTCTATTAACTTAATCTTACAAAGTTTAGAGCATATTGATAAAGCTGATATAACAACGATTCACGGCTTTTGTAGTAGAACATTAAAGAGGGAAGCTATTGAAATTGGTAGTGACTTCAATCCAACTTTAGAGAAAGATAGTAATAAAATCATACGGGAAATTGTAAATGAATATTGGCAGAATGAGATACTTATGATAGAGCCAAACGATTTAAGTGGTCTAATTAACTCTGGTCTTACGCCTGATAATATATCTAAATGCATAGCAAATATAGATAGTGACCCTAGTGCAAATTTCGATCAAAAGATTAAATCACTGAATGAATTAGAACCTATTAAATATCAATTTAATAATCTCTTAAAAGTATACTGGCATGAATTCATAGAAGAATGGACGCGAAATGGTGAAGAATTAGATAAAGATTTAAAAATATTTGCCTCTTATTGTAATGATTATGGAATAAAAAACACGAAGCCATATTCAGCTAATCCTAAAAAGGACAGGTATTTATTATTTTGTAAATGGCTAACTCTAATAAAAAATACTAACAATAATGATCCGCCAAGTTATCATGAAATCAGAAGACAAAAACTTATTTCAGATTACTATCATCCAAAAGTTCTACATAAAATTAAAAGATCTATAGAAATTGATTTTAATATTTCGCCAAGGGAAAAGCTCCAAAAAGCTTTTGCAAATATATATGATAGCCCAGCAGAAATTGTCTGGAATCATGCCATAAGTTATACTTTAAAAGCATTAAAAGATAAACGAGAGAAACAAGGATTAATAAGTTATGGAGACTTATTAAAATCATTAGATCCATTAAAAAGGAATAAAAAGAACGGTGATGATATATCGATAACTAATGATGTAATAATGAGTAATCTTCGTAATCGCTATAAAGTTGCATTAGTAGATGAATTTCAAGATACAGATCCAATTCAATGGAGAATTCTAAACCATGCATTTGGAGATAGCTCAGAGCATTTATTATTAATAGTTGGGGACCCAAAACAAGCAATATATCGATTTAGAGGTGGCGATCTGAAGACTTATTTAAAAGCAAAATCTATTGCTAATCGCGTAGATATTCTTATAGATAATTATAGAACAACACCAACATTAATGCGATCACTAAATAATTTATTTTCTCAAGGTTTCTTAAGGTCTTCATTACAGGTACAGTGTTTAATTCCTAAATCAAAAGAAGAATCATCAGCTTTAGATAAAGACGAATATCCTTTGCAAATATTAGATTTGGGAGAAGAAATAGGTAGAAGCACAAAAAACAATATTGCTAGAGTAAGTAAAAGTATAATTGAAGGAATAATACCGAATGCAATCGGTAATTACTTATTAGAATTATTGAATAAGAAAAATCAAAATTTAACGCTTAAAGATATATGTATCATTGTCAATCGTCATTCTCAAGCAGAAGATATTAGAGAAGGACTTTCTACTTTAGGAATTTCAACAAGACTTATAAACAAAGGAAACATTTTTAAAACTGAAGGAGCAAAAATATTGCAGCATTTTATTGAATGCTTAGCCAATCCAAGCAATTATAAAGCAATCAAACTTATTGCTTGTTCACCCATTATGCAATGGGATTTAGAACGAATAAATAATTCAGATACAAATGGAGAACTTGATGAATTAACACTTAAATTCACAACATTATCTAATGGACTGAAAGAAATAGGACTCCTAGGTTGCTTATCTCAATTTATAGAAGCAAAAACTATTGCTGATATTTCCGAAAGAGGTGCGCTCCTAGGTGATCTTCATCAATGCACTCAACTAGTTGAAGAGGCAATGCATAATCAAGGATTAAGTTGTCAAGGTGCATCCAAATGGCTTAAACAAAGGCGCCTACTTGAAATAGATGTCTTTAAAGATGAGTATCAGCCTAATAGTGATATTGAAGAAGAAGCTGTCAATGTCATTACAATACACAGAAGTAAAGGACTACAATTCAAACTAGTAATTTGTCCATATTTATGGGAAGCACCTCCATTATCAAATGGACCACTATGGAAGGAATCAGAAACTAATAAATGGCAGATTTCTTTAAATAATGGATGGGATCCCAAACGTAACTTTGTTGAAAAAGAAAAAAAAGAAACAATCAAAGAATATGAACGACTTGCATATGTAGCTCTAACAAGAGCTAAAACTCAATTAACTATTATTTGGGCACCAGCAAATAAACAAGAAGATAACCCATTAATTTCACTATTATTTGGTCCTGAAGCACATTCTCTTCCTTCCGAATATCTCAATCAGGAGTTAATGAAAAAATGGCTTGAAAAACAAAAAATAAAAGCAAGCATAAAATCTATTACTCATAAGTCAATTAAGTTACAGCCCAAGAATGATTTTTCTGAGAGCATTTTAAGTTTAGGTTCAATCCCTCTACATCCTTTAGATAAATCATGGGGTCGGCATAGCTATTCGTCATGGACAAAAAATCATAATTCATCAAAGTTAAAGGAGCTCACCTCACCTGAACTAGCGGAAGGAAAAGATATTGATCAAAGGAGCGAGATATCTTTACCTAATAGTGATATCTACCAAGACATAGGGATATCCGAAAAAGATTCTGCGCAATTTACTTCTTCTCAAAAAGAAGGGCCTCTTAAAAATTTCCCAAGAGGCGCTATAACAGGGAATTGCTTGCATAAAATTCTTCAGCAAATTGATTTTCAAAAAAATAGTAATGATCCAAGTACGATTGCGATAATTAAAGATGAATTAACAAGGGCCGGATTAAATATAAGTTACACTAATGATATACAAGAAACTCTAAATAGAGTACTCAATATTCCCATAGGGGGGCCATTAAATGGGCTTAAACTTAATCAAATAAGCTCTAAAAGGCGAATTCATGAACTAAGTTTTGATCTTCCTATCTCACAATTTTCCAGTCCAATTAAATCGATAGATATCATAAACATATTTAAAGATATACAAGAAGGAAGGTTTGGAATTGATTATGCAAAGGAATTAGAAGATTTAAATATTTATAGTAAAGGTTTCTTAACAGGATCAATTGATTTAATTTTTTCTGACAATGAAAACAACAAAAATTCTAGATGGTGGGTATTAGACTGGAAAAGCAACTGGATGGGTAATCATATCGAAGAAAGTGATTCGTTTGAATGCGGCCCATACCACTATGGCCAAAAAGCAATGGAACAACAAATGAGACTTCATCACTATCCACTTCAAGCTCATATTTACTTAACAGCATTACATAGATTTTTAAAATGGAGACTAGTAGATTATTCTCCTGAATTAAATTTAGGGGGATATATCTATGTATTTTTAAGAGGACTGCCAGACCCAAATTCATCTCAAAAGATCGGCAAGGATATAACAACTCCTGGAATAATTATTGAGAAATGTCCACTTAATAGAACCCTAGAATTTGATCGTCTATTTAAGGGTATTAGATATGAATAATAAATTCAGTAGAAACCTTTCAACAAATCTTAATACAGCTTTATTAGATGTTTTAAAAAACAGAATAACTACAGATCAAAGATTTAATGATCATCTTGAAGATATTGTCAATTTACTAATGGATGCACTGAATCGAGGAGAGTTATTTGTGAACTTAAAGAATATTCCAAAAAGCATAAAAATCAAAGGATCTGGTTGGCCAGACGAACACATTAAAATACTTATAGAAAGTGGGTGGATTGGGAAAGAAATCTCTCCAATCATTCAAGAAGGACAGTATATTAGTTGGAGACGTTGGAACATAGAAGCAAACAAAATATTTAATTCATTAAAAGAAAAATCATCTCTAAAACCTAGGTTAGAAAAGAATGACAATATTGAAATTAAATACTTAATACCTAAGACATTAAATAATGAGCAAATAAAAGCTATCAATGCTATTAAAAAAGAAAATCTCATATTACTTAATGGTGGTCCTGGTACTGGCAAAACAAGTACAATTTCTCAAATAATTTTAAAAGGGTTATCTATAAATCCAGAAATAAGAATAGGATTAGCAGCTCCAACAGGGAAAGCGACAAAGAAATTACAAGATACTTTAAGAATTGGAATAGAGTTTTTAGGTGAGGAGGAAAATTATAAATTATCTAAGATACCTTGTAAAACATTGCATAAATGGTTATTTACTTCAGAAAAATTTAAAGAAGAAAATAATAAAAAATTAAATATCGATATTCTAATAATAGATGAAATGTCTATGGTTGACCTAGAGCTAATGAAAAGAGTATTAGAGTCCTTACCCATTGAAAGTCAACTAATCCTTGTCGGAGATAGAAATCAATTACCTCCAGTTGGTAGTGGTGATATATGGTATCAACTATTAGAAGACAAAAATGGTCAGATCCCAAAGAATTCAAAAATTTCTCTTGTCAAGACATACCGCAATCGTGGAGATATTGCTACCCTTGCAAGAAGTATTAAAGATGAAGAAACATCTATCTTTCTAAATAAATTACTATCACTAAATTCTTCCTCAAATGTAAAGACTCATCGAATATATACACCAAAAATACCAAGTATATTATTAGAAAATATAAATCCTCATAAAGAGCAATTGAAATATCTAACAAAAAAACTTTTTACAAGTCTAAGAATAGAAATTAAACAATCAAGTGAACAAGAAATCGATATTTCAAAAGAATCTGAAGACGTATTTAAATGTATAGAGAGACTAATGATATTATCTCCACAACGTCATGGAAGTTGGGGCGTCAATCATATACATAAGGTTTTGCTAGGAAATCAATTCACAGAAGGTATTAGATATTGGCCTCTAGGGACGCCAGTTTTATGTGGTGAAAATCAACCTGAAATTGGATTAGCAAATGGAGATGTAGGTATAGTGATTCCATTCAATGAAGGTAAAAGAGTTTTATTTAATGTATTTTCTAAAAAGGAAAAGCGTGTAACAAGGTTAATTCATCCTTCTAGAATTAAAAAACTCGAACCAGCATATGCAACTACAGTCCATAAAGCACAAGGAAGTGAAAGTGAGCATGTAATTTTATTGTGGCCAAATCCCACAGATCCAATAAGCACTGGGACTAAAGATTGCAAAATTGATAAGAGCTATGAAAAAAGATTGATATACACTGCTATTACAAGAGCCAAAAATAAATTAGATATAGTGATGAATCAAAGAGAGTAATAAAAACTAAAATTAATATTTCATCAAAAAGTTTATTATCAGATGATAAATTAAGAATTACCTTTAAAAAGGCGATTCAACAGAGTGCGGTTACATACCGATTGGACGTTGTCTGCCTGAATTGAAGGGATAATCCAGGCAAAAACTTACTAAATGACCAAAAAAAAACAACATGAGGAACCCTCATGTTCAATAGAGGCCAATTCATTAAATGAAGAAGGCACAAGTAAAGAAAAAGTATTAGACAATGAACCAACAAAAATGGATGTAGAGAGTTGTACACAAAATCCTGAAGAAGAAACCACAGCATCAAATAATATTGATAGCAGAGGTTTTGATGAGTTTGGATTTAGTGAAGAGTTAAGAAATACACTTAGTCAAAAAGGTTATAACTCACCTACTCCTATACAAAAAGCAGCTATTCCTGAACTCATGCTTGGTCGTGATTTAGTAGGGCAAGCACAAACAGGAACGGGTAAAACAGCTGCATTCGCATTGCCTATTCTTGAAAGATTACATAATGATGGAGGACCACCTCAAGTTCTAGTACTTGCACCAACCCGTGAATTAGCAATGCAAGTAGCAGAGTCTTTTCGATCTTATGCGGCAGGACATCCACATTTAAAAGTCTTACCAATTTATGGAGGAGCTGATTTTAGATACCAAATTAATTCCCTGAAAAGGGGCGTAGATGTAGTTGTAGGAACACCTGGAAGAGTAATGGATCATATAAGGCAAGGGACACTAGATACAAGAGCCTTAAAATGTCTTGTGCTTGATGAAGCTGATGAAATGCTAAGGATGGGATTTATTGATGATGTGGAATGGGTTCTTGAGCAGCTACCTAGTGATCGCCAAATGGTGCTATTTTCAGCGACAATGCCGTCTGAAATAAGAAGATTATCAAAAAAATATCTAAATTCACCAGCTGAAATAACTATAAAAGCTACAAGTCAGAAAGAAAACTTAATTCGCCAGAGATTTTTAATTGTTCAAAATAGTTATAAGATAGAAGCTCTTCAAAGAGTTCTAGAAGCAGTCTCAGAAGAAGGCGTAATTATTTTTACTCGCACCAAAGTTATAACTCTGACAGTCGCCGAAAGGTTAGAGGCAATTGGACATAGCGTAGCTGTATTAAATGGAGACGTACCTCAAAATCAAAGGGAAAGAACAGTTGAAAGACTACGACAAGGTTCAGTTAATATACTTGTTGCAACTGATGTAGCAGCAAGAGGACTTGACGTGGATCGTATAGGCTTAGTTATTAATTATGATATGCCATTTGACAAAGAGGCCTATATTCATCGAATTGGAAGAACAGGTAGAGCAGGTAGAACTGGTGAAGCAGTTCTTTTTGTTAATCCAAGAGAACGTGGTTTTTTAAATAATCTCGAAAGAGCTGTAGGGCAATCTATCGACAGAATGGAAATTCCTAGTAATGAAACAATTAATACAAATAGAGTTAAAAGACTTCAAGATAGACTCCTTAAAGAGGTAACAGCCGAAAGAGAAAACCATAAAGAGACAGATATTCTTAATGAATTAATACTAAACATGGAGGGAGAACTAAATATAGATGCAAAACAAATAGCCTTAGCTGCTATTAGTTTATCTTTAGGAAAAAATCCACTTCTTGAAAATGGAGATGAATCATGGATTAAGCAATCATCTCAAAGAGCGAATAGAAATGGTCGTAGGGATGATAGATTCAAGAAACGGGGAAGAAACGAAATAGATAACGGACAACCAGACAATCATATGGAACGTTTTCGTGTTGAAGTAGGTTATAGAGATCGTGTAAAGCCAGGTAATCTTGTCGGTGCAATAGCTAATGAAACAGGACTTAAAGGAAGAATGATTGGTAGAATACGGATCTTTGAGAATTATAGTTTAGTTGACCTACCAAAGGAAATGCCTCCAAATATCTTCAATTCACTTAAAAAGGTTAAAGTAATGAACAGAGAGTTACAGATCAATAGGAATTAATAAATGTGTATCATATTAAGGTATTTGATATTATTTCTTTTTCTAACTTTAGAGATGAATATTAGCCACGTTAAAGCTAATAAAAAAGAGGCATTAGAAAAAAGTAATTTATTAAATGAGATCTGTCTAATAAATTTTAATGCCGAAATGAAAGCAGCTGGAGAAAGTCCCCCTCCTGAGATGGCAAAATTTACCTGCAAATGTTTTATCAACAAGTTTCAATTAAGTTACTCCATTGATAAAGCTCAGGAATATTGCAAAAATGAGGCCTCTAAACATTTCACATTAGATTCCTAAACTTTTACACTTACTTTAAAATGCATAAACATAAAATTATAGAAAAAAACCCAATAAAAAGATTACTAGCAAATTTAAGAGATCATAAGAATCTTCTTTATATAGCATCTAGCTTCTCAATATTGAATAAGTTATTTGATCTTGCACCTCCAGCTTTAATTGGTCTTTCTGTTGATATTGTAGCCAGAGAAGATAAATCTTGGCTAGCTAAATTTGGATATGAAAGTGTTCCTCAACAACTCATTTTTCTTGCAATATGTTCTATAATTATCTGGACAGCTGAATCACTGTTTGAGTACTTATACGGCTTATACTGGAGAAATCTTGCGCAAATAGTTCAACATAAGTTACGTATCAAGGCATATGATCATTTGCAAAAATTAGAGATGGAATTCTTTGAGTCTGACAGTACAGGAAGACTTATGACAGTATTAAATGATGATATAAACCAATTAGAAAGATTTTTAGATGAAGGTGCAAATAAAATAATTCAATTAATCATAACTGTTTTAATAGTAGGAGGGGCTATGACATTTTTAGCTCCAGACATATCATTACTTGCCTTTATACCAATACCAGTAATTCTTATAGGGTCAATAAAATTCCAATCAAAACTATCACCAAGGTACAAGGATGTTAGAGAAAAGGCAGGAGATTTAGCTTCTAGACTAAATAATAATCTACTTGGTATGCTTACAATAAAAAGCTTTGCTACTGAGGAGTGGGAGCTTTCTCGTCTCAAATTAGACAGCAAATCTTATCAAAAAAGTAATAACAAAGCAATTAAATTATCAGCAGCATTTATTCCTTTAATAAGATTTGCTATTCTTTTTGCGTTCCTTTCTATTTTAATTATTGGTGGCTTAAGATGCTGGCAAGGGAATATGGCTATTGGTACATATAGTTTTCTTGTATTCATTACCCAAAGATTGCTTTGGCCTCTTACAACACTTGGACATGTTCTTGATGACTATCAGAGGTCAATGGCATCTACGAATAGAGTTTTAGACCTTATAGATATGCCTATTAATATTTCTGGCGGCTTAAAAAGAATTAAGCCTATAGAAATAATTGGGAAAATTAAATTCAAAAATGTTTCTTTTTCTTATTTAGATCGTTCTCCGCTATTAAAGGAATTTAATCTAACAATTAATCCAGGTTCTACTGTTGGAATAGTGGGAGCCACTGGATCTGGGAAAAGTACTTTGGTTAAATTATTATTAAGGCTATATTCAATTGACCAAGGAGTTATTGAACTGGATGAAATCTCAATAAATTCATATAACTTAAGTGATCTAAGACGCTGCATTGCTCTTGTCAGTCAAGAGACATATCTTTTTCATGGAACAATTGAGGAGAATATTGCTTATGGAAATAACAAAGCAAATCAAAAGCAAATAAAAGAAGCTGCAGAGGTTGCTGAAGCAAACCAATTTATAAAACAATTACCTTTAGGATATAAAACTATAATTGGAGAAAGAGGACAAAAACTCTCAGGTGGCCAATGTCAAAGAATAGCAATTGCCAGAGCTATTCTCAAAGACGCCCCGATATTAATTCTTGATGAAGCGACAGCATCCGTAGACAATGAAACTGAGGCAGCTATTCAAAGATCACTGGAAAAAATCACCTCTAATAGAACAACTATTGTCATTGCTCACAGACTAAGCACAGTAAGAAATGCCGATCAAATAGTTGTATTAGATAAGGGCAATATTGTAGAGGTTGGTACACATGATTCATTAATACAAAATAATAATATTTATTTGGATCTATGGAATGTTCAGTCTGGTCTTAGAAAAAAAAATAACATTGAATTTCAGTAAAGATTCATACTCATAATTCAAATTAAAAACTTAAATGAATTCAAGACCTTTGCATAAAGATCCTTAACTTGAGGCCATCTTTCCTCGCTAGAACTTGCTGCTAATGTATAAAGATAACCATGATCAACAACTACTGATGCTAATTCATGCCTGTTTTTATTACCAAAATCAACTGAATATTCCAAATCATAAAACATATGATCTGAATTTTCTCTAGAGTTAGCATCTAATAATTGAACATCTCGCGAATTACCTTTCTCATCAGTAACTTCATTAGTCAATCTTCTTCCAACTTCTTTTGCAGTCCCCAAATCTCTTAAATCAATATCATTTTCTAATTTAGAAATAACAAGACTTAAAGTCTCATCACTATTAATCAAATCATGAAATACCACTTCTGGACCATTTTCTACAGATACCTTTGTCCAACCAATTGGATATAAAAATCCATAACGACCATCAGGGCTTCTAAATGCTTCTAAGCCTGCAGAGCTTCCGCCAGAGCAAGCCGTCAAGGAGAAAATACAGACTATTACTAAGAGAAAGCGGAGAAATGTGCGCATGGTTTTGATCTTCAATTGCAGGGTTTCTAGAATGGCCCAGTACTAATACTAAGTTAAACGACTTTAAACATACTTAAATTAGTGTTATCTCAAGAAACAATCGTTAAATTCTATATATCTGCGATAGAACACTGAGCGGCTTTACAAAACCTCTATCTAAATTAATAGATCAATTCGAGCAACTGCCTGGGATTGGACCTCGTACAGCTCAAAGATTAGCCTTACATCTCTTGCGGCAACCCGATGAAAAAATCCGTAATTTTTCCAATGCATTACTAAATGCACACAATCAAGTAGGCCAATGCCAACAATGCTTTCATTTAACTGCTAGTAAAATATGCGAAATATGTAATAACATTGAAAGAGATAAAACTCTTATTTGTGTTGTCGCCGACTCCAGGGATCTATTAGCATTAGAACGAACACGAGAGTACAAAGGTAAGTATCATGTCTTAGGAGGACTCATTTCCCCAATGGATGGGATAGGACCAGAAATGATAGAAATAACAAGCCTTATACAAAGAGTGGATAAAAACTCTATTAAAGAAGTTATTCTTGCCTTAACTCCAAGTGTAGAAGGTGATACAACAAGCTTATACCTTGCAAAGCTATTAAAACCATTTGCAAAAGTCACACGAATCGCTTATGGCCTACCTGTTGGTAGTGAACTTGAATATGCTGATGAAGTTACTCTAAGTAGAGCCTTAGAAGGACGTATAAACATGGACTAAAGATCAATTTATTCCTAGCACAATATGAAAGCCTCAAACAGTAAAACCAAATTCAGTAGTATCCCACCCAGCTCACGTCTCCCAAGCTGGGTCAAGCCAAGCATAGGTAAAGCATCGCAATTAGCAAAAGTTCAGAGAGTCGTAAAAAGTAAAGGCCTCAACACTATTTGCGAAGAAGGCAGATGCCCGAATAGAGGTGAATGCTATGCAGCTGGTACGGCGACATTTTTACTAGGAGGTTCTATTTGCACTAGAAGTTGTGCGTTCTGTCAAGTAAATAAAGGATCGCCTACTGAAAAACAAAATCCCAAAGAAGCATTACAAGTGGCTTATGCCGTAAAAGAATTAAAGCTTAAATATGTAGTCCTAACATCAGTAGCTAGAGATGACCTTTCTGACCATGGTGCAAGTTTATTTACAACAACGATGAAAGAAATTAGAAACTTAGTTCCAGATATATTAATTGAAGTACTCACTCCAGACTTTTGGGGTAATGAAAAAAATAAGTTCGAACAGATTAGGTCGCAAAAAAATCGACTTGCGAAAGTTCTATCTTTGAAACCAGTTTGCTTCAATCATAATTTAGAAACAGTTAAACGTCTCCAAAAGGAAGTTCGTAGAGGTGCAACTTATGCTAATTCATTACGACTATTAAAAACAGCAAGAAATTTAGATCCAAACATTCCAACGAAATCAGGTCTAATGTTAGGTTTAGGGGAAAGTCGAGAAGAAATCATTAATTCTCTCCAAGATCTCCGTAAGGTTGATTGTCAATATCTAACTATTGGTCAATATTTGCGTCCTTCACTTGCTCATATTCCAGTTCAACGCTATTGGAGTCCAAATGATTTTTTTGATTTTGCCGAAATTGCAAAAGAGTTAGGATTCAAAAAAGTAAATAGTGGGCCGCTAGTTCGTAGCAGTTATCATGCAGAACAAAATTAAATTGTCCATCTATGTTAATTTTCGCCATTGGCGAAGACTATAGTTAAGGACTTCGTTACAATCTCCTATCATTAGAGAGCCGGCTCCACCCCAAATTATTCTTAACGGTAAGTCAAGAATTGCAGCTCCTACTTCTCTACTGGGTCTAAATCCTCTTTGATGAAAATAACGAATTAATCTATTATGTTGATTATCAGCATCATGTATAGCTAATAAGCGTGCCCTCTTGCAAGGAGTCTCTTCTAATGCCCATAACATCGTAGCAGCCCATATTAAATGACCAACACCCTGTGGTGCTTTTGGGTTAACTAACATGGTGTCTAATTGCAATCCATCAACTCCTTTATAAGCCCAGGCTTTCATTTCTCCCCAAATACGTATTTTTTGAGATTCAATCTCTTCAGCAACGACAAGTCTTAAGGACCAAATGTTCAAAGGTCTTCTAACTTGTAATCTTAAAAGAAGACCTTTTGTGGAAGCTTCTTTCTCTAATTGAATTAAATTAATTTTCATAGTAATCTATAATGCTGAATTAGGCCATATCGAATTTCCAGGTAGACGTTTAGAAAAGTCATCAATTTGTCTTTGTCTTTCAGCAAATCTAGCTCTATCTTTATCATTAAAAAGATCAATGCAATAAAGACATTGAATACCACGAATATAAGACTTTCTATTTCTATCTTCTACAGAGACAGGTCTCCCACATGCATGACATAGGCAATATTCACCCGGTAAAAGTTGATGATTCAAAGACACTCGTTGGTCAAAAACAAAACATTCACCTTCCCAAAGGCTATCATCAATGGAAACATTTTCTAAGTATTTTAAAATTCCTCCATGGAGGTGGTAGATATCCGTCAAGCCTTTCTCTTTTAAATAAGAAGTAGCTTTCTCACAACGAATACCACCAGTACAAAACAATGCTATCCTCTTCGGAGCTAATTCTTCGATGTAAGGGACTAAAGTTTCTTCAACCCAATCAGGAAATTGACGAAAAGTATCTGTATTAGGGTTTAAAGCACCTTTAAAAGTTCCAATAGCAACTTCATATTCATTCCGGGTATCAATAACTAATGTATCTGGATCTGTTAAGTAGTTGTTCCAATCTTTTGGCTCTACATACTTACCAACAGATTTAGTTGGATCAATAGCATTAACCCCCATAGTAACAATTTCTTTTTTTCTCCTTGCTTTAAAACGACGAAATGCCTGTCTAGAACTCCAACTAAATTTTATTTCTAAGAACTCTTTGCCTAAAACAGTTTGAAGGTCTTCCACTAGTGCTAAAACCTCAGCAGGTAATCCACATATCGTCCCATTAACACCTTCGGAAGCAATTAAAATACTACCTCTAAGATTATTGGATTTCGTTTTAGTTGATAATAGAGTCAATAAGGTAGAGATAGAAGTATCATCTAAATAAGTAAAACAATAAAAAGCGGCTATTTTATAACCATTACGAGAAAGATCCTCGTCGACTATTTTCATTTCTTATTTACAATCCAGTTAGCTGTAACTCCTGCATCAGAAAGCAATTGACGGTCAGACTCAACTTGTGGGTTACTTGTTGTCAATAGTGTATCGCCATAGAATATAGAATCTGCTCCAGCTTGCAAACAAAGGATTTGAGCTTCTCTACCTAATTGTTGTCTACCTGCACTGAGACGTATACGGCTTTTAGGCATTAAAATTCTTGCAGTAGCAACCATTCTAACCATTTCTAATGGATCAATCGATGAGAGATTTTCCAATGGTGTGCCTTCTACAGCAACCAAGGCATTAATAGGAACACTTTCAGGATGAGGATTCATATTAGCTAAAACCTGCAGTAAAGAAGCTCTATCTCTTATCGATTCACCCATACCGATAATTCCGCCACAGCACAAAGTGATTCCAGCAGAACGTACTCTTTGCAAAGTTTCTAATCGCTGTTGATAAGTTCGGGTAGAAATAATCTTCTCATAATGTTCAGGACTTGTATCAAGATTATGATTATAAGCGGTCAAACCAGCTGAAGCTAATCGAGCCGCCTGATGATCAGTAAGCATTCCAGCCGTAACACAAGCCTCCATACCTAAAGCAACTACACCACGTACCATTTCCAACATAGATTCAAAAGCTATTCCATCTTTTATCTCTCTCCATGCCCATCCCATACAGAATCTATCTGCACCAGCCTGTTTTGCAGCTTTTGCTTGATTTAGAACTAATTGAATATCTAGTTGAGGCGTAATTTCAACTTCTGTATTGCTATGTACGGATTGAGGACAATATGCACAATCTTCTGAACATCCACCCGTTTTGACACTTAACAGTGAAGCCAATTGAACCTTATATCCAGGGTTGGATGCTCTATGAACAAGCTGAGCTTTCCATAATAAATCCATTAAAGGCAACTCAATTAACTCCTTTATTTCTTCAAACATCCAATCTGATCGAAGTTCAAAGTCATCAGCTGTTTGAATCAAAGCAGAAAAATCTTTTTTTTCAGCTACTCTTGCAGAGCTGTTAAGTCTGGTGGGATTATGCAAATTCATACAAGACTTCTATATCAAATTAACTACAGCTTTAATAGTTTTAGCCAATGATGTACAAAAAATCACTCCTGAAGAGAATCTGAACAAATTTCTTAAACCCCGCCAAAGCGTCTAAGCCTAGATTGATAGTCTAAAAGTGCCTTTTTTAAGGCATTTGCATCAAAATCGGGCCAAAGAACATTTGTAATATGAATCTCTGAATATGCCAATTGCCAAAGTAAAAAATTGCTTAAGCGATTTTCACCACTAGTTCGAATCAGAAGATCAGGGTCAGTCTCTTTAGCCGTAAAAAGTTCATTAGAAAAAATCTCTTCATCAATCAAATTTGGATCTAATTCACCATTAACTGCCTTTAAAGCTAACTTCTTAGCGGCAAAAACCAGTTCTCTTCTACCTCCATAATTTGTACAAACATTAAATCTAATTCCTTTATTACCTTGAGTTGAATCAATAGCTTTTTTCATCAATTCCTTCAATTTATCTGGGAGCACACCAATATCACCTAAAAAATTAATCTTTACTTGCTCCTCAATTAATGATTCCAATTCTTTTTGCAGCACATGTTCAAAAAGTGTCAGAAGAAAACTGACCTCCTCACCAGGCCTAGACCAATTTTCCGTTGAGAAAGCATATACAGTTAAAGCACTAATTCCCCAATCATCACAAAGTCGCAAAGTTTTTTTTAAAGCTTCAACTCCTTGTTTATGCCCTATAGATCTAGGCAGTCCTCTTCCTTTAGCCCATCTCCCATTACCATCCATAATTATCGCAATATGATCAGGTAAACGCCCTGAATCCAACTCGCTCGGGAGAATAGAACTCACCCTTTTCTTTCCTGAATTAATTAAAGAAGATTGCCTCACTTTGAAGACTCTTTATTGAGACTATTAGGAGAAAGACTTCCTAGATTAGTCTTGGATGGATTTGCTTTACTCTTTCCAATCATATAAGAATGCTTATTAGAGGTGCTTGTTGAATTAACTTTTGATTGACCTGAGGCTAGAGAACCTAATAAATCCATAAGCAAATCTAATAATCTGCTACTAGTTATGGGTCTTTCTAGGCGACCTTGATTTGCCAAAGATAATGTACCTGACTCCTCTGAAACTACAACACAAATGCATCTATCAAATCTCTCAGTAATACCTAAAGCAGCTAAATGCCGAGTTCCATATCTACTAATAGCTTGTCTAGATAAAGGCAAAATAACTCCTGCAGAGACAATTCTATTTCCTCTTACGAGTACAGCCCCATCATGAAGGGGGGTATCTGCAGCAAAAAGATTCAATAATAATTCTGTTGATAGTTGAGCATCTATTGGCACGCCAGGGTATAGAAAATCTTCTGGGCGAAGATCACTTCCCATATCCACAACAACAAGAGCACCTTTTCGATTCTGAGAAAGTCTTCCGGCTGCTTCCGTAAGTTGAGCAACTGTATTTGAACTCGCTCGAAATTCTTTTTGAGGATTCCCTAAAAGAACAGCTAGTCTTCCAGTTCCTAATAATTCCATTAATCTTCTTAATTCTCCTTGCCATAAAATTGCCAATGACAAAGAACAGGCTAGAACAAGCGCATCAATTAACTGTGAGGTAAGAGGAAGACTTGCAAAACGTTGGACAAACCAAGCCAATGCAACTAAAAAAAGGTAGCCACGAAGCAACCAAAGGGTTCTAGATTCTTTTACTCTTGAAAACAAGAGCACTCCTAGAGAAGAAGCGAACAAAAAATCTAATAAGAAACGCAAATTTATGAACCACCAGAAATTCACTCCTAATTCCCAAAATTAATATTAACTTACCTAATCATTGGTAATAAAGCGATCCGGTAGTAAGTCATATCGCAATAGATCTTCAGACAACTCCCTCCTCTGAATAATTTCAGCATGTCCATTACTAACAATCACAGCAGCAGGTCTAGGAATACGGTTGTAATTTGAACTCATTGAAAAATTGTAAGCTCCAGTGCCAAATACCCCTAAAAAATCTCCACTTTTGGACTTGGGTAAAGCAAAGTCTTTCAGCAATACATCTCCTGACTCACAATGCTTCCCAGCAATTGTTACTTTTTCTTCTGTTTTGGAAAATGGCTTATCAAGCAAGCAAGCAGAATATTCTGATTGATAAGTTATAGGCCTCGGATTATCACTCATTCCTCCATCAACAGATAAATAAGTTCTTACACCTGGAATATCCTTCCTTGAACCTATTTCATAAATAGTTATACCAGATGTTGCAACTAAAGATCTTCCCGGTTCACACATTAACCTTGGTAAGCTTATATTATTTTCGCTACAAGAAGAGTTTAGCGCTTCAGATATAACTTTTATCCAATTCTCTATAGAGGGTGGATCATCAGAATTAATATATTTTATACCCAACCCACCTCCAATATTAAGATCAGAGACAGGGTGACCAAGCTTCCTTGCAAGTTTCAAAGCTTCAACCATAACGCCAACAAGATCAATATGAGGTTGAAGTTCAAATATTTGAGAGCCTATATGTGCATGTAAGCCAATCAATCGTACAAAGCTATAATTCTTTAAATCGATTAATACTTTTTCTAATTCTTCTGGATCAAATCCAAACTTAGAATCCAAATGACCTGTTCTTATATATTCATGAGTATGACATTCAATTCCTGGGGTAAATCTCAACATCACTTCTGCTGCAGTCCCTTCAGAAGGAACTATTGACTTCAAAATTTCTATATCATGATAATTATCAATAATAATTTTTACCTTATTATTATAAGCCAGTTGTAATTCATGTTTTGATTTATTATTACCATGGAGAACAATATTTTCACCTTTCAACCCACCTTTAAGAGCAGTAATAAGTTCTCCCTCTGATACAGCATCTAAGCCTAACCCTTCCGAAGAAATTATACTACTGATCACCAGTGAGCTATTTGCTTTAGACGCGTATATAGGTAAGGAATCTCCTTTATAATATTTTTCAAGAGAGCTTTTATAAGCCTTGCAAGAAGCTCTTATAGTCGCTTCATCAAGAATATATAGAGGAGTTCCATACCTTTTCGCTAGATCACTAATTACGCAGCCACCAACAACTAATTGATTATTTTCATTAATTTCAGTTGTAATTGGTGCAATATTTCTATTAGGGCTAGATATATCTCTATGGTTCTCATAGGGTTTGAGTTGTGACATAGATAGAAAATTTAAGCTCTAAGCTCCAATCTAAAGATCAATTAAACACATTGGAAAAACAATTTCTGAAAGACAGATCTAATAAAGATGGATAAATTTTCAGATCTCATCATTGTCCGATTAAATCCTACGCATTTAAAAAATTGCATTGCACTTGATGCCATCACTTTAAAAGCGATCTGGACAAAAAAACAATGGGAACGAGAATTATCTGAATCGAACCGACTTTGTTATGGAATCTTCCACGAAAAAAAACTCATTGCCATGTCTAGCGGCTGGATTATTTGTGATGAATTGCATATAACTGTTCTTGCTGTAGACCCTATTCATAGAAAAAAAGGCCTAGGTAAAGTGATTTTGTCTACATTATTAAATAAAGCCCAATTAAAAGGGGCCCAAAAAGCCACTCTCGAAGTTTCAAGTGAGAACACCTCAGCAAATTCTTTATATAAAAAATTAGGGTTTAAACTTGAAGGTATTCGCCATAAGTACTATCAAAATGGATCTGATGCTTTGATTCTTTGGAATTATTTAAATTCAAAAAACTCAAATAATTAAATCAAACATTTCCCAACGAGGAGCTTCCTCAATAGTTAAATCTTTGTGAACCTATTAAGCATATTCAAACTATTCATATTGCCAAAAAGAAAACCGTATACACATTTTATTGTCAATCCTGATAAATTACATATAAATGCAATTGGCCTAAACCATGTTTGAGAGGTTTACTGAAAAGGCCATAAAGGTGATAATGCTGGCCCAGGAAGAGGCCCGCCGCCTAGGTCACAATTTTGTTGGCACTGAGCAAATCCTTTTAGGTCTCATAGGGGAAGGAACAGGAGTTGCTGCAAAAGTTCTTAAGTCTATGGGAGTTAATCTTAAGGATTCAAGAGTTGAAGTAGAAAAAATTATAGGTAGAGGTTCTGGCTTTGTTGCGGTAGAAATTCCTTTTACACCAAGAGCCAAAAGAGTTCTAGAACTTTCTTTAGAAGAAGCACGTCAATTAGGTCATAACTACATAGGAACAGAACACCTTTTACTTGGGCTTATAAGAGAAGGAGAAGGTGTTGCAGCAAGAGTTCTTGAAAATCTAGGGGTTGATTTAACCAAAGTTAGAACCCAAGTAATCAGAATGCTTGGAGAGACTGCAGAAGTTACGACTGGAGGCGGATCATCAAAAGGATCATTAAAAACCTCCACACTTGATGAATTTGGAACAAATTTAACTAAATTAGCTAGCGAGTCAAAACTTGATCCTGTTGTTGGTAGACATGAAGAAATTGATAGAGTAATTCAAATACTTGGTAGGAGAACAAAAAACAATCCGGTTTTAATAGGTGAACCAGGAGTTGGTAAAACGGCAATAGCAGAAGGTTTAGCTCAAAGGATTCAACAAGGAAATATTCCTGATATTCTTGAAGAAAAAAGAGTCCTAACTCTTGATATAGGGCTATTAGTAGCTGGCACAAAATATCGAGGTGAATTCGAGGAAAGACTTAAAAAAATAATGGAAGAAATCAAATCAGCAGGAAATGTAATTCTAGTTATCGATGAAGTGCATACTCTTATTGGAGCGGGCGCAGCAGAAGGAGCTATTGATGCTGCAAATATACTAAAACCAGCTTTAGCAAGAGGAGAACTGCAATGTATAGGAGCTACAACTTTAGATGAATATAGAAAACATATTGAACGTGATGCAGCACTAGAACGAAGATTCCAACCAGTAATGATTGGAGAACCTTCTATAGAAGATACAATTGAAATACTTCGTGGATTAAGAGAGAGATATGAACAACATCACAGGTTAAAAATCACTGATGAAGCTCTAAATGCAGCGGCAAATCTTGGAGATCGTTATATTTCTGACAGATTCTTACCTGATAAAGCAATAGATTTAATTGATGAAGCTGGTAGTAGAGTCCGTCTTTTAAATTCAAAGCTTCCACCTGAAGCAAAAGAAGTAGATAAAGAATTACGCCAAATACAAAAAGACAAAGAAGAATCAGTAAGAGAACAAAATTTCACTAAAGCTGGTGAGCTTAGGGAAAAAGAAGTTGCATTACGAGAAAAAATAAGAACACTATTACAAGACTCCAGAGAAAAAGAGAGCAACTCTAAAGAATCACAAAACCAAAAAATTGAACCTAAAGATAATGAACAAGATAAATCATCTAACAAAGAAAATAATCTAACAGGTTCCCCGATAGTTAATGAAGAAGATATCGCACATATAGTTGCATCATGGACTGGTGTTCCTGTACAAAAACTTACTGAAAGTGAATCAGTAAAATTATTAAATATGGAAGAAACATTACATCAAAGATTAATTGGTCAAGACGAAGCGGTAAAAGCAGTTTCAAAAGCCATTAGAAGAGCAAGAGTGGGACTTAAGAATCCAAATAGGCCTATATCAAGTTTTATTTTCTCTGGCCCCACAGGGGTAGGAAAAACAGAGCTAACGAAAGCATTAGCAACATATTTCTTTGGAAGTGAAGAAGCAATGATAAGGCTTGATATGTCCGAATTCATGGAACGACATACTGTCAGCAAACTGATTGGATCCCCTCCAGGTTATGTAGGGTTTAATGAAGGAGGACAATTAACTGAGGCTGTCAGAAGAAGACCTTATACAGTTGTTCTTTTTGACGAAATTGAAAAAGCTCATCCAGATGTTTTTAATCTTCTCCTTCAATTATTAGAAGAAGGCAGGCTAACTGATTCAAAAGGAAGAACCGTTGACTTCAAAAATACTTTAATAATCATGACATCAAATATTGGATCAAAAGTAATTGAGAAAGGTGGCGGTGGACTTGGCTTTGAATTTTCCGGAGAAAATGTTGAAGATAGTCAATATAATAGAATCAAGTCCTTAGTTAATGAGGAATTAAAACAATATTTCCGTCCTGAATTTCTTAATAGATTAGATGAAATTATTGTATTCAGACAGCTTACAAGAAATGAGGTTAAGGATATAGCAGAAATCATGCTCAAAGAAGTTTTCCATAGAATACACGAGAAAGGAATACACTTAACTGTATCTGATGCCTTCAAAGAAAGACTAGTAGAAGAAGGGTATAACCCATCTTATGGAGCAAGACCATTAAGAAGAGCTGTGATGAGATTATTAGAAGATAGTCTTGCTGAAGAAGTACTTTCAGGAAGAATAAAAGATGGTGATTATGCCGAAGTTGATATAGATGAAAACAAAAAAGTCATAGTAAAGCAAGTAGAAAAGAATAAAACAGTGCAACTTGCCGGAGCAAGATTATAAGAAAAAACCAAACATCCAATAAAAAATAAGTTTATGATTAAAAATACTAATTATCAATCAATAGCACCCTTAAAAGTTATTCGTGGAGAATCTGCATGGGAAGAAAGCAAACAGTTAATTAAAATGATTTGTAAAAAGCCTCTTTTATTAGGTAGAAGTTCCTCAACAGAAAATATTAGGAATGTTTTAAAAAGTGATCTAATTAACATTGGGCTAAATACAATTTCAGGCTTACTAAAATATGATTGCTGCGAAGAAGATTTAAACCAAATCCTTCAGATATCAAAAGACAATAATTGTGATGCAATTATTGCAGCTGGTGGAGGAAAAGTTCTAGATGCTGGGAAATTAATTGCAAATAGACTATCTATACCAGTAATAACAATTCCTCTAAGTGCAGCTACATGTGCAGGATGGACAGCACTTTCAAACATTTATTCTCCTAATGGTGCTTTTATTAAAGATGAAATACTTAATTCATGCCCAGATTTATTGATTTTTGATTATTCCTTCATAAGAAAAGCACCACCACGAACATTAGCAAGTGGAATTGCTGATGCTCTTGCCAAATGGTATGAATCTTCTCTAACAAGTTCTGCAAGTAATGATGGATTAGTTCAACAAGCCGTTCAACTTGCAAGAGTATTAAGAGATCAATTACTTATTGATTCTCAGGAAGCTTTTAAGAACGTAAACAGTGATTCATGGATAAGAATTGTCGAAGGTTGTGCACTGACAGCAGGGCTAATAGGAGGTGTTGGCGGTTCAAACTGCAGGACAGCCATTGCTCATCCAATGCATAACGGCTTAACCCAATTAAATTTCTCTAAAAAGCCTCTTCATGGAGAAATTGTTGGAGTCGGAATAATTATCCAATTGCATCTTGAAGAACTTAATTCAAACAATCAATTAGCCAAGCAAGCTAGATTACAACTTACAGAATTTCTTGAAAAACTAGAGTTACCTACAGATATAAAATCACTTGGCTTAAATGATATTAGTATTAATAATTTAAAAAAAGCCTGTGAATTCGCATGCAATAAAAATTCAGATATTCATAAACTTCCTTTTGAGGTGAAATTAGAACAATTATTTAAAGCAACTTTAGCATCATTAAATATATCCCAAACAACTCTAGAAAAAAGATCTTGAACAAAGAAATAAAGACCCCTTATCCCAACCTTCTTTCAAATAAAGAACAACTAAATACTATCAAAAGCCAACTTCTTGACCCTCTTGCAATTGACTTGATAAATAAAGTGAAGTGGCTTGAAATAAAAGGGTTTTCTAGATCAAAATCAGAATTATTTCCAGTCGTTAACTGTGGTAAAGGACCAACAATTTTACTTCTACACGGTTTTGACAGCTGCTTTCTTGAATTCAGAAGACTAGTCCCGCTACTTAGTTCAAGCTATCAAATACTTATTCCAGATCTCTATGGATTTGGATTTGCCCCAAGAGCTGTGGAAGGAAAATATAATGCAGAGAATATTGTCAAATTTATCAATCAAATCTTACTCCAACCCCCTGGAGAAAAACCTATTGGAATAATTGGAGCATCAATGGGCGGTGCACTTGCAATGGAAGTAGCGAGAAACAATCCCAAATTAATTAATCGACTTTTGTTATTAAGCCCAGCAGGATTAACTGGAAAAAGAATGAAAGTACCATGGCCCCTTGATCAAATTGGTGTTTGTATTCTTAGTAATCCATATTTCAGAAAGAAGCTTTGCGAAAAAGCATTCTCAAATCCAAAAATAAATGTAAATGAACAAGAGGAACAAATTGCTTCCATTCATTTAAAAGTTCCTGGATGGCGCTCATCTTTAGCTGCTTTTGCTCGAAGTGGTGGGGTTGCAAATTATGGGTATCCTTTACCATCTCAGCCCATAAAAGTATTATGGGGTTCAGAAGATAATATACTTACACTTGATGAAAAAATAGCATCAAAAGAATTATTAAAAAACAACCAAGAAGAAATTAAAAATTGTGGGCATCTTCCTCATCTTGAATATCCGCAATTAGTAGCAGATAAATGGAAAGATGGCATTTAATTTAACTAATACTTCTTTAAAAGACAAAGGATTATT
The DNA here is from genome assembly GCA_003215935.1 of Prochlorococcus sp. AG-409-D09. Taxonomy (GTDB): domain Bacteria; phylum Cyanobacteriota; class Cyanobacteriia; order PCC-6307; family Cyanobiaceae; genus AG-409-D09. Next base: position 23,951 of record QCJQ01000007.1, read on the forward strand.
TCTAAAATTAATTGAAAATGGGTTAAAAAAATGGATTATTAGTAAATGCAATTCAGTGCAAAGTCTAAAATTAGAAGTGTTTGGTTCGGATTTAGATTTATTCAAGGGAATAATTAAAGAGATCAAATTAACTGCGAAAAAAGTTACCTTCAAAGGCCTATCTTTTAATATTGTAAAAATCAATACTGGAAAAATAAGGCTTAACATAAAAGTTTTCAAAAAATCAATTAATATTAAAGAAAAATTTAAAATAGAGGGAGAAGTAAATTTCACAAGTAAAGAACTAGAGGATTCCTTACTTTTGAATGAATTGAGCACACTTCGTTGCTGGCTATCTAAAGAAATATTAGAAGTTAAAGAACTTTTATCTTTTAAAATTGATTCAGATAAAATAAAACTAATAGGACTAAATGAAGATAAAGAAAAAATCAAAACTGCTTATTTTACTTTATTAGCTGACAAAGGAAAAATCATCATTTTGAATGAAGAGTGCTGCATAAATAAGACTTTGCCAATGGACAAAAATATCTATATTAGTGAAGCTAATATTACAAAAGGAGAAATTATTTTAAAAGGTTATTCAAATGTTATCCCTTAATTAAAAACAGGATGGATCAAAATTAGAGTATAATAAACGACTGCTGGAGTAAATAAATAACTATCAATTCTATCAAGGATTCCTCCATGACCAGGTAGAACATTACCTGAATCTTTGATTCCAGCATCTCTTTTCATCATAGATTCAACTAGATCGCCAATTAAAGCAAAAAATGCTATTAAAAAGCCAAGGAAGGCTCCTATTAGAAATCCATATTTCCATTCCAAAAACACTCCAAAAATCCCACCTAAAAGAATTGAGCTGAAAAAACCTCCAAGTGCACCTTCTATCGTTTTCGAAGGAGAAATGGGCGAAAGAGGTGTCGATCCAAATTTAATTCCAAACGCATATGAACCTATATCAGTTGCAACAATCATTAAGCATGAAATCAAAGTTATTATCATTCCTGAAGAGTAAATTTCAGGCCAAATACTAGGGACAAGGTTTATATCATTCGGTAAATCTATTGAGATCAAACTACGTAATTTCAACCAATGACTAGGAAGAAATCCCAAATAAAACAAACCAAAAATAGAAGCTGCTATATCTGCAATTGATCCAGTAACGGGTTGCAAAAGCAACCATCCACAAACTGCAGCACCAGAAAGGGGCAATACAGCGCCTACAAGATCATAAGAAATATGTCCATCACAAGCTAACTGAGTCAAAACAAGAAGCAATTGACATGCAACAAGAGTTGTTTTAGTGGCAGGTCTTATACCAGTAAATTCAGCCATCCTGAAAAATTCTAATAAAGCTAGCTGAACAATTAATCCAACTGCAAAAGTAAACCACCAGCCTCCCAGTCCAACTATCAAAAGCCCAAACAATCCTGCTGCAAGACCGCTGATAAATCTCTTTTCATAGGAGCCTAATAGCATTAACTACAACTAGGGCTAAATAAAATTCAAGTATATTATGTTGAGATCCAAAACAATAGAATTAATTCATTTCATAGTATTAGCAAGCATTTTTTGAAATCATGAGAAAACATCTCTGTAAAAATCAAATTTATCCCGTTTATTTATGAACATAAAAAGTTTAGGAAACAACCCTTATATAATTTGGGATTTGACTAGGCCATTTAGAATGATGAGATATTAACCAGGAAACTATTTCTGAGTCTAATTTTTCTCCAGGAATAATAATTGGAATTCCTGGAGGGTAAGGACAAATAAAGTCTGCAGAAACTTCACCTACGGAGTTAATAAGTTCCACTTTCTTATGATCTAATTTCCAAGCATTAGAAATGGAAATAGCAGGAACTCTTAATGACTTCAATGGAGGCTTAATGAAAATAGGTAATGGAGGTCTTTCCTTATAGAAATTTAGAAGTTTCTTAAAAACACTTTCAAGTGAATAAACAAAGTCAGTATGAGGTGCAAATCCTAAACAAAATGTCAAGCAACCTGGATCAGGTAATTCTGCAATTACACCATTAGAAATAAAAAACTCGTCGGCCTCAAATCCACTAACTCCTATCTTTGCAGTATTTAAAATAAGTCTCAAAGGATCATGATTATTTACTAACGGGATACCTTTTTTTATTAATTTCTCCCTGAATTTAAGAGCATTATCAATTCTGTTTTTAATTTTCCTTTGTCCTTTCTTGCTTCTCAACACTCTCAAGGCAGATTCACAAGAAGCAAGCAACAATGAACTTGGGCTTGTTGTTTGAATCAAAAGTAAACTTCTTTCAATTGAAACAGGGTCTACTCTCATACCTTGAGACCAAAGTACTGCAGTTTGAGCAAGACCTTGCGCTGACTTGTGTAATGAATTAATGACTAAATCAGCTCCTGCTGAAAGAGCAGAATCAGGTAATTTTCCCGGAAAATCAATACAAAAATAAGTTCCATGTGCTTCATCTACTAATACAGGTAAATCATATTTATGAATCTCTTTAATTAAAGACTTTAAGTTGGAAGAATATCCTTGATATGTTGGATTTAACAAGATAACTGCAACAATATCGATTCCTTTAGTTTTTATTTTTTTAAAAGCATTTGATAAACAATTAACATCTGGGGGTAAATAATGACCTAACTCTTCGTCAAAAGGCAAATCATATAGTATTGGATTTATTTCTCCTAAAATGCAAGCTTGGATAACGCTACGATGAACATTTCTGGGCATTAGAACAAATTGTTTCGGCCTAGCAACAGAAAAAAGTGCTGCCTGTAACAAACCAGTGGCGCCATTGACTCCATACCAGCAATTTTCAGCACCACTTTCCAAAGCCGACAAGTCCTGACTTCGTGCTACTACCCCATCACGAATCAAAGGGCCTCCTAAACCAGGTAATTCTGGTAAATCCCAAACCCCCGGTTTTTTTCTAAGTAAACCCTTAAATTTTTCAGGTAATGCTTTTCCCTTTCCATGTGCTGGAAGAAAGTAACTTTTGCCCGTTGAATTCAAGAGGAATTTTTCTAAACTCATAAAATTAAAGAATTTTCTCTAAAATCACCTATCTAATTTAATTTCAAGAAGTTGAACAACTCAAATATTCAAGGGAATGCAAGAACATATGATAAAGGAATGCAATACAACTTTGATCGAGATTTAATCTGGTTATTATTCAGGCCGTGGATATTTTTCCCTCGACTGATAGGAATAGTTAGTAGCTTGTCACTTCTTGTAGTTAAAATACTTCTCCTGGGATCAAGCAAAAAAGTTGACGTTCAGAAAAATCTTGCAAAATCCTTACTAAAAACCCTTACAAACCTAGGTCCATGTTTTATTAAAGTAGGGCAATCTCTATCCACAAGACCAGATCTTATCAGGAGAGACTGGCTTGATGAACTTACAAACCTTCAAGATAATTTACCTCCATTTAGCCATGAAAATGCTTTAGCAATAATTGAAAAAGAATTAGGTAAAAATATAACTGAAATATTTGAAGAATTTCCATCTTCTCCAATAGCTTCTGCAAGTTTAGGCCAAGTATATAAAGCAAGACTTAAAGAAAATTACTGGGTTGCAGTTAAAGTGCAAAGACCTAATCTTGCCTTTATCATTAGAAGAGATATCGTAATAATTAAGATACTAGGCTTAATTAGCTCACCATTATTACCTCTTAATCTTGGCTTTGGTTTAGATGAGATAATTGACGAGTTTGGGAAAAGTCTTTTTGAAGAAATTGATTACAAAAAAGAAGCCAGAAATGCTGAATTTTTTTCCTCACTATTTAAAAGCAATGACGCGGTTACGGTACCTAAAGTAGAGAAACGTTTTTCCACAACAAAAGTATTAGTAACAAGTTGGATTGATGGAAGTAAATTAAAAAATAGAGAAGAGCTAATTGAAAATCAATTAGAACCTAGTTCTATCATTAGAACTGGTGTAGTAAGTGGTATTCAACAACTTCTTGAATTTGGCTATTTTCACGCAGACCCTCATCCTGGGAATATGTTTGCATTAAAAGGTAAAACAGGGGAGCTTGGAAATCTTGCTTACGTTGACTTTGGGATGATGGATTCAATCTCAGATAAAGACAGATTAACTTTAACTGGTGCAATAGTTCACTTGATAAACAGTGATTATCTATTAGTAGCGAAAGATTTCCAGAAACTGGGATTTCTGAATAAGCACCAAGACCTTAAACCCATAGTACCTATACTGAAAGAGGTTCTTGGCAATGCTGTTGGGAAAAATGTTGCCGCATTTAATTTCAAAGAGATAACAAATAAGTTTTCGGAATTAATGTTTGATTATCCATTTAGAGTACCTGCACGATTTGCCTTAATTATCAGAGCAGTTATCAGCCAGGAAGGTTTAGCATTGAGATTAGATCCGAATTTTAAAATAATAAATATTGCTTACCCATATGTAGCAAAAAGACTTTTAACATCAAATACAACAGAAATGCTTGATATATTGCTAGAAGTTATATTCGATAAAAATGGGCAGATAAGAGTTGAAAGAATTGATAATTTATTAGATGTTTTAACAAAAGATTCGCAACAGCCAACAACTGAACTTCTACCAGTAGCATATGCTGGTTTAAAACTACTTCTAACCTCAAAGGGAAAGTTAATTAGAAAAAATCTTTTAATGAGTATTATAAAAGATGATAAGATTAATACCAAAGACCTAAAAGAGCTAATAGGACTTTTAAGAAAAAAATTCAACCTTGTAAATCTTGGAAGGACATTATTAAAGAAAGTCAATCCTCTAACAGTATAATTATTTTGATTTAAATATTCATTATGAAAAAATAAGATGAATCAAGAAGCAAGCAATAAATGAATGTCTACAATTCGAATTCAAAAATTAATTTCGCAAGCAGGTATTACCTCAAGAAGGAATGCAGAACGATTAATCCGCCAAGGAAGAATTTCTATTAATGGAAAGACAGCCTTACTAGGAGAAAAAGCTAATCCATCTAAAGATAATATTTACATTGATGGAACATTAATATCTTTAAAAATGATTCATAAAGTAATACTAATAAATAAGCCTATAGGAGTGATATCTACCTGCCGAGATCCTCAAGGGAGGAGAACAGTACTAGATCTAATACCATTAAGACTAAGGAAAGGAATGTATCCAATAGGAAGGCTTGATTTAAACAGTAGAGGAGCACTTCTTCTCACTAATCACGGGGAATTAGCTCTAAGGTTAACTCACCCAAAATTTCGCCATACAAAAACATATGAAGTTTTGGTAAAAGGTATTCCTTCAGAAAAAATTCTTAATTTTTGGAGAGAAGGAATAATTATGGAGGGTGCAAGAACTCTTAAGGCAAAAGTAAAAATAATTAAAACAAAGAAAGAAAATGCTCTTCTTCAAATCATTTTAAAAGAAGGGCGTAATCGGCAAATCAGAAAAGTAGGAGATATGCTAGGTCACCCTGTAATAGATCTCAATAGAACTGCTATTAACAATTTAACAATAACCAAACTTAAAGAAGGAGATTGGAAATTACTTAAAAAAAGTCAATGGGAATATATATTAGATAAAAACTAGGTATATAATATCTTGATGAAAAAATCAACTCCTTTTAAATCATTAGAAACTAATGACTTTGATCATTCTGTGGAAAAGGATATATTTTTAGAGGCTGGTATAACAATGAAAAAGAAAAGAGAAGACAAAAGAATTTCAATAACAAATTTATCAAAAAAAACAAAAATTTCTATAAATGTTATTGAAGCAATTGAAAAAGGTTGGACTGACAAACTTCCAGAGAAAACTTATTTAATTAGTATGATTAGAATCCTTGAAGATGAATTGAACTTACAAGAAGGAGCTCTAAACGTATTTCTAAAAAAAGACGATAGAATATCTTCAAATAAAGCCCTTCGATTTTTTACGCCTGGCAATATTGATATCTTCACAACATGGCATGGCAGCATAATATATATCGCAATAATGTTAATAAGCATTTTATTAATTAATAATTACAATATACATTTGATTAAAATAAATTCTAAAACAGTTCAGCCTATATATCCAGTTCTGACTAATGATTAAAAGAGTTAATCTGAACATTAAGGTGAAATAGATTCAAATTATCTTGTATAAAGTATTTCTATTAAAATTACAAGCTAATTTACCATATTTTGAAATAGAGCTAATAAAATTACTATCAAATTCATTAATTCTCCAGCTCCAATTACCTGATTTCGTTCCTGGAGTATTAAAGCGATTATGATCATCTAAAGATAACAAGTCCTGAATAGGAGCAATGAATAATTTCGTATCAGTTGCGAGTCCAATTTCTATTATTATCCAATTAGGATAATCATCTTTATACTTATATTTCTCTAAAATATTTTTCTTTTTACCTTCATCTAATTCATCCCACCAACTTAGAGTAGTTTGATTATCATGTGTTCCTGAATATACAACCCAATTTGTTCCTTTTATGTTCTCGGGTAAATATGGATTATCTAAGTTACCATCAAAAGCAAATTGTAGAATCTTCATACCTGGCAACGCAAAATTATCCCTTAAGTCTTCTACTCCAGATGTAATAACTCCTAAATCTTCTGCAATTAATGGTAACTTCCCTCCAGAGTCCTTTTTCAACCAATTAAGTAATTCACAACCAGGAGAAGGAAGCCAAAATCCTCTTTCCGCAGTTTCAGCATTTCCTGATACTGCCCAAAATGAATTTAATGCTCTGAAATGATCCAATCTCAATAAATCTACTTGCTCTAAATGTCTAGCAAATCTATTTCTCCACCATTTAAAATTGGAAGATTTATGCCTATTCCATCTATAAACTGGATTCCCCCAAAGCTGTCCAGTACTAGAAAAATAATCTGGGGGAACTCCACTCTGAAGATAAAGTTCACCGTTTTCAAAAACTGAGAACAATGAGCGATGGCTCCAAACATCAGCACTATCTCTAGAAACATAAAAAGGTAAATCTCCAAATAATAAAACACCCATTTCATTAGCTAATTTTCTTAAAGATTTCCATTGTCTATCTAAATGCCACTGCATTAATTTATGGCTAAGAATATTTTTATAAAATATTTTCTTACATTTAGCCAAGGACTCTTTCTTTCTCAAGGCAAACTCTGTAGGCCATTCCCACCAAGGCTTATTATTATACTGTCGACGTAATTCTAAAAAGATAGCGTGCTCATCAAGCCAAAACTGCTTACGACACCAATCTTCAAATTCAATTTGATTTTGAATAGATTGATTATCCCATTCCTTAATCAATAATTCGGCAATTTTCTGACTACGAAACTCGGCTAACTCAAAATTCAAACCACTATTTTTATTGTTTTCGAATTTCTGTAGACATTCTGCAGTTTCTAATGATAAATATCCTTCTGAGATCAAATCATCTAAATCAATAAACCAAGGGTTATAAGCAAAGCTAGAAGGAGAACTATACGGAGAACCTAAGGAATCTGTAGGAGCAAGTGGTAAAAATTGCCACACACCAATTCCATTAGTTGCAAGATGTTTTATCCAATTTCTAGCTTCAGCTCCAAAACTTCCACAAAAAGGTGTTCCAGGTAAAGAAGAAGGATGAAGCAAAATTCCAATTGCTTTATTTTCTTTATGAAAAGTTTCATCCATTATGAAAACATAAATACAATTTCACATGTAAATTATTTGTTAATTCCAATAGAGTGAAGCCACAAGAAAAATGTATCGCATTTTTGGGAAACATCCAGGAAAAACAATACATCGCATTGGAGTTGCATTTGGTGGTATTTTCATTACCAGTACTATCATTAATGTTATTTGGTCTTTTAACTATCAATTCTCTTCTAATCCAAATATAAAATCAACCAATGAAAATAAATTTGATTCTATAACCACTAAGAATAATCTGAATTAGTGATTAGTTTAATGATTAATCATTTTAACTAATTATCCATTTAATAAATATGATAAAATTGCAAAATAGATATAACATTACTTAATATTTCACTCTTATAGATGTAAATAATATATAGCAATTAAAATTAATTGGAAATTTCTTTTAAATTAAAATTAAGAGATATTAATTCATGATTTTATAGATCTCATCAATAATTGAAACGAAATTCAAATTTTTATTATTCCTTAAATTCAACATGGGAAATAACATCAAAGATAATACAAAGTCTAAAATCCATTCTTATAAATAAGTCTACCAGCCGAAGTTAAATGACATAAACTCTTAGACAAAAAGTTTCTTAAACAAACCAAAATATACATAGTTATCAGGTCGTTGATCTTTGCAATTGCCATTACACAAAGAATTTTAGACTTCGTTCATTTCGAAATTCATTCAACTATCTCATAACTTCAGAATGAACCATTCCCATATCATCGAAAATCTGAGCTCAGTCATAGAGTGAATAGGTAAAGAGTCCAGAACTTTTAAGGTAAGTCACAGTAGAACATTTCGAAAATTTCACCTCAAAACCCCTGAAAAGGCAGCCGATCAGGTCTACAAGGAATCTTTTGATAAGTCTCCAAATCCAACCAAAAAATCAATTTTGTAACCAGATAACTAACTGAATAGTACGATTGGTATTATCCAGTTTGATTGCGGCGTGCTCGTGCCTAGTTTCCTCACCGCAACACAAAAGAAAAAAGCTGATCTTCCCCACAAAACAAGTAGACTCAAACTAATTAGTGGGACATCAAATATATCATTAGCAAAAGAGATAGCTGCCTATATGGGAATCAATGATGTCCCATTAGTTTCAAAGAGATTTGCTGACGGGGAACTTTACGTTCAAATACAACAATCAATTCGTGGATGTGATGTATTTCTTATTCAACCAACATGTGCTCCGGTCAACGATTGTTTAATGGAGTTAATGATAATGGTTGACGCTTGTAAAAGAGCTTCTGCTAGGCAAATCACAGCGGTCATTCCTTACTACGGCTATGCAAGGGCAGACAGAAAAACTGCAGGTAGAGAATCTATTACTGCAAAATTAACTGCAAATATCCTTGTTGAATCAGGAGTAGATAGAGTATTGGCTATGGATCTTCATTCAGCTCAAATACAAGGTTACTTTGATATTCCATGTGACCATATTTATGGATCTCCAGTATTAGTTGATTATTTATCCACTAAAAATTTAGGAGAAGTAGTTGTAGTTTCACCAGATGTTGGTGGTGTCGCTAGAGCTAGAGCTTTTGCCAAACAAATGAAAGATGCACCTTTAGCAATTATTGATAAGAGAAGATCAGCCCACAACGTTGCAGAAAGTCTTACTGTAATTGGTGAAGTTAAGAATAAAACTGCAATTTTAATAGATGACATGATTGATACAGGTGGAACCATTTGTGCTGGAGCTGAACTGCTTAGAAAAGAAGGAGCCAAAAGAGTTATTGCATGTGCTTCACATCCAGTTTTTTCTCCTCCTGCCTATGAGCGATTATCTGTAGATGGCTTATTTGAACAAGTAGTAGTTACAAATAGTATTCCAATAGAAGAATCAAAAAAATTCAAACAATTAAAAATACTATCTGTTGCAAATATGTTAGGTGAAGCAATTTGGAGAATCCATGAAGAGAGTTCAGTAAGCTCTATGTTCCGTTAAAGTTTATTGCATCATAAGATCTACTACTTCCCTCGTATTTGATGACAGTTTCGTTTTATTTAAATAATTTATAGCATTATACATTTGCATCCTATTTAGTTCTTTATAATTTCTCCATCGACTAAATATTTTCGATAATCTTGACGCTGTAATTGGATTTCTACAATCAACTAATTTAATTTGTTCTGCTAGAAACATATAACCACTTCCATCAATCGAATGAAATGCCTTAACGTTTCTAGAAAAGCCTCCTAATACAGCTCTGACTGAATTTGGAGCAATAGGATCAAAACGAGCATGTTGTAATAATTTTTGAGTGTGACTTAAAGCATTAATTCTTGGCATTGAAGCCTCTAAAGTAAACCATACGTCGAGAACTACTGAATTGTTTTTCCAACGATTATAAAACCATTCCATCGCACCTTTACGTTCAACACAATCACAAGCTTGCAGAGAATTTAAAGCTGCTCTGGCAATAGTCATAGAATTTGACCTCACTTTATTTAGTAGGAACTTCCTAATATTTAAATCACCACTAAATATTAAAATTCTCCAAATGACCTCAATTAATTTCCTTTCTCCCTGACCGTTTGGCCATTGAGAGTCAAATTGATCACTATATTGATTAGATAATTCATAAAGAGGATTAAAAAGGGATGTAGCAATTAAAGAATTTAAATATTCATGTGATTCATATAAAGAAATAGGATTAACTAGTTCTTTTGAAATTTGTAGTTCCTCTAAACTTGGAATAGTTAAAAGAGATGCTAAAAAAGATGGATTCTTACTTTTAAATCTATCTATAAGGTTAGTAATAGTGTTTATAAGCTTCTGGTCAAGTTCTTCATCAGCCAAATAATACGCTCTCAAAATGATACTTCTTTTCATTAAATTTTGAAATGCATCCCATATAGAAAAGAGATCATTGTCGTAATTGACTAAATCTAAAGTTTCATCAATAGATAAATCTGTCTCCCACTTTACAGGTGCAGAAAAATCACGAAAAACGGATATCAGTGGTATCTTTTGAGATGAAGGTAAATTAGAAAATTCTAAGGATTGTTCTTTCTGTGTGATAACCAACAATTGCTCTTCCCTAGAAGATTTATTTAATATTAACGAAAATTTAATTGGAATAACTAAGGGTTTTTTATTTACAGAATCAAAGATTTGTTTAAATCTTAGCCTTAATTTATTTTCTTCAGGAATCCAAAATCTCTCAATAGAAATAATAGGAGTTCCAGATTGGTAATACCAAAGTAAAAATTGATTAATATCAAATCCAATATTTAAATTATTTTTAATCGCTTCTTGAAATATTGAATTTACATAATCTTCCGTAGTCGCAGCACAACCATCAAAATTTTTAAAATAAGCTTTGGTCCCAGAAAAGAAGATTTCATCTCCTAGCAAAATTTTCAACATCCTTATTAATTCAGCACCCTTTTCATAAATAGTTGTTGTATAAAAATTATCAATTGAAGAGTATTCATTAGGCTTTACAGCATGTGAAGTTGGACCTGAATCTTCAGAGAATTGAACTGATCTTAATAGAGAAACATCTTCTATTCTTTTTAAAGAGCGTGAATGCAGGTCCGATGTAAATGATTGATCTCTAAAGACAGTTAATCCTTCTTTTAAAGACAACTGGAACCAATCTCTGCAAGTAACTCTATTGCCAGACCAATTATGAAAGTATTCATGGGCAATAACACTTTCAATTCTTTCTAATTCTGCATCTGTAGTTGTCTCTGAATCAGCTAAAATAAGCTTAGAATTAAAAATATTAAGTCCTTTATTTTCCATAGCACCCATATTAAAGTGTCTTATTGCAACAACATTAAATTGATTTAAATCATATTCTAAGCCGTATATTTCCTCATCCCACTTCATTGATCTTTTAATTGAATTCATAGCATGTTTTGTATATTTCTGATCTCCATCTTCTACATATATTGCTATATCAACAGGTTTACCTGAAGATGTAATAAAAGTATCTCTTACATCAACTAATTTACCTGCAACCAATGCAAATAAATATGATGGCTTAGGGAAAGGGTCATCCCATACAAATTCGTGTCTCAAGTCATCATCTAAAATCTTTGAGTGTTTTATTTTGTTTCCATTTGATAAGAGGACAGGGTAATCATCAATTTTAGCTTCAATTCTGACTCTAAATTTACTTAAAATATCAGGTCTATCTGGATGATAACAAATACGTCTAAACCCTTCTGCTTCGCATTGGCTTGTTAATATCTCACCACTAGAGTAAAGACCTTCTAAGGAAGAATTTGAAAAAGGATTTATAGTGCTAAAAATTGTCAATTTAAAACAAGATTCTTTAGGATAAAGAATAGTCAGCTCTTCATTAGTTACAGAATACATCTCACTATCAATTTCAATATCATCTATTTCGATTTTATTGATTTTAATATCAATCCCCTTAAGGATTAAAGGTAAATCAACTTCAGGAAGTGGAATAATATGCATACTAGATATAACTTCAACTAAATTATTTCTTATTCGAAAATCTAAATATATTTCAGGTATCTCAAAACCAAATGGTTTGTAATCAGATAATTTAACTTTCTGTATTTTTTTCATTAATATAAAAGAATTTCAAAGATACTTAAGTAGTCTTAATATAAGTTGATTATTTATCCTTACTATCTTTAAGTTTGTCTAAAAATTCTTGAAACTTATCCTTATCTTTATCAGGTACTTTTGTTGGACAAGCTGCTATCGCTCCTTCTAGAAGCTGTATTTGAGACCCATTATAAATTTGTTTTCTAGATAATTGTTTATCGCCTAATTCTTCAATCAAACCTCCATGTTTTTTTTCTATTAATGCAGCAAAATTAGTTGATGCAATTGCAAGTGCTTTAGAGAAATCGACCTCGGCTTGTCGAGCTATACAAATATAATTTATACCTATCCTCCTGTATAAATTAACATCTTCTTTTGTAGCAGATAAATCTAAAGAATTAGCAACATCCTTAGATTCTTCACTTGATCTGCTGGGATTAGATATTTTTGAAGCATTGCAACCGGCAATAGCTAACGAGATCAACACAAAGGTTGGGGCAATAAATTTGCGCAAGGGGAAAGTAGCAATACTCAAAGCTTAATACACGAACAAAAATAAGCTTAGTTTTTTAAGCTAAAGGCATGATACTTAAAGTTTTCGCACCATTTCAAGATTAATCATCAAACAAAAATCTATAAACGCTATTAAAAAGACCTTTAAGATCTTATTTCATGATGATATTCAACCAATTTCAAGTCATTATTGAACCAACTATAAACAACCCTTGATCTGTATTTATCATCATCGAGTAATCTAACATGTTCTAAAGAATCGTAGGAATCAGAATTAGATTGAAAAATTAACTCATGCTCATCAACCTGTCTAATACTAGAAATAATGCGTGTATCAAAAGCAGAAGAACTCTTTTGATACAATTGATGTCCTATAATATATACATCTATTTCACCTTGACTATTGAAATATGGTTTAAGATTTAATTGACAATCTTCTGTGTCAGACCACCAACTAATAATATAACTATCATCATCATTATTTTGAGAAATATTTTTTTCCACTTTTCTAAACATAGAAATATTAAATACTTCTTCTTCAACTAAATACGTGCTGCAAGATTTCCATAACCCTATATTTCTGTTAAACCACCGATTTAAATTATTGTCAAACTTAATTCTCATCCTCCCAATTTTTGAATTAGGAACTTTAGGAAAATTAAGACCTTTAAAATCAGTTGAATGCATTATGAAGCCAAACTTATTTAAGATGTATATTTAATACTTAGCAATTTTGGCACTGATGTATCACTACCTTAATGTGTTCATAACATTCAGAGAAGTTCGACACTGTGAATAGTGGCGAAGTAAATGATAGACGGCAGTTAAAACTGTTGCTAGTTGCTTCTCGCAACCATCTTTCTAGATCGGATATGAGATCTTTGATTAGCTTTTTAGAAAGCGAGCAATCTGATTTTCATGTCACTCTTCAAGTCGCTGACCCATCAGATCAACCAGAATTATTAGAATTACATAAATTAATCGCACTGCCTGCACTTATAAAGCTTTTCCCAAATCCAAAGCAAACATTTGCTGGGAGCAATATTTTATCGCAAATAAAAACTTGGCTCCCAAGATGGCAACATGAAAGAGCAATTAATTCTATAGGAATAAATCTTAGGCCCCCAGAAATAGAAAAAAGTCAAACTCAAAAAGAATTACTTTTAGAAGATGAGCTACTGGTTCTTCGCCAAGAAAATGAGACTCTTTCAAATAAAATTGAATCTCAAGAAAGACTTCTGAGAATGGTTGCGCATGAATTAAGAACACCTTTGGCTGCAGCAAATCTAGCCCTTCAAAGCCAAAAACTTGGGCAAATAAACCTAATAAAATTACAGGACGTTATTAAAAGGCGTTTAGATGAAATTGAATTACTTTCAAAAGATCTTCTTGAAGTAGGAGGCACTAAATGGGAAGCACTTTTTAATCCTAAAAAAGTTGACTTAGCAAATACCTCTGCTGAATCACTATTAATGCTAGAAAAACAATGGCTTTCGAGGAAAATAGAGGTAATAACTGATATCCCTATTGATCTCCCTCAAGTATTTGCTGATCAAAGAAGAATTAGACAAGTTTTAGTTAACCTTATAGAAAATGCCCTTAAGTATTCAAAAGATGGTGGGAAGATATCTATATCAATTTTTCATCGAACAAATAATTGGGTAGAAGTTAGTATCACAGATAATGGTCCTGGGATCCCATTAGAAGAGCAAGAACGTATTTTCCTTGATCGAGTTCGTTTACCACAAACATCTCAAGAAACTTCAGGCTTTGGTATTGGACTTTCAGTATGCCGTCGAATAGTCGAAGCACATGGCGGACGCATTTGGGTAGCATCACAACCAAATGAAGGAGCTACTTTCTATTTCACTATTCCAGTTTGGCAAGGTCAAACAAGAGTCAAGAGACCTTGACGAGAGGCAATGCGGGCCCGTAGCTTTCAATAGTGGAATTTATCTAAAAATGATAAATTCACGGCCTCGCCCCCATCGTCTAGAGGCCTAGGACACCTCCCTTTCACGGAGGCGACAGGGGTTCGAATCCCCTTGGGGGTATAAATCAACTTTAAAAATTAGCTGATAAAAGCATCAAATAATTAGCTGATAAATAAAAATCTCTTACTTTTGACTATGAAAAATTCGAACATTTCGAAATTATTTTGAGAATTTCATGGAGTTTATGTAAACACAACACCCTAAAAGTTACAAAAAGCTTCATTTTAACTTCTACTAAGAGTTCTATAGCGTGCTTTTATTCAACTAAATCTTTGAGCACGTCAAAAGTCCTGAAAACTTTGAGTTTTATAAAAATTTCCCAATCATTAGTATCAATACAAAGAGTATTTTTAAAAGCCTTCACTTAAAAAATGACTTGTGACAATATCAAAACGTGAACCTTTTAATTAGATAAATCAAGATAAAACCACTAAATCAGCCCAGAGATTGGTATTGTCGCTTTCTAATTTGACTTATTAATGGCTTACTCAGAGACCAAAGTAGTACTAGGTGGCTTAGCGCATATTCCAATCATTATTGGATTTTTTTACTTGATTAAACGTCAGTACTCGCTTGGCGCAATGCTTAGGACTAATAAGAATGCACTTTCTAATACATTCGCCAATGCTTCTGCAACCCCTTCAAAAGAGTCTATCCAAGTAAATAAGGCTTCAAATAATAAGTCTGCCTCAAAAGAAGTCGCAAATACAAAGGAAATCCTTTCAAAGACGACAGGTACTGTCAAAAAAACAGTAAAGAAATCTCTTCATTCAGACGTACCAGTTAACACTTACAAACCTAAAGCCCCTTTCACTGGAACAGTTACAGAAAACTACTCCGTTCTTAAAGATGGAGCAATAGGAAAAGTTCAACATATTACTTTCGATCTATCTAATGCAGACCCTGAGTTTAAATATGTTGAAGGTCAAAGTTGTGGAATTATTCCAGCAGGAGAAGATGCTAAAGGCAAGCCTCATAGACCAAGACTGTACTCAATAGCCAGTACTAGATTTGGTGATAATTTTGCAGGGAATACCCTTTCTTTATGCGTGAGGCAACTGCAATATGAAAAAGATGGAGAAACTATTAATGGTGTTTGCTCAACTTATCTTTGTAATTTGTCACCTGGAGACAAAGTAAAAATTAGCGGACCAGTAGGCAAAGAAATGCTTCTACCTGAAGAAGAAGATTCCAATATAATTATGCTAGCCACAGGAACAGGCATAGCTCCAATGAGAGCATACCTAAGAAGAATGTTTGAACCTACAGAAATAGAAAAAACAAAATGGAATTTTCGTGGCAAAGCATGGTTATTTATGGGAGCTCCTAAAACTGCAAACTTGTTATATGACTCAGACTTTGAACATTACAAGAGTAAATTCCCAGAAAACCTTAGATATACAAAAGCGATTAGTAGAGAACAAAACAATTCAAAAGGAGGGAGAATGTATATACAAGATAGAGTTCTAGAAAATGCTGAGGAAATATTCAATATGATTGAAAATCCCAAAACTCATATATACCTATGTGGATTAAAAGGTATGGAACCAGGTATAGACGAAGCTATGACTGCTGCTGCTGCTTCCAAAGGATTAAACTGGTCTGAACTAAGGCCTCAATTAAGAAAAGCTGGAAGATGGCACGCTGAAACCTATTAATTATTAATTTAAATTTTAGGCATCCGAGCATAAAACATAGCTATATTTAAATATCCAACTTGAATTTATTGATTAGTACTTTCATATCTGACTAGAAATGAATGTGAGTTTGCCGATTACAAATCCTCTAAGGATTGGACTACGGCAAGAAAGAGTTATACCACCACAATGTCTTGTAATTTTTGGAGCCAGCGGAGATCTCACCCACAGGAAATTAGTCCCTGCTCTTTTTGAACTCTATAAGCAAAGAAGATTACCTAGTGAATTTGCTCTAATTGGATGCGCTCGCAGACCTTGGAGTAACGAAGAGTTTCGCCAAAGGATGGAAAAGGCTCTAAAAGATAAAGTTGAAAGGAACAAAAATGAATGGGATAACTTTGCTAAATGTCTTTTCTATGTACCTGTAGATCTTCAAAAAGAAGAAGACGTACTAAGACTTAAAGACAAACTTGAAGAAATTGATCAAAAAAAAGCGACTCATAGTAATCGAACTTTTTATCTTTCTGTGTCTCCAAAATTCTATGGCAGTGGATGCAAATCATTAGCTTCTGCCGGTCTTTTAGGTGATCCCAAAAGGAGTAGAGTTGTTATAGAAAAACCATTCGGACGGGATTACAAAACCGCCCAAGCTTTAAATCAATTAGTACAAACTTGTGCTCAAGAAAATCAAATCTTCAGAATAGATCATTATCTAGGAAAAGAGACTGTACAGAATATTCTCGTTCTAAGATTTGCCAATACAATTTTCGAGCCTATTTGGAATAGAAATTTCATTTCTAGTGTTCAAATAACTAGTGCCGAAACCGTAGGAGTTGAAGATCGTGCTGGATATTACGAAACCTCAGGAGCTCTTAGAGATATGGTTCAGAATCATTTAACACAGATGCTAACGCTAACAGCAATGGAACCTCCAGGACATTTTGATCCAGAAGCTATTAGAAATGAAAAAGCAAAAGTTTTACAATCAGCTCGACTTGCCAATGAACATGAACCATGGAAATGCTGTGTAAGAGGTCAATATTCAAAAGGTGGTAGTCAAGGGTATCCTCTTATTGGCTACAGAGATGAACCTGGTGTGGCACCAACAAGTACAACGGAAACTTTTGTTGCCACCAAATTATTTGTAGACAATTGGCGATGGCAAGGAGTTCCCTTTTATATCAGAACAGGGAAAAGGTTAGCCAAACGACTCAGTGAAATAGTTCTTACTTTCAGAGAAGCGCCTGTTCATCTTTTTGATGCAGCAGGAGGGTGTCCCACTTCAAATCAATTGATATTAAGGATTCAACCTAATGAAGGCGCAGAATTTAAATTTGAAGTGAAATCTCCAGGTTCAGGAATGCGCAGCAGGCCAGTAGAAATGGAATTTTCTTATGATGAATCTTTTGGAGAACCTTCTGATGAAGGATATGTAAGGCTTCTAGCTGATGCAATGCTAGGTGATCCTACTCTATTCACCCGTAGCGATGAAGTTGAAGCTGCTTGGCGCTTATACACTCCTTTACTTGAATTAATAGAAGATAGTCCTTGGCAACTTCCTATTTATCAATATGAATCTAGAACTTGGGGACCATCAGAGTCTGATCAACTCCTTGCAAAAGACAATTTACTTTGGAGACGGCCATAAGCAAATGAATTATTAAACCTCAGCTACTACAACCCAAAAATGTCTCCTCAATTAACTCTTCAAACTCCTCTTCAGCTACCACCCGCAGAGATCCCGAACTATTTAAGCAAGCTCTGGTCTAATGATGATAGTGGCAACAAAGGTTCCAATACTTTTTGTTTAATTATTTGGCAACCTGCATGGATGGAACAAAAGCTCGTAAAAAGTCATAGAGTTAATGGCCCTATAATTGGCAATCAAAGATTAGATTTAGTAGAAGCTGCTCGTCAAGTTGTTTTAGATGAAGAACTTCCACATAGCACACCACCCTTGGACGAAAGTGTTCATAGTACAGTAAGTTTAAACAAAACTGAGCATAAAGTTGAAGATCTGAGAGGTCAGCATATTGACTCTGCTATTAGTGATTTGAAACCACGACGATTAATTACTCTTGCACCAACTATTGAAGAAGTTAATGAATTGGAAACTCTTGTAGCTGCATACTGCCCCCTTCCTGAAGAGGGAGGAGGCAGTTCAGCTTGCGGAGATGTGGTTGTTTTTAGAGGAGCTTTAAATGCACTTAAACATGGATTAAATATTGTTGAAAAAGTAATTCCTGAAAAGCTCCCATCATGGCTTTGGTGGAATGGAAGCTTAAATGAAGCTCCAGAACTTCTTGAAAGACTTACAACTTCAACAAGAAGAATCATTCTTGATACAGCTCTGGGAGACCCAGATCGCTGTCTTAACTTCCTGCAAGAAAAAATTAAAAAAGGTCAAGCTATAAATGATTTAAATTGGTTAAGACTAAGAACTTGGAGAGAAACACTTGCAATGGTTTTCGATCCTCTCTTACGAAGAAAAGCTCTTGAAAGTGTTGTTAAGCTTGATATTGATATTGAAGGCAACCATCCTGTTCAAGGGCTCTTATTAACAGCATGGATTGCCGACAGATTAAATTGGAAATTGCTTGAATGCACTACGAATGAAGTAGGATTACTACAAGGAAAGTTTGAACGTTTTGATAAAACAATTATCACTTCTACTCTTACTCCTTTGCCTATAGGTCATCCTAGTATTCACCCCGGCGCAATTGTAGGATTAAGATTAATTTGCGAGCCAAATCAAAAACCTAAAGATGCTATTTGCGTCATACTTGCTGCTGAATCAGGAGAATGTATGCGTCTTGAAGCAGGAGGAATGGCCAGAATGGAGCTTATAGAAGAAGTTGTTCCAAGCCAAAGTAATTCATTAGAAATGGATGTAGCACGACTACTCTCAAGTAGCAGAGGGAGTACAAGTCCGTTACTTGCTTCTGCTGCACCCATCGCAAATAAGTTACTTAATTTAAGCAAATCAAATTAATCGTTTTCCCGATTCAACAACTTCAACTTATAAAATATGCCATGCATTATTGCAGCTCCATCTAGCGGTAGTGGTAAGACTCTCTTAAGTCTAATCCTTACAGCATGGGTCAAAAGCCGAGGAAAAAGCATTCAAACTTTTAAAGTTGGCCCTGATTATCTTGACCCTCAACAACTAAGCATCGTTTCAAATAAAACATGCAGAAATTTAGACTTAGTTTTATGCGGACCTAAATGGGTTAAACATACTTTTTATAAGTACGCGGCATTTACTGATTACATATTAGTTGAAGGTGTTATGGGTTTGTTTGATGGCATAGGTAGCACTACTAGAGGGAGCACTGCTCAATTAGCACAAACTCTTGATTTGCCAGTTGTACTTGTTATTGATGCAAAAGGGCAAGCTGCATCTTTAGGAGCTCTAGTGAAAGGATTCCGTGATGCATCTAAAAATATTAGAATTGCTGGTGTAGTAGTCAATAAAGTTAACACATCTCGTCATAAAGAGTTATTAAAAGAGGTCCTCCAAAACGTAGGAATTCCAATGTTGGGGGCACTTCCAAATGATCAAGAATTAATCCTGCCAAGAAGGCATCTTGGATTAGCTCCTGCCCATGAAATGCAAAATATCCATCAAAAAGAGCACTATTGGGCAAATACAGCTAAATCATATTTAGACCTTGAGAAATTTGAATTTCTTCTCAAACCACCAAAAATTTTATCTAAAAATTTCGCTGAGATTTGCAATCAAAAAGACCCAATAAAATTATCTCAACCATGCCCAATAGCATTAGCAGAAGATAATGCTTTTCATTTCAAATATCAAGAAATAAAAGAGCATTTAGAAGAACTTAATATGCCAATTATTCAATGGAAACCAATGAATGATGAAGTAATCCCTAAAGAAGCCAAAGGACTAATTATTCCTGGAGGATTTCCTGAGATCCATGCTGAACAACTTAGTAATTCATTGAGAAGTTTAAAATCTCTTAAATCTTTTTACTTAAAACACCCTATCTATGCTGAATGTGGTGGAATGCTTCTTTTAGGTGAAACACTCACAGATCTAAACGGTAAGTCTCATAAAATGAGTGCTATTCTTCCTTTTAAATCAAGAAAAGGAAAGCTAAAAGTTGGATATAGATTCATTCAAAGTATAGGCAACAATCTTATCCTCGAAGATCAAGATCAAATAGTTGGACATGAATTCCATCGTTGGAATATTTGCCAAACAAATCAAAACGCAATAAACGTAAAATCCAAGTATATAAATAATAAAAACTTTACTTCTCCATGGGAAATTAAAGGCTGGAAATTAAAACCTTTAAAAGAAGGATGGAGTAATGCAATGATTCATGCAAGTTGGCTTCATCTACACTGGCCTTCAGCTCCTAAGATTTCAAAGCTTTGGGCAAAATCAGTTGAATTAAATCGATTGAATTAATCCTCTTAAATTATCTTTAGATTTTATCTAACAAATTTTCCGACCATTTGTCTTCGTTTAAAATATTTTCATCATTACCTAATAACCAAACTTCCTTACTTGCTCTACTCACAGCGACATAGACCAATTGTCTTCTAAAGGTTATATCCTTTGGCCAGAAAACATCAGAAGCTATATAAACCTCCTCAAATGTACTCCCTTGACTTCGATGTACTGTCAAAACACAAGCAGGAGCAACCGTTGCAAATGAATCTCTAACATGAAAGAAAAGCTTCCACAATATTGTACTTTCACTCTTAACAGCCTCTTTAGCTTTTTGACTAATTTTCTTTAATATTGCTTCTAAATTTCTACGTGAAGTTGAGCCCACCTGAGGCATTAATCTCAAAGAAAACTCCAAATGATTAGATTTAACCTTAGCTATTAATGTTTCCAAAGTTGTGACCGTCGTATTTATTTGTTGGGTGACCCCTAAGTCGCCAAGTTTAATTTCATCTTTTTTTATATCGACAACTATCATCTCTCTATTAGAACCAAGAATTACACCAGGTTCGACAGGATTACCTTCATTCTCAATAGAAGCAGATGCCATAATTGCTCTTTGACTCATTAACACCTCTCCAGGTAAAACAGCAAATTGATCGGCCATTTCTCCATGAATAGCTCTTCTTGCATGTGGAACTAAATGCTCAAGGAATCTATTTGTATAGCAAAGAATTCGCGCCTTATCAGGGTTATCATTAACTGACGCTGATTTCAATGCAGCTTTCGCCTTATCAAGCCAACTATGTTTAGCAAGAGTTCCAACTAAACTTTTTTTTGTTTTTATTACTGGGAAGCAAGAAGGTTGCTTGCAAGAAATAATTCCATCTCTAATGCAAGTAGATAAATTTAATACAGGCCCTTGATGTCTAACAACATCTTTTAATTCTGAAATTATCGCATTTTTTATTGAAAAAACAGGGCTAACTTCTTCTCCAACAGGTGGAAGTTGAGCTGGATCACCTATGTATACAACTCTTGTAGCAGATTGATATGAACATTGAAAAATAATTTCCAATAAAATTGAATCTATCATTGAAGCTTCATCAATCAGAACTAAACCAAGCTGTTCTAATGAAGAAGATGTCTGTTCAGTTCTCTCACATATTTCTATACTTCCTTTACGTTTAAGTTTCAGTCGAAGTAATCTATGAATCGTAGAAGGATACCAAGTTGGTTTTAATTTTGTTAAATCCATTATTTCCCGTAAAACCCCTACCGCTTTATGAGTAGGAGCAGCAACCGTCCAACAAAGTTTTCTATCATCGACAAGTTTAAGGAGTCTCATTGAAAGATAGGTCTTACCACTTCCAGCAAATCCACTAAGGATATAAGGAACTGACGTCGGTGATGCTTCAAGCCATTGTTCAAAAGATTTAAATGCTTTTTTCTGATGTGATGTCAGATTATCTAAAGAAATATTATCGCCTGAATTTTTCACCCAGAAAATAATCCTAATAATTCACAAAAGTCTAGAGGAGATCCAATAAAAATAATCCCAGGTAACGCAATGGTAGGACCAAATAAACTGCCAATTAAAACCTCCATTCGTTTATGTCCTAAATTTTCTTTTAGAGGGAGTTTATTTAAGAGATTAGGATTATTTTCTATTAATTCATTAACTCTTTCTGCCGTCAGTCCTGCAGCTCGCCTAATGCCACTTGCATCATACATAACTACAAATGCAACCGTTGTAGCTAAAGCAAAAGCTGGATGACTAAACCCTAGTTCCAAACCAACACCTGCGGCTGTGCCTGTCACTAAAGAAGAATGACTAGAAGGCATACCACCAGTCTCAAAAAGGACCGCTGGTCTCCACTGTTTTTTAACAACTAATTCAAAAATAAGCTTAGAGACCTGCGCGCCTCCACAAGCAATTAGGCCCCAAGAAAGAACAGCATTGTCAAGCAATTCTTTAAAAGTATCAATTGACGTTTCAGGTGAGATCATCTATCACGGTTAGTTATGTAATCAGCCAACGACAATAATGGGAAGGCTGTATTTTTCCAAGGATCAAGAGCTGCTTTTGCCTCCAAAACAAGTTCATCAGCTCTTTTTTTAGATTCGTCTAAACCAAGCAATTTTGGATATGTTGTCTTATCTGAAATTAAATCTTTCCCAGCTGTTTTTCCAAGCACTTCGCTACTTGCCGTTACATCAAGAATGTCGTCAATTATCTGAAATGCCAATCCTATGCCTCTAGCATAAATAGATAAAGCTGAAAGAAGTTTCTCATCAGCCCCAGCAATCAAAGCCCCGCAAGTAACACAAGCTTTCAGTAGTGCCCCAGTTTTATGCAAATGAATATATTCCAAAGTCTCAAAATCAACTTCCTTGCCCTCACATTCAAGATCAACGACTTGTCCTCCGACTAATCCAGGAGCACCGGCAACCAAAGAAAGTTCCCCTAAAACCTTTAAAAGTCTTTCAGAAGGAACTCCTTTAGTACGTATTGCTACCATTTCAAAGGCTCTTGTAAGCAATGCATCTCCCGCAAGAATTGCAACAGCTTCTCCATAAACTTTATGATTAGTCGGACGACCTCTTCTTAGATCATCATTATCCATTGATGGAAGATCATCATGTATTAAAGACATTGTATGGATCATTTCTAAAGCAACAGCAGTTGGTAATGATTGAGTTGGGTCACCTCCAGCTAATTCACAAGCAGCTAAACACAATATTGGCCTAAGCCGCTTACCTCCTGCTAACAAGGAATACCTCATTGCTTCTCTCAGCGTCTCTGGACGTTCAGGCCCTAAAGCAGAGTCCAAAGCATTCTCAACCTGCTCTCTAGCCTTAGTAAGATAAGCAGAGAAGTCAAAGGAATTGTCCAAGTCCACCATTCAGCAAATTGTTTTTAAAGATTCTCTCAGGGGAAGAGATTAAAGGAGCATATCTCTAAGATTGAATGATAAACCGCAATGATCCCTCCACATACTTACAGTGTTTACTAAAAGCATTGCAACTGTCATAGGGCCAACTCCTCCTGGGACAGGAGTAATTGCACTGGCAATGGATTCAACCTCTTGAAAACGAACATCCCCACAAAGATTATAAGAAATAGTATGCCCATCTGACTCTTTTGAAGGAACTCGATGAATACCTACATCTACAACAACTGCATCAGGCCGAATATGTTCACAGCCAATCATTTGAGGTTTACCAGCAGCAACAATCAAAATTTCTGCTTCTTTAGTTAGTTCTACCAAGTTTCTAGTCTTCGAATGAGCAATTGTTACCGTCGCATTAGCTTCTTGAAGCATTAAAGCCATTGGTTTGCCAACAAGAATACTTCTACCAATTACAACAGCTTTTTTACCTTCTACTTGAATCTGATTATTCTTTAACAAAGCCATAACGCCAGCAGGCGTACATGATCTTGGACCAGATTCACCTTTAAGCAATCTCCCCAAATTCAAAGTATGTAACCCATCTGCATCTTTATTAGGAGAAATAACTTCAAGGAGAGCAGTTTCATCTACTCCTAATGGGACAGGTAATTGCAGAAGAATTCCATCAACATTCTCATTATTATTTAATTCATGAATAATTTTGGATAAACCTTCCGTGGATGTTTCTCCTTCTATATGGGATCCAAAACTTTTAACGCCTATCCTAGAGCAGGCTTTTTCCTTGTTTGACACGTATACCCCACTCGCAGGATCATTGCCTATTCTCAGTACTGCTAAACCAGGAGACCTTCCAGCAACATGCAAATTACTTGAGATCACATCCTTTAACCTATGCTCAATTTCTTTTGCTAACTTCTTCCCATCAAGTTTTTTTGCCATTAATCCACCTAGAGTTAACCCAAGCATGCCAATAAAGGCGCTTTAGTGTGATGTTCAAGCAAAAATTCAGTGTTCACAAAAACCAACCTAAATAAAATCTATAGAGTTTGGTTGGGAAGTCAGTCACCAAGACGCCCAATTCTACTTTGGTCCTCACTAAACAAAGCAGGGTTAATTCTGCTGTGCATATTTATTGCATTAATATCAAGTTACAAATTACTTGCAGTTCCAGATTTAAAGCCCGGGGATATTGCCCCTAAAACAGAGTTAGCACCAACAAGTGCAACAATAATTGATAAGGCAGCAGCAGAAAAAATTTATGCAGACCCTGTGGGCAATCTTTTTGTTGCATCAATTGACCAAAGCAAATCGAATGAACTAGAAGAAGCCCTTAATAAGAAGATTGAGCAACTAAGACTAATTTCAAGCAACAAATATGCAGATAGAATTGATGAAATAAATCTTACTGAAGAAGAATTAGAATGGCTTTTAAAAAGCTCTGAAACAACAAAGAGAAAATGGGAGAAAAATATTACTGAATCAGCAAAAAGAATTTTATCTCAAGGCATCGTCAATCTTGCACCCAAACAATTAAATGAAGTAGCCTCGCTACAATTATTTAATCTTAATGAAGAAAGTCTTGAGGCTAAATCAATAGCAATTAAATTAATAAAAGATACTTTTACAGGGAAAAGTAATCTAACAAAAGACAAAGTTAGGACCAACCAAATACTTGAAAAACTTGTAACTAAAAGAGCTAAAATAGACTTAAAAGAGGGCTCTTTAATAACAAAGAAAGGCGAAAAGATTACATTGAAACAATATTATGTTCTAGATTATTTTAAAAAAGTTAGTCGTCGTCCAAAGCCTATCCAATGGCTTTCAAGCTTTTCTCAAGCTCTCGCAAGTTGTGGAATATTACTTTTAATTATGAGACGAGAAAAGCCTAGGTTAAAACCAAAGCATGGCTTTTTTGCTTTAACACTTTTACTCATAATTCAAGCAATTCAAGCAAGTGAGATTGGCTCAGCATTAACACCTCTTCAACTTCTTTTACCACCAACTCTTCTACTTTCTCAAGGAATAGGAACAGTTTCAGCTCTAACCTGGATGGCAGTATCAAGTCTAATTTGGCCAACTTCTATTAATGAGATAAGTGCAGGTGAAGGAAGACTAATCATTGCAGCTATTGCAGGTGCTTTGGTTGCGATCTTTGGAGGGAGGATGAGAAGCCGAGCTCAAGTACTTCAAATTGCCGTTTTAATTCCTCTTTTAGGTTTTTTAAGTCAATGTTTTTTATTAAGAAGTGAAATCACCCCTACAAATAAAACTTGGGGACAAGTTATTCCAACTACAGGGACACTATTTTCAGAATCTTTAATAGTAGGGGCATTACTGATGATTACTATTTTACTTATTCCAATCATTGAGAATGCCTTTGGCTTATTAACAAAGGCTCGTTTAATGGAACTTGCAGATCAGGAAAGACCATTACTTAGAAGACTCTCTAAAGAAGCTCCTGGAACCTTTGAACATACTCTCAGTATTCTTGGGTTAGCAGAAGAAGGAGCAAGATCTATCGGAGTAGACATTGATTTAATAAGAACAGGTTCCCTCTACCATGATGTTGGGAAATTACATGCCCCAGAATGGTTTATAGAGAATCAAGAAAATGGCATTAATCCTCATGAGCAAATCAAAGATCCCTACAAAAGTGCAGATGTTCTTCAAGCGCATGTAGACGAAGGCCTAAAGCTTGCTCGCCGATACAGGCTTCCTAGCCCTATTGCTGATTTCATCCCAGAACATCAAGGAACACTTAAGATGGGCTATTTTCTTCATAAAGCAAGAGAAAAAGATCCAGCAGCTTTAGAAACAAGATTTAGATATAAAGGCCCTATTCCATTATCAAAGGAAACAGGAATTTTGATGCTTGCCGATGGATGCGAGGCAGCACTTAGAGCTCTAGACATCTCCTCAACTGATCAAGAGGCCTGTAATACCGTAAGAAGAATATTTAAATCGCGACAATTAGATGGTCAACTAAAAAAAAGTAGCCTGACTAGAGCAGAGTTAGAATTAATAAGTCGAGCTTTCGTTAGTGTCTGGAGAAGGATGAGACACCGCAGACTTAAATATCCAATTTCTCCACCAATAACTAATTCAAAAAAGAATTTCTTGAAATAAAGTAATTTTTAAAGCTAAAATAACCCTTTTAGTTAAAAATTAAAGCCTAAATTTCCTGTGCCCTGGTCTACACCAATAAATTAATGCCAACAGATTAAGAATCGCAATAAATATTGAAAGCCCACTTATTCCCAATAATTCTGAATCTCTTATAAGAGTTAAACGAACTATTCCATAAGGCAATGTCCCAGAAAGAGCCATTGACAAAGCAATTATCGATAGAATTACCCCCCAAGTTTTTCTTGCAAAAAGCCCAGCAGTCGAAACTATTCCTACTATAGAAGCTGGCCATGCAAGACTTATTGCCAAAGTCAGGTTTGCGGCTTCTAGTGGAGGTCCTGATCTGACCACCAATGCAATTATGGGAATTGCAGCAATATTCGCAAATAAACCTAGCCACGCAAGAGTCCAATAACCAGACAACATTTTTTGCATAGAAATAATCTAGATATTTCTAAATTTAACAACTAAAGAAATAAATAATAAAAGAATTCAAAAGGATTGAATGATTGAAATAACAATTAATATTTTCGGTAAAGGTTAACCCCCTACAAGGAAAGAAAAGCTATAGAAACTAATTTAGATATATTCTCATGAATATTCCAGTTGAAGCTAAACTAAATTATTAATAAATACAATTCCTCACTCATTTTATCATCACTATAATACTCTTCTTCCTAGAAGTTAATTGAAAGAATTTCTTACAACTTCCCCAAGTTTCACTGCAATTATTAATTATTTTAAAGATATCAATATATTTTTTCATACAATTAGATAAGCTTGAGATTAATTTCTTTAGCATATCAATTAATAATATATGCTTTCTAAGCTTAAGATTTAAAGCAGTACGTTATAAAGAAAAAATAAATGGGATAAATAGATATAGAATTCAAAGGGAAGGCCTAGAAGTAGATTTAACTGTATCTTTTTGGGGGTGAATTGACCTCCTTCCTTTTGAAGAAACGAGCCTATTTAAAGCATTTATATAAGCTTGAGCTGCTGCCACAACGATATCAGTATCCGCTGAATGTCCTGAAAAAAGGACTCCATCTCTTCTCAGTCTAATCGTAACCTCACCCAATGCATCTATACCTTCAGTAACGGACTTAACTGAGAACTCAACTAATTCATTCCGTTCATCTGTTAATGAGTTCAATGCCCTAACCACTGCATCTACTGGACCAGTTCCTAAAGATACGGAAGTTTTTTCTCTACCCTCTTTATCCGAAATAGTTACAGTTGCCGTTGGTTTAAGAGCAGTTCCACAACTAACTTGTACCAAATGCAATTGGAAAAACGCTTCAGGAAGCTGAACTTGCTCACTAACAATTGCTTCTAAATCCCTATCCGTAATTTCTCTCTTCCTATCAGCTAAATCTTTAAATCTTGCGAAAGCATCATTTAAATCTTCTCTACTTAAATCATAACCTAGCTCTTCTAGCCTCGCTCTTACAGCACTTCTTCCACTTAATTTTCCAAGAGAGATTCTATTATCACTTAAACCAACAGTTTGCGCATCTACGATTTCATAAGTAAGTCGATTCTTAAGAACACCATCCTGATGAATTCCTGATTCATGAGCAAAAGCATTAGCTCCTACAATTGCTTTATTAGGTTGTACAACCATTCCAGTCAAGTTAGAAACTAACCGAGAGGTTTTTGTAATTTCTTCTGTCCTAATTGCTGTTAAAGGTGTTGGGGAATCTGCCACTCTTCCAAAATAAGGGTTGAAATAACTTCTTCTAACATGCAAACTCATAACAAGTTCTTCCAAAGCAGCATTACCAGCTCTTTCTCCAATCCCATTAATAGTGCACTCGAGTTGGCGAGCACCATTTTTAACTGCTTCTAGAAAATTAGCAACTGCCAAACCCAAGTCATTATGTCCATGAACAGACAAAATTGCTTCATCTATATTAGGAACATTCTCATTTATTTTATATATTAAATCTCCAAATTCTGCTGGCGTTGTATATCCAACCGTATCAGGAATATTTATTGTACTAGCACCTGCAGCAATTGCTGCTTCTATAACTTCATATAAAAAATTATAATCACTTCTTGCAGCATCTTCACAAGAAAATTCTACATCATCTACAAGCGATCTAGCATACTGAACCATTTCAGGTACAATTTTTAGAACTTCTGATCGAGACTTCTTAAGTTTATGTTCTAAATGAATATCACTAGTAGCAATAAATGTATGTATTCTTTTCTTTGGTGCAGGCATTAAAGCTTTTGCGCAAGCATTGATATCTGACTCTGACGCTCTAGAAAGCCCACAAATTATAGGACCATCTTCTCCTCCAACTTGTTCTGCAATCCTTTGAACTGCTGCAAAATCACCTTGACTAGCAAAAGGGAATCCCGCCTCAATAATATCTACACCTAATCTTGCTAATTGCTGAGCTATTGCTAATTTTTCCTCTAAATTAAGACTTGCACCAGGAGACTGCTCTCCATCTCTGAGAGTAGTATCAAAGATTAAAACACGGCCTGGGTCTTTGGCCATAGATAAACACCAAGCTAGACAATAGTATATTAAATGAATTATATATATCTTGAGGAAGTCTAAAGCTTTAGTAGTTTAATAACAATTTCTCTTCACTTAGAAAGAAATCTTAAAAACAACCTTTTTTTAGACAAATGAGTTAATTCTAATCCAAAGAAAATAATTAGTTCAATGTCGTATTTTTAAGAAATTAGAAAATTTTAGACAATATGTTCCAAATCATCACCAACACAAAGATTTAAGGCGATTAAGACGTTATAAAATAAAAAATTAACCACTCATCAACTAAATCGGTGTTCAGAATTTGACGAAAGGCAAACTAGCCCTAGTGCTTCATGCTCATCTTCCTTACGTAAGATCAGCTAAGCCAGGATCACTGGAAGAAGATTGGTTTTTCCAAGCTCTATTAGAGTGTTATCTTCCATTATTAGATATTCTTGAAAAGGCTAGAAAGGCAAAAGGACAACATCCAAAGTTAACAATAAGTCTTTCGCCTACTCTTCTTTCAATGCTTGATGATGAAGAGCTTAAGAAAAGATTTCCACAATGGATCTCAGTAAGACTTAATATCCTTAAAGAAGTAAATATTAGGCAAAAAGTTGCAGCAGATTATCTACACCAAAATATTCAAAAACAATTAGAGAGTTGGAGACTATATGAAGGTAATCTTATTAGCCGTTTTGCAAATCTAAAAAATCATGGAATAATTGATATTCTTACTTGCGCAGCTACGCATGGTTATTTACCTCTCTTAAGAGAAAATCCAGAGACAATTATAGGTCAATTTAAAACAGCTATTAGAGAACATATTCGACTTTTTGAAGAAAGTCCTTTAGGAATTTGGCTTCCTGAATGTGCATATTATGAAGGACTTGATCATTTAATGATTCAGTCTGGACTGAGATATGCAGTTCTTGACGGACATGGATTGCTAAATGCCAAACCAAGACCAAGATATGGCCTTTATGCTCCTATTTGTAGCAAAAATGGCGTCGCCTTTTTTGGAAGAGATGGAAATTCAACCCTGCCCGTTTGGTCTGCCAAGCAAGGCTATCCTGGAGACCCAGAATATAGAGAGTTTCATAGAGATTTAGGCTGGGACTTATCTATTGAGAAACTTCAAAAAATAGGAATTCAGGAATCTCGACCACTTGGGCTAAAACTTAACAAGGTTACTTCTCAAACCACACCTCTAGATAAAAAAGATATTTACAATCAAAACTTAGCTCTAAAAAAAGTAAAAGAACATGCCAAAGATTATTTAAGAGGAAGAAAAAAACAAATAGATAAAATAGTTTTAGAAATGAAGGCTTCGCCTATGCTTGTTGCACCATTTGATGCAGAGTTATTTGGACATTGGTGGTTCGAAGGACCTTATTTTTTATCAGAACTATTTAAACAAGCTAAAAAAGAAGAAATAGAGTTTACTACATTAAAAGATTTTCTTATTTCACAACAGAAGATTCAACTTTGCGAGCCTTGCCCATCGAGTTGGGGGCAAGGAGGATTTCATCATTATTGGTTAAATGAAACAAATGCTTGGGTTGTTAATGAATGGAGTAAAGCAGGTAGCGTAATGGTTGAAAAATGCAGCATTAAATCTTCAAAAGAATCAAACATCAGAATTCTTCATCAAGCAGCCAAAGAACTATTACTAAGTCAATCATCAGACTGGAGCTTTATTCTCAAAGCAGGTACCACAACTGAATTAGCACTAAATAGAATTAATCTTCATTTAAAAAGATTTTGGAATTTAATTAAAGCTTTAGAGGCCAATCCATCTATGTCGGAATCAGAGCTAAGAAAAATAGAGATGGAAGATTGCTTATTTCCGTTAATAAATCCTTCAGATTGGAAGAAGCTAAATTAGTTAAGCGAATTAAAAATTTTTTCTTATATTATCTTTGGCAAACCAGTCATACCAATCTTTACCTCTAAAGGTGCAATATAAAATAGTCTTAGCATTACAATAACAAGTTTAGGTAAAGGTAATGTATTAGCAAGGAAGCCATACCAGTGCCTTGTAGGCAATTTAAAGAATGTTGCAAAGAATTTCCTCAACAATTGCTCATCAAAGCTCATTAATCTTTCAAGTCCAAACTGATAAAGTCGATGTCTTTGCACTAACTCTGGAGTCCATAAAACTTTCCATGCATGCTTAGCTAAATGATAAGAATCCAATTTTGGATTAATTGAAATCAACTTAGCTAATTCTTTTGCTAAAGAAGGAGAACGCCTTAAAAGTGCTCCAACCATATACCCTGAAGCTGGATGAACCATACTTGCAGAGCCTCCAAAAGCTAAAAGAGGTTGATCTAAGTATGGAAGCGGCAAGTTCATAGGGAACAAACAATGTTCTTCATGAAGAATTTCTTGAATAGTTATACCTCTATGAGAAAGTCTTAAATCCAATCTTTCTTTCAAAGATTTAAATGAAAGTGGTGGAGCAGAAGCCAAAGAGGTTTCTTCTACAAAATAAATATCATTTCCAAAATCCATTGCATATAAAAAAGATGGAGGCTCTGAAAGCTGTTTTTGATTCAAATGATCAGGTCTAAAGTCCATCAAAACAAATTGCTCTTTATCAACTGGGGGAGAACTAAATTTCCCAACAACTCCATATGCTGCTTGTTGGGCAACTAATTCTTTATAAGGTCTTTTAACAAAACTACTTTTATGACCACTCGCATCAATAACAATTCTCGCCCAAAAAGTCTCTCCTGATGCACACTTAACTTGAGTATTTCCCTCTTTAAAAACAATACTTTCTACAGTTTCAATAATCCATGATAGTCCTTCACATTTTTTCAAAAGAGTTTTCTGAAAAGCCTTCTGGTCAAATAAACCATAATCAAAATCATGAGTTGTAGGTAATTTCCCAAAATCTCCCTGCCCACTTCCAAAAAAACTGACAGTTTTAGTCCAACGATGTTCTAACAAATCAGCCATATTTAAAGATTCGAGTTCTTCTGCCCAAATCCCATAGGTGTTTGGCCAAGGCTCCTCAGGTGATTGAGATGCAATAGCTTGAACATCAAGACCATGCTGAACTAATTCCGAAGCAATACATAGTGCAGCAGGTCCAGCACCTAAAACCAAAACATCAGCACAATTAATCAATTTCAATTAACTGGGAATTTTATTTATTACTTCTTTAGTAGAAGATTGATTAATCTCATGGCTTTGATCTTGTTCGTTTTCAGGAGCAGGAGGAACTAAAACAACTTCTGACAATCGATCACCCTCATCCAACTTCTGTATTCGAACACCAGTTGCAGCTCTTGATTGCTGAGAAATTTTATCTGCACTAGTTCTTACAATAACTCCCTTTTCACTAACAAGTAATAACTCTTCTCCATGCCCTAAAACCCGCAAACCAACTAATTCATCGCCATCACGTCTAAATTTTATTGCTCTTAACCCCATACCTGCTCTTTTCTGCAATCGGAATTGTGTAACAGGTACTCTTTTCCCTAATCCTGAAGCTGATGCAACCAAAACCCAAGGTCCTTCTGAACTTGTATTGTTTTCTTCAGAGTCTTCATCACTTTTATCAATTTGGTCTGCAAGTTCTGCTGATAAAACATCCATGCTTACAAGAGAATCTCCTTTCCGAAGATTCATTGATCTGACACCTCTAGCGGTTCTACCTAAAGGTCTAAGTTCCTCATCATTCAATCTAAAATGTATTGTCATACCTGTTTTTGAACCAATCAATACGCTATCGCCTGGAACCGCTAACCGAACCCAACTCAAAGAATCTCCTTCTTCCAACCCAATAGAAATAAGTCCATTTACTCTGATTTTGCTAAACGAAGAAAGAGGAGTTCGTTTAATGAACCCTCCTCTTGTAAGCATTAATAAATAAGTTTCATCATCAAATGATGTAACCGA
>QCJQ01000008.1 GCA_003215935.1 Prochlorococcus sp. AG-409-D09
TTATGCATTTTTCTAGCGAGATTTACGCTTGACAACACCCAATTTTATCTGCTAGTACTGATGTACTACCTCAGGTTCTGTTTTGCTTCTTTTTCTGTATTCAGCTTCTCGAGTATTTACTCGAACTCTTTTATCTCAGACGCTATTGGGAGCAGAAAATATTTTTTTATCTCATTTGAAAAATCCAGTATTAGGAATAGATAAATCTAAAAGAAGAAAGAAATTAGATGACAGTAGAAAATCTCCAAAACATATGTTGAGATTGTATTTCTTTGATATGTCAATATTTTCAGCAGTGTTGCGAAAAATATTTCAGAACACTACTTATTTATCCTTAATAGAAGATTCTGATAAGAAATGGAGATCAATTGATTTTTCATTTTTAGCATCGAATGCAGAGACGATTGAAAAGAATTGGATGTTGACTAGCTGTTTTTTGATCAATGCTTGACCGTCATTATCGGATATCTATTTCGACTCCTACAGGATGGTTAATTTCATCTAATGGAAGACTTGCTTTGTTTTTCTTTAGAGATCCTAAATCACTTAAACGATTGCCGAGAGTCCTTACACAGCTTTGGTATGCAGATAATGGTATGCCTACAAGACTTAAAAACATTAGGAGGTTAGATTTATCAAGTGCAATCGATGCATGGAATGATCTACTTAGTAATGGCTGGATAATTGTTGATTACCACAAAGAGGAAGTTTCATGAGTATAGAATTTATAATTTTTAGATTACAAAATGATGAAGAAAGGTAGAGGTAAGTTTGATAGCTTTTATGGATTTCAATGTATTCAGAGTTATTTTTAGATCTTTCAATTGACTTTTAAAACAGATATCCAGACAATATGGTTAAACTGTTTGACGTTCAAAATATTTCCTTTGAAATGTTCAGAGTGAACTACATAGTTTAATTTCTGGTTAATTATGCTTAAAAAGAATGACAACTATGTCTTTTTATTCTTCTGACTCAAGCACAGAAAAATCAGATAAGAATCTTTCAAAATACTTGTTGAAAGCGGATATTGAAAAAGAATCTAATACAGATAAACAATCTAATAAAGTGAAACAAGATTCCGAAATTGGTCATTTGCATAGATCAAGCAAAAATATTCAACGCACTTGGTTCAAAGGAAGTAGAGATCGGGGATTAAGAGGAAATATCGCGGCTTAATTCTAATTTTTATCTTTCATAACATAGGATTTGCGATGAAGTTGTTATATAGCCTTATTAATATCAATAAATTTTTACTATAAAGCTAGTTTACTACATATATTTTTTACTCTTTAAAATATCCTTTTTCGCACCAGTAATTTAGTGTATATTGTTTATTCCATAAATTTGCGATTGTATTGCAATTTGTCCAATTAAATCTAAAGCTTACATCAGAATCAAAAGTTGCTATATGTATTCTTGCGTTTTTGATAACTGGGCTTGTGCTATATAAAGTTACTACTGAAGTTTCATATGCTTGGACTGTATTATTAGCGTTAAGAACATTACCTGGAAATGTAAATACCATAAAAGATATTAGAAAAAATTTATTGCGCATTTTTAATTAGTGAAACTTTGATGAATTATACAGTAATTAAGCAATGATATACTGTAATTGAAAATTAACTATTTCTTTACTTATATTAGTAAAGTGATTTTTTATATTTCATTTATTAGATCCTTATATTTAACATTGTTGGTTATTATTTCAATAGCGGGCCTAAGAATTGTGCGGTAATTCTTCCATCCTCCACTTGACTTTGTATAGATTGGTTGACGAACCTGTAGCCTACTTGCAGTTAAAACTGATCTATTACTTAGGTGAGGTGATAGATATGAATCTTTCCAATCAAAACTAATCCAACGTATTAAATCCTTAATTACTTTTCTTGGATTTTTAACTAATTTATCGTAGTTCAAACTATATATTTGTGACCTATATTTTTCTTTGTATTTAGACATTATGTTATCTTGGTCTATATATACTTTTGCACAATCTATTAATGAAGATGCATAATTATGCCCTTTATCAAAATGTACCCTGTATAAAGAAAGTATGTTATCTAAAGGATTTCTGTAACAATGTATAATTTTTGAATTAGTAATTTGGTTTGCTATTATCCCTGCATATTGATAATTATAGAGCCACTTATTTGTTGTGATATCTGGTTTATTGGTTAATTTATTTATATTAAATTGATATAAATCTTCCAAGCTTGAAATTTGTCTATGGCAATTAGAATTCTCCCACTCTATGAAAGATTCTTCCAATATATTAGTTTCACCGAGGGCATAGATTTCTTTATTCATATTGATGATTGATTCTATTAAGGTACTCCCACTCCTTGGCATACCGACGATAAAAATATACATTTTACTCGTTTTTGTTTTCATTTCTTTGTGTTTAAGTTGATTAGATTTGGCTTCCAAGATTTTTGATTTATCAGTAATTTCTGTAATAGTATATGGGTATATATTTTTTCTAATATTATTTGCTACTTTTAGATATTGACCACTTTTTTCATAATTTTTTCTTTTATGTAAAAGATTAGATCTTGCTTTATAGAGGCATACAAGATTGATGTTAGATTGATTTTTTAAAATATCCTCTGAAAAGAGTCTTTTTTCCCATTCTTGTTCTTTAGATATATCTATTAGCTGTGTAAGTGAGAAGATTGACTGAGCAAGATTAGGATTTTTAGAAAGCGCTTGTTGAAAAAAATTCTTTGCTTTTTGCAGGTTACCCATCTTTTCATGGATTACCCCCATGTTATTGAGATGGATTGCACAATTTGAGTCTATTTCAATAAGTTTTTGATTGATTACTTTTGCTTTATTTAAATCACCAACTTCTTGGTAGCAAAATGCTAATGCAACTAAATCTTTATGATTATTAGGTTCAACTTCTAATGCACTTTCTAAATAATTTATAGATTCAACATATGAACCGATATCTTTTAATAGATGACCTAGATTAGATAATAGTGATGGAATACGAGGATTAAATTTAGTATATATTTTAAGAATTTTAATAGCATTTTTGATCTTCCCTTGCTTTAAATATATTTTACAGAGATCATTAAAAATAACGCTGTCTTTTACCCCTTGCTCTATTAGTTTCAAGTAAATGACTTCTACTTTTTTATATTGACTCTTGGATAAAAATATAGCTGCTTTTTTTTTTAAATTTTCTATATTTTTGGCTTTATAGATTATTTTATTTTTATACGTGGCATTACCTTGACCAAAGCCTTTTGGAGATTTCACTGAAATCAAGCAGCAACATATGTATTTTATATCACATCCTTTAGTGATAAATGTTACTAAAGAAATGTTTCCATTAAGTTTTTGCTTGTGCGAGCCTGTTGATAGTACTCATTGTTTAATGATTTTTATCTTGCCATTTGATGTTGTATTTTTTAACTGAAAGGTGAGCACACTTTTAGCGATAAATTTCTACAACTAACTCTACTTTTATAAACTTGTTATTGATATAATATTTAATGTAATTTTTTGCACAATATTAATATAAATAGATATTTAATTTTTTAAAAATATTTTTAGACTAAGTGCTTTAACACAGCAATTTGATGATGCATGTACTAAGGGTAATGCATGTTATTTAAAAATATTTATGCAGCTATTAATACTTCATTGTCTTCATCATTTGATGATGAAGTTACTGACTGATTAATTTCATAATCATCTAAATCTACTTCAGTTGATATTTCTGAACAAATGACATTATCCATATGATCATATAAAGGAATTTCTTTTTCAATATTTATATTCTCTAAAGTAGCTATTGCTTCTTCTTCCTGTTGATTCAATTCATTCCAAAGCCTGAATGGTGTATTTAGGAATTCTCTATTTTCTTTAGTTTTCTCACTTCTAGTGACTAGCAAAATAGGAAGTCCAATAGTAAAAATACCTAACATCGCTAGCGATAAGTTTGCTGATGCCATTGCTTGTGTTTGATTAAATTCTGCAAAAAACATTTTAATAATGAGACTTATATTGAAGATCACGCAAGATTCAATAAAAGGCCATCTTTGCGAAACATAAATAAATTTTTTAAGAACTAGCTAACTTTTTTAAAAGTCTTTTTATGAACCCTTGCCAGATGATCTTGTTTTAAATTCATACTTCCAGCTTTTCAAGCACCTAGCATGGTTATCTAGGTCTCTCCAATAGAAGTGTCATTTTTTATATCTTGAGGATAAATTTTTTGATTCTGATTAGCTTCTTC
The DNA here is from genome assembly GCA_003215935.1 of Prochlorococcus sp. AG-409-D09. Lineage (GTDB taxonomy): Bacteria > Cyanobacteriota > Cyanobacteriia > PCC-6307 > Cyanobiaceae > AG-409-D09. Next base: position 4,250 of record QCJQ01000008.1, read on the forward strand.
CTGGGATATATTATCTTTTGTGTCGAGATTTCTTCTATGCTCGGAGCTTACTTTACGAAAGTTTTTCGACATTTATTTTGATCTTAACTTGTCTTTAATTTAGATAATATATTTCTACCTCTATGTAATTATTAATAGCTTGGTTCATCTCGTGTAGTTATAGGAACAGTATAAGAGTTTGATTTCATCCTCTCTCAAACCATCAGTTCAATAAGAAATAACATCAATCTCAAGGTAGTTATGCTTTGCCTGATTTATATTTCGTTCATTTGTCTTTTCCACCAATTGTAAAAATTACTACCAAAATTTTTGAGAGGTATTACCTTGAAATTAATGATTGTTAAATCAATGTCTATTGATCCTGAAGTGGTTCCTGCTTCTAGCTCTGCGGGTTTTAATGCTGTCCGATCTATTCCTAGATGGGTGATTTTTGGTGTTTTGTCTTTAGGTGTTCTACTTCTAGTTGGTATACTAAAAAACCTTTTACCTTTGATTGGGATGATGTTACTTTTAGCTTTTATTTGGAAGCAAGCCACTAAACACTAAAAAGATTAGAATTATTAAATTAGTCTTTTCTGCACACTACTACCTTATCTTTGGTAATTCATATGATGAATAAATATAAAGGTCCAAAAGCTTATCAACATTATTGGGAGAGTCAGGCAGAGTTTATGGATAAAGAACCATGGGCTAAAGATAAGATTGTAAAAATAGAGTTCCTCCCCAATTGCCAAGAAAAGTTGGAAGAACTTGAGTTTTCAGAGCATTCTATTGATCGAGATGAAGGACATTACATTGTTAGATTAAAAGTTCCATACAATTATTTCGATCTTGATGATTTTGAATCCAAGGTTCTTGAAATATTAGGCATTGACAGAGATTGGCTTGTTGATATTAAAATTGCTGATGCTTATTGCAAATCTATTAGATGGTGAAAATATTTTCATGCTCACAAAATCAATCTTTCAATGATTAGAGTAATTATTACTCTTTTAAAGAAAACTAATTAGAGTAATTCATAATCAGATAACCCAAGTTTCTTTTGAAACTAGAAAATAAATTTTTTATGTTGTTTTATTGATTACATAAATCTTAGCTAATTGCGATAAGAGAGGTTGTTTTATCAAGAACATACAATTATCTATAAACAAGCAGGATCTCACATGAAAGTAATAAATTCTGACAATTCGATATGAAAGTTTATTAATCTTTTTTAATCAATTTCTATAGCTTTATCTAACTTCTTAATAAGTTATGAGTATATACGGAGGTAAGAAAACTGAGGTTTAAATACTCCCGCGTAAAGACGGATTTACAATACATAGTTATTTCTAGTAAACCAGATGAAGAGATCTGTAACTGATTCTCAGAAAACAAAGTCTGAGATGAGTTTTGTTGGACAAGTCTCTTGAACAATAACTCAAGTAAAAAAGTAAAAACTATGAAAAATCAAATTTCAGAAAATCGTCAAAATTCAAATGATCACTACCATATAAGGCGAAGAGTAGAGATGCAAAGAAGATTTGTTTATTTGCAAGCTAAGCGAAGTGAATTAGAGAAAGAGCTCAAACAAGTAAATGCAGTTTTATTTTCATTAGGGAGAGAAATGGAACAATATTTCTCTTATGAAAAATTATATAAATAATTATATAACCTAATTTTATTCATAGTAGTTAACTAACTTAGGCTTGGTGATCTAGCTAATATTCAATTAGGTTAAATGTGAATAATGCATTTGACTATGTTCCGATTCGATGTCGTGTTTCATTTCAATTATTTTCTGTAACGCAAAATCTCTAAAATCGTTAAGTTTAGGCGCACATTCTTGAACTTGAAAATTAATAATTTTTCCAATTACTACTATAGAGGGAGATGATATTTTATTAGATTCTTTTTTATGTAAAAGATTTTTTAATGGTGCTTTTACACATCTTTGATTAACTAATGTTCCTTGATGAATAATGGCTGCGGGTGTTTCAGGGTCTAAACCACCAGCAATTAATTCATTGATAATGTAATTCAGATTATGCATGCCCATATAAATGACTATTCCATCAGTTGCGTTTCCTAGTGCACGCCAATTAACTGAAGATCCTGCTTTATCTTTGCTTTCATGGCCTGTTACGAAAGTTACTGATGACCCGGCCTCTCTATGTGTTAAAGGAATCCCTTGATATGCAGGGGCTGCAATTCCGGAAGTGATACCTGGTACGATTTCAGCCTTAATATTATGTTGAGTTAACCATCTTGCTTCTTCTGCACCCCTACCGAATAAGAAAGGATCGCCTCCTTTAAGACGTACGATACATGAGTAGTCTTTAGCGATTTCAACTAAAAATTTGTTTATTTGATCTTGCGAAAGTGACTGATAGCCATATCTTTTCCCAACAAAAAAACATCTACAATTATTAGGTGCTAATTCAAGCAATTCTTTTGGTATTAAGGAGTCATAAATCAATGCATCACATTTAGTGAGTAATTTGTATGCTTTTAATGTCAACAAATCTGGATCTCCGGGACCAGCTCCTACAAGATATACTTTTCCTTTATTGAATTTTTTCATGGTAAGCAGGTTAAGTAGTGGATCAAGCTAAATTTAAAAAAATCAATTTCTAATAATGATGAAATTGAATTATCTGTTCTTAGTTCTCTAGTATTTTTATTAGGTGCTAAAGAAAAAGGAATTGGAGTGTATCTTTTATTAGATTGATTTATAAGCTTATTCCACTTTGTCCAAGGAAGAATAGGTATATTTAATGCTTTCTTTAAGTTTTTTAGATAATTTGATCCAATATCACTATTCAAAGGATGATGAAGTAAAATAGGATTATCTATTTGAGATTGCATATCAACAAATAATTTCAGTATAGAAATCATATGTGGCCAAGAACCCAAAAACGGAATTAATCGCGTTGATATTCCTTGATTGCATAAACGTCTAAATATTATAGGGATATCATTCTGTACATGTTTTCCAGGTAATAATAATAATGGGACAAGCCAAATAGAAGATGAGGTTGAAGGTATATGATCTCCTTTAGTTAGAATTTCTAGATCCACATGAGAGCCTCTATAATGCTCTACTGTTTTGACTAATTCAGTTATTAAGTGATGTACTTTACCTCCTGCAGATCCATGTACAATCAAACGTAATCCTCTAGAAGGATTTGAATCTTCAATATTTGGTATCAATTGCCACGGATTTTTCCCCGAGAAAAATGTTGAAGTTAAATCGTTTTTCGTTAATGGATTAAATCGATGAGCAGAAGAAGTGATAGCAGAAGTGTTTATAGGATTACTCGCAGGAAGAATACTTTCTCGCGAGAAGATTTCAAAAGATCTAGAGCTTATAAGAGTACTTTTCATAGGGATCTTGCTGCTATGAATCAAGTATGGAGAATGCTCAAGCAAGGAATGATTAGAGCTGTTGGTGAGATAGGACGTCAATATTAATATTTAACTGACTTATTTAAATACCAAAAAACTCGGACTTTTATATGTAATTGATGTTACTAAATAGCAGATTAGGATGAAATTTTAATTCTGTTATTTTTGATACATTGAATATGCACTTAATGAGAGTTAATAATTATCGTATTCTTCAATAGCTTCATGCATCTTCCTAATAAAAATATTTTATGCTCCCTATAAAAATATTTTATGCTCCCTTTTTTCTTTATAAACTTTTTTTATTTGTATCAATGACTACAACAAATAAGCCAATCAAATATTACTTGAAGAATAAAAAATTAAATAAGATTGAACAAAATAAGTCTATAAAAGATGGCTTAGAAGTTGGTAAAGAAATAGAACAGTTTGCACAAATTGGATGGGAAAATTTAGATAAAACTGATTTAGAATTAAGGCTCAAATGGTATGGGATGTTTTGGAGGCCAAAAACACCAGGGAAATTTATGCTGAGATTAAGAGTTCCTAATGGAATTCTTAATGCAAGTCAATTAACCGTTATAGCTTCAATAGTTGCTAGATATGGTGAAAATGGAAGTTGTGATATTACTACGAGACAAAACTTACAACTTAGAGGAATTTTAATTAATGATTTACCTGATATCTTGAATAGGTTGAAAAGTGTAAGTCTTGATACAATACAATCTGGATTTGATAATCCTAGAAATGTAACTGGTAACCCATTAGCAGGTGTAGATCCACAAGAAATAATTGATACAAGACCTTATACCTTTAAGTTGAATCAATTTCTTACTAATGAAGGTAAAGGGAATGAAGAATTTTCTAATCTTCCAAGAAAATGGAATACTGCAGTTGCTGGATCAAGAGATAATTTCCTTCTTCACAATGATCTTGTTTTTCATCCTGTAATGAAGAATGGAAAGTTGGGTTTCAGCCTTTGGGTTGGTGGGATACTTTCTTCCGTTTTAAATGATTATGCAATTCCTTTAAATGCTTGGGTTAAAGAAGATCAGATATGCGATATCACTGAGGTAATTATCTCAATATGGAGAGATAATGGAGAAAGATCTGCCAGACCAAAAGGTAGATTTAGAAGTTATTTAAATAAAATAGGAATAAATAATTTTCGCTCTTTAATAGAAGAAAAGTTTGGCAAATTGGATCAAGATCCAGGTTCGGACTTTTCACAGAAGCCAAGGACATTCTTTGGTATTCATCATCAAAAGCAAAAAGGTAAATTTTATGCAGGACTTCATATTCCTGTAGGTAGACTTTCATCAACAGATCTTCAAGATCTATCAGATATCATTAAAAATTATGGAATGGGAGATTTACGGTTAACTGAGGATCAAAATGTCATTATTACCAACATTGATGAGAATAAATTATCTCATTTTAAAAAAGATCTGTTGCTGCAAAAATTCCCTTTAAATCCTAATAAAATTTCAGCTGGAACGGTTTCATGTACGGGAAATACTTATTGTGGATTTGCTTTAGTAAATACAAAAGATACAGCTTTAAAAATCTCAAAGGAATTAGATAATGAAATCATTCTTCCTGAAGAAGTGAAAATACATTGGACTGGTTGTCCTAATAGCTGTGGCCAGGCTTACATGGGAGCAATTGGATTAACTGGTAAAAAGACAAAAAATAATAAAGGAGAAACAATTGAGGCATTTGATATCTCTGTTGGAGGCCAACAAGGTGCAGTTAATAAAATTGGGAAAATAGAAAAAAAAGCTGTTCCTTCTGATGATTTAAAAGAAACATTGAAGGATCTCTTGATTAGTCGATATTCCGCTGAATTAAAACCTCAAATTAAGCCTAAAAATATTGATTTCTTTTCGCGTTTTATGAATTGGTTTAGTGAATTAGGTGAAAGTAGTAACGATTAAAAACTGCTTTCACATTTTCATTATTCACACTTCTTAATTTAAACAATGGACTCTAACAACAGAAAAAAAGATTACTTTTCTATTTTCGTTAACTGGTTTTCTTCACTTGGAAATGATAAGCCTTCCATAAATGAAACCAATGGAGGTCAGGATTTTTTTTCTAAACTTATGAATCGCATCAGCGGTTAAAACTTTATTTATTTAATAATCTTTAAGAACATGCAATCAAACACTTCTCAGATGGATTATGTCCTTCCAAATGAATTAGTAGATGGAATGATTACGGCAGGAGGAAAGAAATCAAATGTTAGCGTAAAAAATTTATTATTACGTGGCTTCTATTCAGGAGCGATTCTTGGGTTGGCAACCTGCCTTGCAATTACGGTAGGTATTCAGTCAGGAATGCCTTTTTTGGGATCTGTTATTTTTCCTTTTGGTTTTGCAAGCATCGTCCTTTTTGGAATGGAATTAGTTACTGGAAATTTTGCTTTGCTACCTATGGCTACGTGGGCTGGAAAAAGTACATGGCAAGCTACTTTTAGGAATTGGATGTGGGTATGGCTAGGCAATTTTTTAGGAACGGCACTTGTTGCATTTTTATTGTCTATTAGTCTTACTAGTGCGGGGACCGTAGAACCATTAGCTGCTGCTGCTGGAGGTAAAGGTTGGGCTATTGTTGCTGCAAAAATTATTGCAATTAACAAAGCAAATGTTCTTGTTAAGTATCAATCATTAGGAAGTACAGGATTCTTTTTGGCTTTTTTACGTGGTGTCATTGCTAATTGGTTGGTTTGTTTAGGTGTGACAATGGCATTGGTTAGTAAAAGTGTGCCTGGAAAAATCCTTGCTTGTTGGCTACCAATTACTGCTTTCCAAACGATGGGCATGGAACATATTGTAGTTAATATGTTCTTACATACTGCTGGTCCTCTTTTAGGTTCTGGCGTTAGGTTTGATCAGGTATTATTGTGGAATTTTCTCCCAGTAACATTAGGCAATATTGTAGGTGGGATGGTATTTATTGGAATGCTTTTCTATAGTACTCATAGGACTAAGATGAGTAATGTATTGCCTACTGTTCATGATGAGAAGTTAGAGAGAGAATTGGCTGCTGAATTAGGAGCACGTTAATAATATTCATGGCTATTTCTCAAGATCAAATATGGGATACGTTTAACCATAATAAACCCATATTTATTGACGCTACCTGGTTGCAAACTGTTTATTCGTTAGATCTTTCTATTGAATTACGCCACATCATTGCTGAACGACTAGGAATATTAGCTGATATAGGCTGGGAAGCGATTAAAGCTCTTTTAAAGGAGTATGGTACTCAACCTGAATTGATACATGCTGCTGGTTTATGTCATCAAAAAGAAGCCTTTAATTTTTTATTAATGCTTTTTAGAGAACAAAGTAGCCCTGACATTACTATTGTCAGGGCTCTAGAATGTTGGGGGGCAATGATTCCAACTGCTGATTTAAAAAAAATTCTAAAATGTCACTCGTTAGAGTTGCGTCTGGCTGGACTTAATCTTCTTCGTTTTAAATCCCACTTACTTAAGGCATCAGAGCTACTTGAATTGGTGGAACACTTGTTAGATGATTTCCGGGATGAAGTAGTCATACAAGTTATAAAAATTCTTCAGCGTCGTGATGAACAAAGAATTATTAATTGCATTGGAAAAATAGCAAGTCATGGAACGGATCAAGTAGTAGAAACTGCTTTAATTGCTTTGGGATCTATAGGAACTCAACACAGCGCATTAGAGTTATATTCATTATCTAGAGAATTAGTCACAACAAGTCACAGGGAAATTGCTGAAAAGCAAATCTCACATCAATATATCGATTAATCTCACATTGAATTATTTTGATGAGTTGATCTTCATTTTATTTACATAATTTTCTTATTAGGTCTACATCTAGGACTTAGAATCATTATTTAAGGGGTCCCAAGAAAGATCACTCTTTGTGGTGAATGGGGAAAGAGGTGAAAACCGCTGCTTTTTCCCTGCAGCTGTGAAGTGTCGATTTTGTTCTATCCCAGTAAGAATACCCGCCTCTTTTTAATACGACCAGGATCAATTCATGAGCTTTTTAAGTTTGTTTCGCAAGAATTTATTTTTGCTCTTAGCGTCATCATTTTTGTTATTTACTTCTTTAGCTTCTTCAGCCTTTGCTCATCATCCTTTTGGAATAGGTGATGGTTCTAAGTTATCGGTTATGCAGGCTTTTTTTAGTGGTATTGGGCATCTATTGCTTGGTCCTGACCATTTACTTTTTATGTTAGGTCTAATTCTTGTAGGAATAAAAAGAACTAAGAAATCTCTTTTGCTTCTGTTATTAGTTGGTTTAGCAGGAAGTGCATATGTACAGGTTCAGCCTTTACCAGATTTACTTGCTCCTTGGGCGGAAGCACTGGTCTCCTTATCTTTGGCATTAGAAGGCTTAATTGTTTTGAATTGTTTGAGTTCAAAATGGCTTTTCCCAATGTTTGCTTTACATGGTTATTTGCTTGGGAACACAATTGTTGGCGCTGAAGCAACACCTCTGGCTGGCTATTTTCTTGGTCTTCTACTTGCTCAAGGCTCTTTATTGATTCTTGCAACATTTTTATCGCAAAAGGTTCTTAAGAGATTTGATTTGAAGAGTAGAAACTTGTTTGCAGGTGTTTGGATAGGTATAGGGTTGGCCTTTTCTTGGGTTGCTTTTATTGCATAGGATTTTATTAGCATTCTGAGAAGATACGAAATTTAGATAGGATTGTATTCTTAGAGAAATAATATGGATATGTAGTTAAATTATTTATAGATTATTTCCTAATATGTTGATCTACCAGGAGCAAATAGCTCATGAAAAGTAACGATAGTATTATCTTTGCAGTACTATTCTTTTGAATTGTTTGTGTTTATTTCTTTGGAGGTTACGTAGATAAAAGATTTACTTTATTATTATTTAGAAGATACCTTTTACATTATTAAATCTTATATTTTTATAGCCTATAAGTCATTGGATATGGTTAGGTTGAAAATTATATTTTTAGGCAGCTAGGTCTTCGATTTGTAGCTGCTTAGCAATCAATTGATCAACTTCATCACCTTTGGTTTTTTGACGTATGTACTCCATATAATCAATTACTACAGCTGTTTTTTCCGCTTTTATGCGAATGTTATTTAAGATTATTAAGCAAGGAGCAATAGTAAAAAAGCAAATAGAGCAAATAAGAATAGAGATTTCTGCGGGCATTATGTAGAAGGATAGCAATTCAAATATCTAACTCTTAGGCTAAAAAGCAAGACTTTATTGTTGATCAATAATATTAATTTTTTTATAGCTCGAATTCTGAGGTTATTAAATAGACCATTTTATTGATTGTAAAGTGTTTTGGATAAGCTTCTATGGCTTCATATAAGTATTTGTTGGCTTGCTTTATCTCGTCACTATCGATATAGATAGGTTTCTTATCTTTTAAGCATGATGACTTTTCTTTTTCTATTTGTTCTTATCTTGTCTGGATGGACTATTGGAACTCTATTGACCAAAGATGACTACAAGGTATCGATTAAGAATGAACTTGATAATATATTAGAAAGCACTAAACTGCTTGGAACGTCAATCAAGAATCTCATTCAGATTCTTATTAAGAGTTCTTTTCTATCTTCAGGAGCTAAGAAAATAGAGGATAAGAAAGATAATCTAGTTTCTATTGTGGACAATGATGATAAAAAGGAGGAGGCGAAAGCTGCATAATAGAAATTTTGTTGTTTTTTACTTAGAACCTCTTTTTAGAGATTTATTGTTTTAATTCTTTACTATCTCTCATGGGTTTCATCTTAGGATGATAGATGAAAGATCTGCTTTAGAATTGAAAGAAGTTGTAGACACTCCTTAGGGGTATCTCGTTTGAGGAGCTAACTTTATTAGAGTGGTTCTCACAATTGCGATGTTTTTTCTTTTACTGCACTTTTTTAATTAATATCGCATTGCTTCTTTGCGAGGAGTTTGAATGCTTTAGTAGTTGAAAGAAGGAAACAGATACTGTAAGTAACACAAACCTTCCTTAAGCCGGTTTGTGTTACTTACTTTGGTTTTAATTTTATCTTGTAGTTAGTCATTTTTGTTTTTATCTTTCTCTTTAGCTCCAATTGATTCGCTAAAACCTGAAGCTAGTATTCCTGTGGGAATTGCGATTGAAGCTATTCCTATTAGAGAAGTTATAGATGCAATGGTTTTCCCAATTGCTCTAACTGGAATTGTGTCTCCATAGCCAACTGCACTCACAGTTGTAATTGACCACCAAAGACATCTAGGTATTGATCCTAATAATTCTGGTTGAATAGATGACTCAGCAAGATACATAAAGGTACTGCTGAGTAATAAGAGCAAAAGTGTGTAAAAGGTTGATATTTGAAGCTCTTGACTTTTTGAGCGTAGTGCATAGTTGAAATGAAATATACTTTGCTTGAATTTTTCATTTCTTCCAATTTTTAATATTCTTAGGAGACGAATAATTCTTAGAATTTTTAATTCTGCTCGAACGCCTATAAAGGATGGAATAATTGCAATAATATCAATAATTGCCATTGGCGAGAACATATAACGTAGAAGCCCTTTCCAACTTTTGCCATATTTTTCTTCAAAAGTGCTACCCAGAGACGACAGATATATTCCAAACAAAACAGACCTCCAATGAATCAATCTAAAATATCTATTTGATTTCCAAATTTATAATCAATTGAATTTTCTGTAACGATGACTGCAAAAAAGATTCAAATAAAAATAGTGCCCCCACAAACTTTATTAAATAAAGAGGTTTCGTCTCCTGGAGTTTTATTAATGATCTGTTCATAGATCCTTAGGCGAAGTTTACTGATCACTGTTTAAGCATTTAATCAAGGCTTCTAATAAATTAGATAGGTTTTACTGGAATTACTTTCGATTACTTGACGACTTCCATATTTATGAATAGTATATATGTACTAATAGCTTTCGCTTTTAGCTCTTGTTAAAAAGCACCTTCCTTATTACCAGTGAGCAAGGTGCTTTTTGATCTTGCTCATTCTTATTGAGAATACAATGTCTCAGCAGGCAAGGAAGATACTTCGATGTCGAACAGGATGCTTGCTTTCTCCTAAAAAAGATTTTGTTTTGTGCTTTATTAAAGAACCGAAGACGCTAAGGATGATACCTATAGTGATTACTCAACTTTGGTATGCTACACAAGAAGGTATCCCAAAAACTCTTAAGAACACTAGAAAGGTAGATTACCAATGTGCTAAAGAAACGTGGGAAGAACTATTAAGTAATGGATGGCAATCAGTTGAATTTCAAAGTAATTAAGAAGCTACATAATTTTCATTACTTCTATTGAAAACTACTTTTGTATGAAGAGATCTTTTATTTTATGCGGGTAATAAAATTAGTATTAATAATAACTACCTTTTTTAATCAGATTGGATGTGACAAAAGTTGTTTTTCCTAGTGATTTTTAACATAGTAGAATGAGAATCATATATTAAATACTCCTTAAAGTGATTTGTAGACTATTAAATGTTCAAAAACTAGATGAACTCTCTCTTGTTTGATATGCATTTTATATTTATTGAGCTTTTTATTTCCCAATTTAAAATTTAAATACTTCTTATTTGAATTTTGTTTTTCTACATCATATTGGTTTAAATTAGATAAATCAAAATTATTTCTGTATAATGCCAATTATTTCTTTGCTTTTTAGTGCTTTACTTGCATTACATCCATCTCCTATATTTGAGTGTGATGGCAAAATTCTCAATGCAACAATTAGAAACAACTTAAACGGAGATTTTTCTATTACTAATGATTTGGAAAATATAGATAAGGGCGCATTTATTGTCCTGGATTGGGATGAAATTAGTCTTATGCTGCCAATTTCGTTCAAGTACGGTGATATAACATTTACAGATAAGAAATGGTTATGGAGTTATCAAGAAGGAGAAGGGAACCTAAGAATGGACAATCCTAGATTTGCTCAATTATTGCCTGGGGGGCAAATTGTTGAGCATAAATGTGAATCTATTCGACATTATACTTAAATAATTAACAAACTCTAAGAAGTTCTTTTAAGGTATTAGAAATTAAAGCTATTCTTTACTTTTATATTTTTGATTTTTTGGGAACCACTATTCTTTTCTTTAAATAAATTTGAAAATAGAGGTGTTATATATTTTATTTCTTTTGATTCTTTTTTATTTTGCTTTGGAATTCTCAATTCCTTAAATGATAATTTTGATTTATACCCTTTACTTGATGAAAATTCTAATTTACTTGTTGTTAGACTCTCAGACAAATTTTGGTTATGATTAAGAGCTACTAAACCAGTGCCTCCTATTGCTAAAATTGCAAGACTACCTAATTTAAATAACTTTGATTTTCGAATAAAATTTATTTGACTGCTGTTTACATTATTATATTGCTTATATAAAGGTGATTTTTTCTTTAACTTTGATTTACTTTCAATTGAATTATTTTCACTCTGTGTGATTTCTGCAGAAATTGCCTTCGGTTGGTTTTCGAAAAGTTTGTTAAATATATAGATTAGTAAGCCAATGGATATTAATAAAGGAACTATTTGAATTGCATCTCTGGGGATAGAGATCGTATCTAGATTACCAAAAATAATTACCTCTAAGATTGGTTTAAGCATGTTTAGTTAATCATTAACTCCATCAAAGCTCCTTAGAAGTAAACGTCTATGCCAACTTCACTGTTAGATATACAATTTATTTTTATATTGCTAATAAGTTTAGAAGCCTTTGTTGAGTGACACGAGTCTGGTTTCCGTGTGACTCATGACAAATGATGAAATCTCTTGATTTGATCAGTCCTGTTGTACAAAGCTATAAAACATAAAAGCAATTTTAAGATTCTTATCTTCGAATCTTTTGGGATTACTTTTTCTATTTTTTAATATCGAAAGAAAGGAGTAATTTTAAAGAATCAATAGGACTACTTGTTGGTCTTGCTTTTTGGTATTTTTATTGAGGAAATAGATGTATAGTATAGTTCCTTTATAGTTTTTTAAAAGGATGTGAAATTGAGAATTTGATTCACTGGAACTAAAATATATGAAATTATTTTTATTTTGGGAAAGCTCTTTATAGGTCTATCTACTTACAAAAGTTTTGTTAATTAATCTGATACAACATGATTTGATCAAGTAAGTTAATTTTTCTACTTAATCTAAATATGGAAAATGAACAAGATAGATATTTTGAATGCCTTGAAGAGTGCATAGAAGATGAGCAAGGTATGTCATGCAGAAAGGTTTGTGCTCCAATATTGAATGATGATCCAACACATCATCCTACTGTTCCTTTAAAGTGATTGATTTTACTATTAACGGCTAGTTAAACCATTAATTCAGGGTACCTAGGTGAGTTAATTTTGATCTAGGAAAGGGTGTTCAAGTGATAAATAGATGCATGAGGGTAGGAAAGTTTTCATTTTCTCTTTGAAATATCTTCTTTTTTAGGGTTAATCTGATTTGAGATGAGAGATGGACTACTAGGTTTTGGGATTAAACACAATTTTCAGAATTATCTGGAAATATTAAATTGCTTTACTTTTTTTGAAATGAATAATTAGTCTCAGCCGTATAATTTTTGCTAATTATCGCATAAGTTGTTTCAATAATTCGATTTGCCGTTACTTTTTCAAGTTTGTCGAGCAGTCAATCAGAGGAAATCCACCGATATATTTGTGAGATTATAAATTACCAAAACAATTTAGAATAAATCTTCGTCATGATGAATAGCAATGGTTGCTTTTATTGTGCAAGATATCTTTTGGGTGACTTGGTAGATTGCAATATAACTACAATTTAGATTAGAACCATATAAAGAGATTTTGATCCTTACAAATGATTTTTTCTTTTTTTAGCTCTTGGGGATTATCTTATGAGGCTATTTTTAAATGAAACGAGTGGTTTGGGGTTTTATTATTCCTGATTGGAAAAGTATGTCATATCAACAAAAATTGAGGTTCAAAAGGCTTTGCCTAGTTCCTTTTTTTGCTTGGATGATTTTTGTTTTCCTAAAACAATTTTCTTATGCCATTCTGCTGCTGCTGTTTTTTTGCATCCTATATAAAATCTTAGCTAAAAAGAGCTGAGTACATCTCTATTTGATTGGCTGGGAAGAAACATAAGATGGTTGACCTTTTAAATTAGTAAGTTACAAATACTTTCAAGACATATGTATGAGTTCTGATGAATTCCAAAGAACTTAGGAACGCTTACCAAGACTTAATGATAAAAGCGAAGCAATCAAAAGGTCGTAAAGAATTTGTTGGTCATGTTCATCAAGCAAGCAGACTCCGCAATAGGTATTCAATAAAAAAAGCGTATCTTAAAGATATGGAAACTTTAAGAGCTGCATAGCTTTGAGATTAGTAAGACGAAGAAACTATCCGAAAAAGGATAAAAAAAGGAGCTGGCCTCAAAATTTTAATTCTTCGCATATTAAAGACTTTTTATCGCTCAAAATAAAATCCTTTGCTTGAGCGTGGTAAAACAGGATAAAATTTTTTGTTTCGGAAAATAAAATTTCCAGACTGACTAATATAAATATTGTCACCTTCTTATTTATAAGTTATTATAAAAAGTAATTAACTTATTTGTCATGCTCACTGGTAAGGATTTGTTAGCCAAAGTTAAGGACTTGGGTGATGTATCTAAGTCTGATCTTGTTAAGGCTTGTGGATATGTATCCACAAAGAAGGGAGGCGGAGAGCGTCTTAACTACACAGCTTTTTATGAAGCTTTGCTAGAAGCAAAAGGTGTAAATCTAGCTTCCGAAAGCTCAGGTGGTATTGGCAAAGGAGGTAGAAAGCTTAGCTATGTAGCCACAGTTCAAGGAAACGGAAATCTGTTGATTGGTAAGGCTTACACAGCTCTTTTAGATCTCAAGCCTGGGGATAACTTTGAAATCAAGATGGGACGCAAAGGCTTCCGTTTAGTCCCTGAAGGTGATGGTTAAGCGTTAGAGATTTCTGCCTCTAATCTGTTTTATAGCTAGTGAGCTTTTTTGTTCACTAGCTATTTTTTTTGTCTTCCCTCGTTTAATTGAGCTAAAACGAATTAACATGACCATTTTCAATCCTAATATGGCTATTGATTATGAAGGACCTCTGACTTTTTGAATTTCCTTTCTGTTTTTAGCTGATTTTTTTGGGGCATTTTTTCTCAATATTTGCTTCGAATCTTATGAAAATTCTTTCAGCCTGAAAATTTAATCTTGTAACAACTGTTCAGTAGAAACATTCCAGGTGCAAAATTATGCTTGCAATCTTCTGTTTGATAGTGCGGTAATAGGTTTATACGTTATTCAACTAGTTCAGATATGCTGCAAATAATCAATAATACAAAATTCATTTTCATTTGACAGACTCTTTTTCAAAGAAGGGACTATTTTTTATCAATGCATAAAATTTGATTAGATTCTCTGTGTGCTCTTATCTAAAATACGAATAATAAATCTTTACTAAAACTCTTACCAAAATCTTGAATTGCTTTTTTGTCATATACAAATGAAAAACTCTTTGTATATTTCAGGCGGATTCAACTCTTGTAAATATAATGATGTTGAGATCTTTGTGCTATAAGCAGTGAAATTATTTGACTACATAGATAAGTCCACTCTGATTTATCTATTATTATTTTAGGAGTGTAAATATAGGACTTAAATTTTATAAGATAATGGAATATCATGAATTAACATTTCTTAAGTATATGCATTTAGTTAAATCAATGACAGAGTCACTTTGAAAATACTTTATTCTAAAAATTGTATAAAAGACATTATTTATATTATGTCAGGTGCCTTAACCTTTTTGTAATTCTAGCTTTTGTTGATTTTTCTATTATTAACATTTGAAGTTTCATGAAATTATTAATGCTAAATAAATTAAAATATTTATTCTAATTTAACTAACAATTGTAAATTAATTTATGAAATGATATAGGAACAGTAATTTTTTATTCTTTGATAGTAGCATTGCTTTTAATTATTTTTTTCTGCTAAAATTTAATAATCTATTTTTTTGATTAAGTTCATCTATGATTGATAGTCTAACTCTTCGAATCTGCAAAAATGACATGGAAATATGTAATCAAAAGATTCAAAACCTTGAGCATGCTATTAAGCAAGCAGAAATTATGATAGCTGAATCACAGTTGAATCAGGACTCTCTTGTTTTTTTAAAGCGAAAGATTGCTGAATCAGCACAGGATTTAGAAGTTCTTTATTTACTTCATTCTTGATAAACTTAATTTATTATTTGTATAAATAATAAATTTTTTATACAACATATGCTTACCACATATCTTGTATTGCATCTTCATTCTCTTTTTTCAACTTTTCTACCATTTCGATTCTTCTATTAAATTCTTTTTCTTCTGGGCTGATTTGATTCGTTATAGAAGCCTGGGTACTCTTTTTTACTTCTTTTAATTTATCGATGAAGCTGTCTTGGAAGTGATCTTGCATTTCTTTCCAAGCTTCTTTTTCTTCTTCATTCCCAACCGTACCTTTGATTTGGTCATCAATAACAGACCTAACGAATTTCCGTAAGTCAGTTTCTGACATCTCCTTAAGACGACTATCGACATAAATGTTTTTAAGCTTGTTCAGCTCAGATTGACTAAGGTCTTTGTAATTAATTTCTTCTGTTGACACTATAAAAGAATCTTAAAATCGTCTTTAGTAATTGCATATAAAAATTATTTTGCAAGTCTATATTCCAAGTCTAGATACGATTTTTTGCAATTAGACGAGGTTTTGTGATTAATTCATAACAACATATTTCTAACAGTCGTGTAAGTTGATTTTACTTTACGTAAGTTTCATATGAAAGAAATTCGATCTCTTTTATCACCCAATAGGATTATTTTAAGACTCTTCATATCAATTAAAGAAAGTATTGTTTAATTTAATTTTTCTAGATTAGGTATTGAAAATGATAGCGGTGTAGAATTTTTTTAATATAAAAACTAGAGCTCTGATAGAAAGTAATAACTTTAAAAAAAATTTAGAAAATCATTGTATATCTTGCACTTCTAAGTCGAATTCATATTGTTCATCATCATTTAATCGATCTACGACATCTTTAATTAATAAACCAGTTAAATCTTTCATGTTTCCAAATGAAATCAGTTGACTAGTATAAATTAAGCTCATTGTTTCTTTGATTTCTTCTTTGTATTGACTATTGGTATTAATTACATAAGTTGCCCACGCAAAATTAATGATGAAATAAGAAGCGATGAGACTTCCACAAGTGCTGATTAATTTCATTTTATTAGCATTGTTGTAGTTTCATTAATGATCGAATTTTTTTCGATTTCCTATTTGGATTTAAAAACAATCATATTATAGTGAGATTATGAATATTTTGCTTTTTATATTAAATCTTAATTACATGATCTATTTGAATTATATTGTTGCAGTAGAAAAGCTTCCCATTAAGTTAGTTGGTAAGGATATACCATTATTATGTCTAACTTTCATAGGTTGTATTTAAAAATATATTTATTTAACTTAGTAAGTATCTGCTGTATTTATACAATTAAAATATTAGGTGAAATTAATGAGAACTCTTTTTACATATAGATACTCGAAATATACTATTTCCTTTGTTGATTCAAATTAGGGAGTATATGTTAAGTTTTAATTTTCTCTAATTTATTTTTCTTTTACTGATGTAACTATCATCCCTATTTTCTGACATGGGATAGTTTTAAGATATTATTACATTTAATGCTGTAACCAATAAATAGCTGAATTTCGTAAGGCTTTTTGGAAAATCAAATTCGTAATGTTTATATTATCTCAAATTTAAAATTTGCATTTTTTTAATGACACACTATATTACTTAGTCACTTAGAATATTAAATTGTTTGCTTTTTAACAGCAGGTCTTGACTATTCATTTGTTTTTTATTAAAAAACAAATGTTACATTTTTTGGAATGGCCAAGATTTCAGTTATTAATGATCCTGAAGGATGGTTAACAGATCCCAATAAGAAATGGACTATGCATTTCGAAAAATCTCTTAGTCCTAATTCAAAGGAGAGTTCTGAGATAACACTTGATATGTGGCGGTTAATGCCCAATAGAGCTCCTTCTCAATTTAAAAGTAGGCGAAAATTACCCTTCCAAGAAGCATCTAAAATTTGGAATGAATTAATATCATTGGGCTGGAAAAAAACTAAGAATAGATGTTTGAACATCGCTTGAATCATCTTACTTCTATTAGTTCTCATTAATTTTGACTTTATCAAAATTTAGAATTGTTCCAACCATATAAGTGGATCATTTTTTGTGTCAATTAAGTACTTACGACTACCTTATTATTAATAGAAATATTAATCTACATGATTGTAATCAAAATCACAAATTCTTCTGAAGTTGTTGCTTCTAAGGCAGGTAAATTTTTAGAAAAATTAACTCCAGAAAAAATTGATCAAAATTTAGTAGAAACTCAAGTAATTCAACAAATGATAGATCAGCTCAGCCTTGAAGGCCTTAAGGGCGAAATATCCTTAGTAAAAGGAATAGACATTAAAAATAATCATTTGATTACTGAAAAAGGTTTTTTCATTAAGGATACTAAGCAATTTTAGTTGAAAATTATGAATGAATAATTTTTTATACCACTTTATTTCGTTATAAGATATGCAATAATTGAATTTAATAATTTTGAAAAATCTTAAATGTATTTTCTAGGAAAATTAGAAAATTTTGATAATATTTAGTTTTAGCTAACAAGAAATGTTTCAACTACTTATCAAATATTATGCTTGATTACTTTTTCTTTATTAGCACTTTATTCCAAATCCTTTAAATCAACATAAATCCTTTTTCACCTGAATTAAACAATTTAAATAAGTAAATAAATTATTAGCACTACGAGTATCTAGAGCAGATAATAACAACAATAAGTTTCTCAATATTTTAATCTTCACTTATATATCGAGTTCATATTAATGATAATATATATAAATATTAATAATAGCAGCAGAGGGATACTACTAACAGTAATTGCAACAATAGAAATGAAAGTGATTATAATTAAAATTATCTTAATTATCCTTAGAATTTCTTTTAAATAAAATAGAATCAAATTACTATTGATTCGTCTATATCTTTGTTGTATTTGGTTCCGTTTAATTATAGCTTCTTTTAGAGATTTTATATGCCAATTAATTGATTGATTAATAGAGATTTGATAGTATTTCTTTTGAATTAAATTAAACCAATTTTTATCTTTAGTTATAATTGACTTTATTTTCACAATTTGAACCTCAATTAGTCCTTTAATTAGTTCTTTTATTTCGTTATCAATTTTTCTTTGTTCATTCTTAAGAATCTCTTTTGGAGATTGATAACTTGTTTTTTTGTAGACTGTGACAGACCCTTTGTTTGATTGTTCCGAGGAAAAGAATATAGATTTCAGCAAATTTTTCTTCATTTTATTTAATAAGCTGATTAGAATTCTGAAAATAGGGTTAGAGACTTACCGTATGCCCTTTGGACTCTTTAATGGAAGTTATCTTTCCAAAAGGAACACTGGTATTGGAGTTGTAGCAAAAAATCTTATTCAATTTTTGTCTCCAGATATATTTAGGATACTAGACCCATTACATAGTGATAGAGATGGATGTATACCAATTCCTCAAAAGCTATCGCCTAATTATGGGATGCGAGGGCATATAAGACGATTGTTTTGGATGCAAACTCAACTCCCCTTAATTTTAAAGAAATCTGGAGCAGAATTTTTAATGTCTCCTTTGCCAGAGATTCCTCTTTTTAGTTCTGTTCCTTCAATTGTATTAGCACATGATTTAATTCCTATTCGTTACCCTTCATTTTCATTCCTTACACTCCATAATGCTACTTATGTTCCTTTAGTATTTAATCAAGCAAAATTAATTTTCTGCAATTCAATTTCTACGGCCACAGATATTAATAAATTTTATGGTATTCCTTTTTCAAAATTATATCCAATCAGATTAGGCTTTGATAAAAGCAAGTTTTATAATCTTAATCTTACTAGAGAGAATTTTTTTTTAATTATAGGAAGACATAACCCACATAAGAATCTTCAAAGAGTACTTAGATCATTTGCTTTACTTAGTGATAAAAATTTTAAATTGATCTTTGTAGGTCCAATAGACGCTAGATATACCCCTTCTTTGCAAAGACTTGCTAAGGAATTAAATATTTCTGATAGATGTATTTGGAAAGGCTGGGTATCTGATAAGGAAAAATTATTTCTTTTAAATAAATGTCATGCTCTTCTTTTGCTCAGTTTGTGGGAAGGTTTTGGATTGTCGGCTTTAGAAGCAATGGCTTGTGGAACAACAGTTCTTGTTTCTAACAAGGGTGCATTAAAAGAGGTTGTTGGTGATGTGGGATATTCAGTTGATCCTTTAGATGTTATGGCAATCACATCTTTAATGAATGAAATTATAAATAATTATTCATTACTTAAATTATCTGCTAAGCAAGGTCCTAATAGAGCTGCTTTATTTAATTGGGAACAGACTGCTAGGGAAATAGAAAAGATTTTAATAGATAAATTGTAGTATAAATATAATTACTTATGCTTGAGCTCTATATTATCATAGCTCTGATGTATTATTAGGTGAATATAATTATTTTGGGTTGATGGCTAAAACAAAAAATAAGAGAACAAGAAAAATTAAGAATGAACAGAAAGCTAATCAAAAGATTCAAGATATTAATAATAGCTCAATTACAACTCCTAGAACAGCAAAGCTGGTTTTATTAGGGTTTGGAATAGGTCCGTTGCTTTTGATGGGTGTATTTTTGTTTGCAAATGGTTTTTTTAATAGTCCTTAAAATAATCTAATTGAGAAAGATATACTTCATTGACTGCTATAATTTATTTAATTAGTATTTAAATATATACCTTAAGAAATGAATCTGTTGAAAAATATAAACATGAAAGAAAGAATCGATGTTTTATTTGCTAAAAATTCTGTATTTCTACCCATTTCTTTAGGTTTAATACTTAGGGTTATAAATATTGATGCACCTATAATTGGAGTTCATAGTTGGAGGCAAGCTGACACAGCATCTATTATTAGAAATTTTTACTTAAATGGACTATCTATAGCTTTTCCTCAAGTTGATTGGGGTGGAGATTCCTCTGGATTTGTTGAATCTGAATTTCCTTTGTATCAGTATTCTGTTGCTTTTTTATATAAGATCTTTGGTCTGCATGAATTTTTAGCAAGAGGATTTTCTATTTTCTGTAGTTGTTTAACGATATTTTTTTTGTATCGTCTTTCTAAATATATTTTCAATTCAAAAGTTGCTTGGTGGACTGCTATTTTTTATGCTTTTTTACCTTTATCTGTTTATTACGGACGAACAGTTCAGCCAGAATCTCTCATGATGCTTTGTTCTATCATTTGTCTTGAAAGATGGTTTTTATTTTTAAAATACAATGAAAATAAATATTTAATTTTTTCATGGATTGCATTTACTTTAGCTGTTCTTGTTAAAGGTTTGCCTTTAATATGGTTAGGAATACCTATATTTTTAACGGCTATTAAGAGAGGTTTGATTAAAGATATTAGATTTATTTTATGTCCAATTTTAACATTATTTGTGGCCACTATTTGGTTTGTGCATGCTCATCATTTAGGTAATTCGACAGGGTTAAGCTTTGGACTCTGGGGTTCGAATACTGGAAGGTATGCGTGGAATGAGTTATTTGAAAATGGATATCTGATTAATACTATTTTTAGAATAATATTTAGAAATTTATTAGTCTTGGGTTTGCCATTACTTTTATTGGGTTTTTATAGATTAAATGTGACTAATTTATTTATTTTAGGAATATTTTCAGTATCTATTACAGGAATATTAAACCCTTCATCATTTGCTATCCATGAGTATTATCAATTGCCTTATATGATTTTCTTTTGCCCTCTTATAGCAAGAGGATTTGTTTTTCTCATAGAGAGAATACAGAATAAAAAATTACCATACATTATTGTTATTATTTTATTTACGGGAAGTATGATCATGTTAAATATAGATTATTGGAAATTAGAAAATCCAATTAATAGTGCAGTTTGGCAGAATTCAAAAATTATAAAAAAATATACTGAACGAGATGCACTGGTTGTTGGTGTTACGTATGGTGATCCAACTTTATTATACTTGTCTTCTCGAAAGGGTTGGCTTGTTTCCCCTTATATTTTAGATCGTAAAAAGCTTTTAGATTTTAAAAGAAAAGGTGCAAATTATCTCACAGGAAGTTGGGATGTAGTTCAAAGTTATAATTCTTTTAATGATTCAAAAGCAAAGCAAGAATTACGTGATTTAATTTGTTTAAATGAATTAAATTCAAACAGTGAAAACTCTGAGCTCTATCACATTAGTTGTAACAAGAATTCAAACGCCTATCTTGTTCCATTAAGTGATTATTGATTTGAGATAAAATTGCTAACTTCACTATATTGCCAATCTTTTAGATAAATCTGATGAGAACTTATTATCCGGATCAAGAATATTCTTGATTTTTTGCCATTCTTTTAATTTTGGATAACATAATCGGAAAATTTCAGGAGACATTCTTGAATCTTTAGCTAGATAAATTTTTCCACCAGCATCAGATATTTTTTCATCAAGTTTATTTAAAGTTAGTGTTAAATTAGGTAATGATGCAGGGATATCAATAGCTAATGTCCAACCTTTTGATGGGAATGATAAGAGACCAGGGTTATTAAATCCAAAACGCTTTAGAACAGTTAAGAAGCTAGGTGCGCCAAGTTCTCTCAGTGTAGAGAGTGATTCAGGAATTATTTCTGACGAATTATCTGGAACTACAAATTGATATTGTATAAACCCTTTTTTTCCGTAGATATTATTCCAATTATCAATACCATCCAAAGGATAGAAATACTCTCCTATGCTTATTATTTGATTTTCTTTTTGATTAGGATATTTCCTATACCATGCTTCATTGAATGCCCTGACAGTAAAAACATTTAATAAGCCACTTGGAAAAATATTAGGAGCTTTAGCGATACTTTTATTTGAATACTCTAATTTTTCTTTATTGGTTTTCGTATTAATATCTTCTACTAATGCATGTTCTCCAAAAGTAATAACACCTCTGCCTTTTGGATGAAGGCTATCAATCCAAGCAACACTATATTTATATTTTTCATCATTTTTTATCATTGTATCCATAATATTTTCTAAGCTTTTATATTTAAAGGTATCTACTTTTATTAGTGAACTTTTAATTGGAATTACCGAGAAAGTTGCTTCTATAATTATGCCTGTAAGGCCCATTCCACTAACAGTTGCCCAAAACTCTAAAGCGCTGTTAGATTGATTATTCTGATCAGGGAATAGTTGTTTTAAGATACCTTTTCCATCTATTAAAACTATGCTTTTAATATGATTGCCAAAGCTTCCATCTATATGATGATTCTTACCATGAATATCTGCAGCTATTGCTCCACCAACAGTTATATGTTTTGTGCCAGGAGTCACTGGTAAGAAGTATCCTTTTGGAATTAAGTATTTTAATAACTCATCAAAGGATACACCTGCTTCAGCAGTAACTGTCTTTTCAAAAATATTAAGCGATATTTTTTTGAAATTCGATAATTCAATTATTGAAGCCCTGTTGTTTTGTGCAGCATCTCCATATGAACGACCTAAGCCACGAGCAATGAGTGATTTAGGAGGACTGTTTGAAATAACTTCTTGAATTTCTTCAATCTTAGAGGGTGCAATTCTTTCAACATTGGCTTTTTTAGTATGCCCCCAACCAGTGACTGTAATCATTTGATTCGACTGATGAGACTTTTGAGAATATTTCACAATTTAGAGATAAATATACTAGGTAGAAATTTAATAATGGTCATTATTATTGACCACCACCATGGTAAATATTCAATGCCACGTCGATTCGGATTTTTAAGTAGAATTTTTGCTACTTTTGATGTTTTTGTGCATAACAAAGGAGAAGCTTTTTTCAGTGTCGGTGGTGTAGCTAAATAACCAGCTTTAATTAAACGAATAGAAAAAGGTTTTGCATTGCATCTATATAAAAGACCTTGGCAAAGTATAGATAGAGCTGATTTAGCGGCTCCATAATGATAATTACTCGGTCTTCCTATATCTCCTGCAACTGAGCTGAAAACCCATAATCTTCCTTCTTTTGCAATTCTTTCTTCTGAGGTGATTGCGGTTATCCAAGGTAAGATTCCACTATAATTTATTTCTGTAATCTTATGAGCATCATTAATTTTACTTTTTGGTGACAAATCGTCTCCAATACTACCGGCGGTAATTAAATATAAATCAAAATCTTTTATTTTGGGAAGAGATGAATTCAATATACATGAATTCGATAAAAGGTTGAATTCTTCTTGTATGACATCAGCTCCGTAATTATTGGTCAGATGTAAAAATAATTTATGATTAAGCTCTAAATTTCTAGCTAAAAGATGAAATTTTTTACAGCCTTTTTCTGCTAGTTCTATGCATATTGATTGAGCAACTAAGCTAGTACTGCCAAGAATAAATGCACTTTTAATATAATTCTTTTTAGACTTCCTAAGTATTTGCTTTTTCATTTTTTATATCTTGACAATAGTTGTGATTCCAATAATAAACGTTGTTAATAGCCATCCAAGTAATGTTAATTGAATTCCTTTATCATGTATGAGGATTTCTTCTGGATTTTCTCCGGTGTAGCATTTGCTAATAGATTGTCTTCTATTAACTTCTGAAGGATCAGTTAGCAATTGGTATCTAAAAATACCTACTAATACAAAGGGAACTGTGATCAACATCCAGCTTGTTTTGGCTCCATTTAATGAAGGGCCAGCAGCCCATAAAGCATATGTTACAAAGGAACTAGTTGATACAAGGCTTTCTATTCTAAGTAATAAAGGTAAAGAGTATCTTTTTAATACTTTTCTACTATTATTTTTTCCTTCTGAAAAAATCCTTAATTCTGCCTTCCTTTTTTCCAAGGCTAGAAATAATGCTAGTAAACCTATTGTTAATAAGAACCATGGAGAGATTGTAAGTTTTGAGGTAATTCCACCTGCTATAGCTCTAAGCAAAAAACCACTAGAGATGCAAAACAGGTCAATTAAAGGGTATTGTTTAAGTTTGATGCAATAGCCAATTTGTATTGCTATGTATGAAATGAGCGTATAAAAGAGGAAAATATTTGCTTGAAAACTTATAGATAATCCTAAAACTGCAAGAAAAATTGCAAGTAAAATAGCTTCAGTAATAGAAATCTTAC
Organism: Prochlorococcus sp. AG-409-D09; assembly: GCA_003215935.1. Classification (GTDB taxonomy): domain Bacteria; phylum Cyanobacteriota; class Cyanobacteriia; order PCC-6307; family Cyanobiaceae; genus AG-409-D09. Next base: position 28,927 of record QCJQ01000008.1, read on the forward strand.
CTGCACTAATGGGCCTCAATTTCTTAATAGGGTGATTTCTATCACTTGAGACATCTAAACAATCATTTATCAAATAGATTGACGAAGATATTAAACAAAAACAAAATAATGCTTTAAATGATTCTATCCAGATTGCTGAATCTATTTGAAAACTAAAAATAGGTGCTGCGAAAACAAGTAAATTTTTTGTCCAGTGATTTACCCTAATTGCTTTTAAATAATACTTTAATTTTTTCAAAGATCTTTTTAATTGCAATTCTAACATAGCAGAATATGAAATTCTATGAATAGATTTTTAAATTCTCTAAGTGATTTATTTATTGTTTTACTATGAACTCTACTGTTAAAACTCTATAGCTGCTTTACTGAATTAGTTTGATTTCTTAGATAAAGCGTTTCCATCGGCCCATGGACTACGAGTGTTAACTTTAGAACTCAAAAGCTTGAATGGCAACGCTACTAATATCACAAGAGAACTAAGTGCAATTACGTCTGTAGTAAAGCGTGCAACTCCCCATTCTGCTGACGCTAAAGCAAATGTCGTCAATGTCATTTTTTAATAGCCTTTATTTAACTATCACCCAAGCTATAGCATATTTTACTTCTAAGAACATTTCTTAGTAAAAATTAGCACAGAGTTTATAGATACGCATTCTTTTTTCTATTTAAACAACTTAGATAAAATTTAATTGAATTTAGAAAGCGGAATTAGTTTATAGATATTCCAAATAGAATTATCAGTAAAGTGGTCATTATTTTTCTGATTTGATGAAAATATACACCAATCAGCTTCTTCTAATGCTGAGAATAAATACAGTGCAGCAATGATAAAGCCTGTAATAACCTTATCTCCAATTGAATATACATATGACTTACTTTTTTTTAAATCTATTTTTGAATAGCTAACTATTTTATTTTGAGGTTGACTCTTAGTAGCCCCTGTGACTTTAAAAAAATCTTTTGTAATTGACATTTATTAGAAAAGCTGAAAAGATCATTTCTCAAATGATGCATCAATTTTTTGTGAAAGCTAGATCATTTAGGGAAATAATTTCAAATCCAAACTTCTAAATTTATATATATTACTTATTTATATAAAATACATTTATGATTTAATTCTTTTTAAGATTTATAATTTATTTTGAGCTACATTAATCATTTTTTCAAAGCTTTTAGAAGTTTTTAAGAGCTTCTCGTATTTTCCTGACGCTTTTATGCGCCCATTTTCAAATTCATATATATAATCAGCGCGAACGATCGTTGAGATTCTATGGGCTATGACTACAATCGTACATCTTCTACCAATCAGTTCGATTCCATTCATTACTTCATGTTCAGTCTTATTATCTAATGCACTTGTAGCTTCATCTAATATTAGAAATTTTGATTCTCTATAAAGTGCTCTTGCTAAAGCTACTCGCTGTCTTTGCCCACCAGAAAGTCTTACTCCATTTTCTCCAATTTGAGTATATAGTCCATTAGGTAAATTAGATATCACATCTAATAGCTGTGCTGATTCCAGACAATCCCAAACTCTATTAATATCAATTTCTTTTTCTTTTAACCCATAAGCTACATTTTCAATTATATTTGTATTTAATAAAGAGATATTTTGAGGAACATAAGAGCAACAGGCTTGCCAATCAGGAACTTCTTTCTCATTAATGTTAATTCCATCTAATAATAACTCACCAGAAGTTGGCCGAAGCAAACATAAAAGTTGATTAGCTGTTGTTGTTTTTCCACTTCCAGTTCTTCCTACAAAAGCAATTTTACCTCCTACAGGAATAGTTATATTTATATTCTCTAATGCCAATTTGTTAGTAAGAGGATATTTATAATTTAAACTTCTAAGTTGAATAGTATTTAAAGGTGCGATCCCTTGTGATTTTTGAATATTTGAAATTTTTGTTGATTTCCTATATAACGGCAATTCTATTAACTTTAGAGTTTCTTCTAGGTCAGGAATAGCTGCTCGAAGTTGTATAAGAGAACTGAATGAATCTTGAAGAGGACCAGTTAATTTTAATGCTGAAACAGCTATAGTAGCTAAAAAAGGAATTATATCCAAAATATTTTTTGGATTAAGACCATTGTAAAAAGGAATTAATCCTATAGAAAAAATCAAAGTTATACCAAATGGTTCAATTAATGCTCTAGGTACTCTAGGTAGAACTCTTGATTTCCATATATAAGGGGAAGCTTTAGAACTGGCAAATTTATATTTATTTTCAAAATATTTTTCGCTACTTGTTAAGTATATATCTACAATTGTTTTTGTTGACTCATTTAAAATATTATTAGTAGTATTTTCTAGTTTTATTCTTTGGCTATTTGAAAATCTTATATATGGTGTTACTAGGTAGGATATAAATGCATAGAATATTATTAAACTAATAATTAAATATATTGCTGTAGCCTTTGCAATATTTAAAACTGCTATAAAAAGAAGAGAAACTACAAATACGCTACTTACTAACTTAATAATCGGTAATACAAATGTTAGTGAGACTCTCTCAATATTTAATAAAATTTTTGTTGATAAATTTTGATTAGCCTTACTTAGAAAAAATTCATAAGGCTGTGACATAATTTTTTGATGAGCTAATTTAGATAAATCAAACCAAATAGAAACTCGTAATTTTTCTTGAATGGAAATTAAAATTAGCCTCAATATTGATGCGAGCCAATTCATTAGAATATATAACCCAACTAGTATTAATATTTTTGAAGTGGGATCACTTGGTATAAATTCAGGTATAGGTATAGACGGAGTATTTGGTCTTCCTGCAACTATTGTGAAAATTCTTGAGATCAAACTTATAACAATTACATCAGCGAAACCGCTTATAATTGCTATTGGTATAAGTAAAATTAGCGATCTTCTTCTAACTACCGGTAGGTTCTTGTAAAGACGAACCAGTAGATTAAATGTTTTGCTTGCAGAATTCATACATGCAAGCTAATCATTATTGTGCAATCTTTGCTCTGTTGATAGCCACTTTATCTGCTGTAATTAAGAATTGATTGCATATTTGCTCATATATCCATGGTTACATTAAATAGGGGCTCAAATAAGAGGCTTACTAATGACCAATAACTAAATTGTCACCCCGTAATTTTCTTTTGTTGCTTTTTTATCATGGATTCTTCATCTTTGAGATCGAAGGATATTTGGTCACTTTATTATGGGATAATGGAATAAATTTATTGATTTGTAGAAATCCAGGTGAATTTTAATCATTCATATTTAATTAATAGTCAATTATATCCTATGCTATGTAAATCATTTTTAAAGATTTGTTCAAATAATCAGGTAGGATTTAAAGGAGTTAGTATTGAAAAATCTTACGTTAATTTAAATACAAAAATATCTATTCATAAAAATGATTCTAATAATATAGATGTAGAAATATTCATTTCAAATAGTTTATCTTCTTCATCAACCCAGGTGAAGCGAGTAATTAAATGCTATAAATTTTGGATTCCATATTGCATTACAATTTTTCATAAGATAAATAATTCATTTTCATTAAAGATTAATGCTTGTGATATAGGAGTTGAAGGGTTTCTTTCAATGACCTCAGAAAATCAGAATAATATTATCCCCGATGAATATTCTATGATCGAGAGTTTAAAGTTAAACTCTAAAATTATTAATTTAAAATATAATAATTTTTCTAGGGATTGGTTGAATCGAAAGCCTCTAATCTATTGGAGAGGGAGTACTACAGGGAGCAAGATTACTTCTTTAGATAAATTAAAAAGACTTTTGAGAGTTCAAACTTGTTTTAAATACAAAAATCATAGTGCAGTTGACTTGAAAATTACTAATATTGTTCAGAACGAAATACCTAAAAAGATAGTAAAAAATTGGTTGAGACAAAACTCTATTGCAGCAGGTAGAGTATTAGAGTCATCCTTTAAAGCTTATAAGTATCATCCTGATATTCCTGGAAATAATACTTCCTGTGGTTCTTGGGGGGTTATTCGAAAATATTTAAATGGAATTCTGATATTTCGACCAAATCATAAAAGTTTTATGTTTTATGATAGGTACTTGTTTCCATGGATTAACTATATCCCTGTAAAGGATGATTTTTCAGATTTATTTGAAAAATATACATGGGCTCAAAAAAATCAATATCAAGCACTTTATATAGCTTGGCAAGGCTATTTGATGGCCAAAAGTTATTTGTCTAATATTGAGAACTCTTTCATGGAAAATTCTCTTGATAATATTGAGTTAATTTAATTATTCATATCTTTATATTGTTGATCTGTATAAATTGATTTATTTTTCCAGAAATCGTTATAATTATTGCTGCCTTTGACTCCTATTGATTTTAGATCTCCACCTTTGGATGGTTTAAGTATTGCAATTGCTTTTCCATTAGGCAAATAGAATTTAGCCTTTAAGAAACCTCTAAAAAAAGGTAAATCTTTTTGACTAAAAGGAAGTTTAACTCTTTTAAGATCGCCAAAGATAATATTTTGTCCCCTATTACCTTCGACAATCGCCTCACCAAATAGAGAGGGTCCTGCTGGACATAATGGAGTTCGTCCATACCACTTTTCCTTGCAATTTTGTACAACTTTTTCAATGGCTAATTTTAGAATGATATTTTTTGGTTTTGACCAGAAAATTCCATCGCAAACAGCCCATGAATTTTTTGCATGCCTTTGATCATCTCTGAAACATAAGAAATCTAAAGAATTTGGCACATCAAATCTTCTGATTGATTCGATAGCAATATCAAAATACCAGCCTCCAAAAATATAGAGTATGCAATATCTACCTAAACATGCCTTATATGCATATGCATTTAATGAATCATAAGCCCAAAGGACATCTTCTGAAAAATTTTTATAAATGAAGTCTCTTAGATTATTTTTAGTATACAATTTATATTTACAATCTGAAAAATTTGTTTTAATTGAATCTGTAGTTTTGATAAGAAAATTAGGCAATTCATTTGAATAATCAGAAATATATATTTGTGAAATATTGTGTTTCATCAAGAGAAAAATTTCATGAATTGATTAGTAAAGTTTATTAAATTTTGAGAAAAGCCTGGTGATGCAATTCTAGTACCATCTTCCATGTGTCCATATAATGTGCTGATTTTATGTGTTGCAACAAAGTATTTATATTTGGCAGCATGCTTAAGTTGCCACGCTCCAAATATATAAGATTCAGCTTTATTTGGTTTATTGAATGAATTTTTATCTTTTATGAAACTTTTAATTTTTTCTGAGCTATCACACAATTGTATACATTCAATTGCATTTGCATAATAACATTCTGCTATCACTACTGAAGGGGTTTCTTTGAAGATAGCTTCTACTCCTACGGTTGAACCAGCAGAGATAACAAGATCTGAATCTTCCAGTAATTTGTATGTGGAATCTAGATCATCTTGACTGATCCAAGAAAAACCTTGGGTTTTAATATATTTGCTAAGATCATTCCATTTTTTTTTGTCTAAATCACCTTTATTTTTTAGATTAGGATGTACTCTTACTATAAGATGATAATTTAAGTTTTTAAGAATATTGCTAATAGATTTAATTGCATGGATTTGGGTCTTCCATTCGCCGTATCTTGGAGGCGCACCATCTATAGCTTGATATTCATCATCAGAAATTGAAAAATAAGATATAATTTTTTTCTTTGTCAGCTTGCAATTAGCAATAACATTTTTTAATTCTTCACTATATGAAGGCATTTGCTTATTTGTATAAGATTCTTGCCATACTTCTTGTCCTTTTGCTTTTCTTTCGAAGAAGTCCTTACCAACTTCTTCAATAATTCCTTTAGGTAAATTATTCTTAACCTCGATTATTTCTTTTTTTCGCATTTTAAAATCATGAGGCATATAATTTTCGAAGAAAAATCTATTATTTTTAAAAGAACTTTCATGAAAAAATATATTTGTTCGCTTTGTTTGTGCAACTTGCTTGAATGCATTTTCTACAGATAGTCTGCCATTTAGAAGTACAATTGAATCATATTTTGAATCTTCATCTAATAGTATTTCAGCAAAAATAATGGATTTGATTGAAGAAATATATTGTTCTTTTAATTCTTTTTGAAAAGATTCAGTTAGTGGAAATGGATCTGTTTCTTTTAGCATAGTTATAAGAGAACTAGCTATTCCTATGCCAATACAATAAGTCTTGTGCTTTATATTTTTGAGATCTTCAATTGAATCAATATTATTTAAATTTTTTAACTCTTCGTTTTTATAGAGGTTAATCATTTTCTTCGCAATACTTTTAGAGTCAAGTAATTTAATTTCAGCTTCTTCCTGATTATGTTTTCTTAGATAATTCTTTGCTCTTTGAACTCTTATAGGTAATTGTAATTTTCTTTTCAATATATTTTTAGAATATAAAGAAGCTCGTGAAACATATTTCCCAAGATGAATATAGGATACATTGTTTTTCTCAGATAATCTTCTACTGATTTCTAGGCTAGCTTCCAAATGAGGAGTCATTCCGGTGAATGAAACCACTAAGATATTTTCATTATTTATCTTGTCAATAGTATTATTTATGTATGTCATTTCCTGAAAGTTTTTTTTAAGCTTACCATTAGCTAGAGTTTATAGCAATAATGCAAATTCTTTTCTTTTAAATATCAACTAAATGATGAGTTCAAAATTAATAATTAGCTTTAAATGACTAAAGTATAGATTCTTATTACGGGCTATTCCATACAAATTTAGATGAAGCTACATAATTCCAAATAAAGACTACTACTATTCCTGAAATTTGAGACCAAAAAGTATTTACATCCAGGCCATTGTACAATCCAGTTGCTAATCCAACATTCGCTAATATTGGTAGAGATGCAACTATCAGAAATTTTATCATTCCTTTAAATAGTTTCCAACCTTTTAATCTTTTGGATCTAAATGTTAATGAATTATTGATCAGATAGTTTGAAATTGCTGCAGTTACAACAGCAAAGGGCAGTGCATTTATGAATTTCATTTGTAAAATATTTGTTAGTAATTCTGTCATAATTAATTGTACGATCACTCCAGTACTACCAACTAATCCAAAACTAATTGCTCTCCTAGGTAGGGCCCGAAAGCAAAAGGAATGCAATAAAGAAATAATAAAATCCCAAAAAACTGATAAATCTAATTTAGATTTTCCATGGTATCTTGGTTGGAATATAATTCCTATCTCACTAATTTTTAATCTTCCTGAACTAATTGCTAGTAGCTCGTATAAAAATTTGAATCCATTTACATCAACATCAAAAATATACTTAATACATGATATACGATTCATTATTATTAATCCACTCATGTAATCGGTAATATGCTTATACTTTTTTGACAAGGAGAATCTCGCAAACTTATTAGCTATATCAGATCCTTTTTGTCTTCTTGAACTAAGTCCTTTTATTTCAGAACTTTCAAGAAATCTACTTCCTATGATGATATCTTTTCTATGCTTTATTAATTTCTCAACTCCAGTTAAAACAGCATTTGGTTCATGCTGACCATCACTGTCCATTATCGCAATAATATCGCCAGAAGCACTTAGAATCCCTTCTTTTATCGCACTCGATAAACCGTTTCTATTTAATCTATGTATTAACCTTACTCTTCTATCTTTTTTACATAGATTTCTTATGATTTGTGTTGTACCATCAACTGAATTATCATCTACAACTATGATCTCTAAATTGTAGTAATTAAAGACTATAAAAAGCTTTTCTATTAATGGAATTATATTGTCACACTCGTTATAGGTTGGAAGAACAATTGAGATATTGTTGCTTATATCTGAGTTTGTAGTCATTTAATTAGTTAGAGGTTTGATTTTCAAAGAGAACAATTGCCCCTTTTTGGTATTGAAGTTTCCATTTTTTGTTGCTAGTTAGTTCATTCTTTAGATCTTTAACTAATTCTACGGACGAACCCCAGCCAGGATGTTTAAGATCTAACAAAACTTGATCAAATGAATCTAGCTTTTTGATTTTTTCCTGACTGGTAATAGCAATAATTTTTCTTCTTGCTAAATGAGGAGCAAAATCATTTGTTGTTAGTAAGGCATTATATGGTTTTACATATTCTATAATTTCTCTTCGATCTTCTGCAGTATCAAGCCTTTCTTGAAAAGGACCAAAGAAAAAACTTAATCTAGAAAAAATTAAAAATCCTATAATACTCCATATTAATATTGAAATCTCAGTTTTATTTTTCATCCAATTTGGATATTG
>QCJQ01000009.1 GCA_003215935.1 Prochlorococcus sp. AG-409-D09
TGGAGAAGCAACACTTGGAAGAATATTCAATGTTTTAGGTGAGCCTGTAGATGAGCAGGGTCCTGTAAAGAATGCTTCGACAGCACCAATTCATCGTCCTGCTCCTAGCTTGACCGACCTAGAAACCAAACCAAAAGTATTTGAGACTGGAATAAAAGTAATTGACCTGCTTGCTCCATATAGGCAAGGTGGAAAAGTAGGACTCTTTGGAGGAGCAGGTGTAGGTAAAACAGTTCTAATTCAAGAACTAATTAACAATATTGCAAAAGAACACGGTGGCGTATCAGTTTTTGGAGGAGTAGGAGAACGCACGCGCGAAGGTAATGATTTATACGAAGAATTCAAAGAATCTGGAGTTATTAATGCTGAAGATTTAACACAATCGAAGGTGGCTTTATGTTTTGGTCAGATGAATGAACCCCCTGGAGCACGCATGAGAGTGGGCTTGTCTGCTCTGACAATGGCTGAACATTTCAGAGATGTAAATAAGCAGGATGTTCTTTTATTTGTAGATAATATTTTTAGATTTGTTCAAGCAGGTTCAGAAGTATCTGCTCTATTAGGACGTATGCCTTCTGCTGTTGGCTATCAACCTACTTTAGGAACTGATGTTGGAGAATTACAAGAAAGAATAACTTCTACATTAGAAGGATCTATTACTTCTATCCAAGCTGTATATGTGCCTGCAGATGACTTAACTGACCCTGCCCCTGCTACAACATTTGCTCACCTTGATGCAACTACAGTTTTAGCAAGAGCCCTAGCAGCAAAAGGAATTTACCCGGCAGTAGACCCTCTTGATTCAACAAGCACAATGCTTCAACCTTCAGTTGTAGGGGATGAGCATTATCAAACCGCAAGGGCCGTACAATCAACACTACAAAGATACAAAGAACTTCAAGACATTATTGCAATTCTTGGACTAGATGAACTATCAGAAGATGATAGAAAAACTGTAGATAGAGCAAGAAAAATCGAGAAGTTCCTTTCTCAGCCTTTCTTTGTTGCCGAAATCTTTACAGGCATGTCCGGTAAGTATGTGAAACTTGAAGACACTATAAAAGGGTTTAATATGATTCTTTCAGGCGAGCTTGATCATCTACCAGAACAAGCTTTTTATCTAGTTGGAGATATAGAAGAAGTTAAAGCAAAAGCTCAAAAGATTGAAGCTGACTCCAAAGATTAAATATTAAGAATTAAATTAATTCCTAATATTTAATACCTTTAATTAATTAATCCACACTTCAACTAAAGCGTCTAAGCAATGTCTCTCACTTTAAGAGTTCTGGCACCCGACCAAAGCGTATTTGACGGAAAAGCCGAAGAAGTAATCCTTCCAAGCACAACAGGTTTAGTAGGAATACTTCCCGGACATATTTCAATGGTTACAGCAATAGATATTGGAGTACTAAGAGTTTTAAATAATGGAACATGGGATTCCATTGCTTTAATGGGTGGATTTGCTGAAGTGGAGTCCAACGAAGTAACAGTTCTAGTCAATAGCGCTGAATTGGGAAGCCAAATAAATTCAAGCTCTGCCGAAGCAGAGCTTGAATCGGCTAAAACCACTTTCAGTCAGTTAGAAGATCAAACTAATTCACCAGAAAAATTAAAAGCAAAAGAGACCCTAGATAGGGCAAGAGCAAGGTTTCAAGCTACTAAAGCTTCCGAGTAATTTATAATTTAATTAACCTTCAAAAAAATAAATATTTATTAAGAGTCAAAATCATCTGTTTTTCAATTTTAGGAATTATGCAGTACCACAGAAAGTAACGTCAGGGAATTTGAGTTTAGCTTCTTCAAGGGTTTTTCCTTTGCCTTCTTCTTGCCAATAATTAATAACCTCAGTGGCTTTATTTAAAATTTCAACTCTTTCATTGTCAGTAATCCAACTCTTTTCTTCAAGTTGAGATTTAAGTGTCTCCCAAGCATCTTCTCTAGGCCAAAAGAAATAAGCAGTAAGAGGACTAGGTCCACCTCCGACTATTTGATCCACAGCCAAAGCTACGTTATCTGGTAACCAGAGAATTTTGAGCAAGAATCGACCTTCATCTGCCTTAGGAGTGTGCCCTGAAGGAACACCATCTGCATCAATAGTCGCGGTTGCTAGCGCCGCAGCACCCCCCTAACATGCCTGGACGCCCTGCCTTAGGCTGATCTTCCTTGGAACTCTTTTCTTTCTTTTGAGAGCTAACATCATTACCCTCAACTGGACTTGTTTGATCCTCTTGGACTGTGCTAGTCCCTTCAGAAACCATCATTTCTTCTCGATCATCTGATTAACAAGCCACTAACCTAACAGCCATCAGTCCTAATTCAGATTCATTGCATTGAAACCACGCGGCTTTCTTCTATTTGATATTGATGGAGTAATTCGAAATGTAGAGAATAGCTATCGATTAGCTATTAAAAACACCGTTAATAATTTTTGTGGATGGATCCCACAAAACAAAGATATAGATCAATTGAAAAATGAAGGATGCTGGAATAACGATTGGGATGCCTCATATGAGCTCATAAAAAGACATAGAGAAAGAACCCATGGCTTATCACAAATGCCATCAAGAGAAAAAATTATTGAATTATTCAATGATTTTTATTTTGGAGGAGATTTAAATGGGAACCCTAACCAATGGAATGGATTTATTAAGAATGAACCACTTCTAGTCCAAAAAGAATTCTTCAAAACGCTAGATACTCAACATATAAAATGGGGTTTCGTGAGTGGAGCAGAAGCACCTTCAGCGAAATTCATTTTAGAAAAAAGACTTGGGCTAGAAAATCCTCCCTTAATTGCGATGGGGCAAGCTCCTGAAAAACCAGATCCAACTGGCTTTCTTTTACTTGCAAAAAAAATGGTCAAAACTTCACTAGGGATAAAAACTCCAGCAATAGGTTATTTGGGAGATACAATTGCAGACGTTAAAACAATCTTGAACGCAAGATTAAAAGTTCCTGAACAAAAATTCATAAGTTTTGCGGTTGCACCTCCACATCTTCAGACAAAATCCAAGAAAAAAGAAAGAATTATTTATGAGGAAAATTTAAAAAATGCTGGTGCAGATATAATAATAAATACAACAAATGATATTTTAAATATTAAATGGTTCTAACTCATTTTAGTTCCAATATATAAAACAATTAATCAGTTTCCTTGCATATCATCAAGTGATTTTAAAGCTTTAGAAGTTAACACTTCACATGAAGTATCATTAACTAAAATATCATCTTCAATACGAATTCCAATACCTTTCCAACGATTAGGAATTTCTGGTTGCCCCTTAGGAACAGGTAATCGATCACTGATATATATCCCTGGCTCAACTGTTAATATCATTCCTTCTTCCAAAGGAACTTCGAATTCACCTAATCGATATGCACCAACATCGTGAACATCTAATCCAAGCCAATGACCAGTTCGATGCATATAAATATGCCTATAAGCTCCTTGCTCAATAAGAGAATCAACATTTCCAACAAGTAATCCAAGCTCAACAAGACCTTCTACTATGATTTCCAGCGCTTTAAAGTGAACTTTATTTGTATTATTCCCAGGCAATACAATATCAATAGCAGCCAATTGTGCAGCTAAAACAATTTCATAAAGGTCCCGTTGTTCTGGTGAAAATTTTCCATTAATAGGAAAAGTTCTTGTTATATCTCCATTGTAATAATCGACCAAAGAGCACCCTGCATCAACTAATAACAAATCACCATCCACAAGAATAGAATTATTTGCGGTGTAATGCAAAACACAAGCATTATCTCCCCCAGCAACAATCGAATTATATCCAGGACCTCGGGTATTTTCTTGCAAGAAATATTGCTCAATAATCCCTTGAATATATTTTTCATTCATTCCTGGCCGAGCAATTTCTCTAACTAATTCATGAGCTTCAGCAGAAATTCTTGCTGCTTCTCGCATTCTTTTTATCTCCTTAGAATCCTTCTTCAATCGCATTTTGTGAAGGAATGGACAAGGAGCCTCAAGTGATAGCGGCGCTGAGCCATTCCGTTGAAATCTATCTAAAATATCTCCCCAAATATTAAGAATTATTTGTTCTGTTTTCGGATACTTCCCAATACGAAATACTAAACCTTCTGCATTTTTTAAATAGTTTCCAATCCTTGATGAGAATTCATCTATTGGAAAAGCTAAATCTGCTCCGAATGTATCTATAGCTCCTTGTGTTCCCCAGCGAAAGCCATTCCAAACCTCAGTATCAGGCTCTTTGGGTAAAACAAAGAGGATGTATCTTTCACCCTCAGGCATATAAGGCAAAAACAAGGCAATTGCATCAGGCTCGTCAAATCCTGTTAAATACCAAAAGTCACTATTTTGCCTAAAGGGATACTCACAATCTGCATGATGCGTAACCATAGGTGAAGCAGGAATAATTCCCGCCTTTCCTCCAAGATGCTCTAGGAAGCAATTCCTACGGTCTTTAAAAAAATGCAAATCAATCGACACTTGAAAGAATCATTAATTGAACTTAAGGATGGCAAGAGATCGAACTTAATGGAAAAATAAAGCTGAAACCTTTTTATCCTTTTAATAATCTTTAAAGCATGAATCAAGAAATTCTTGTTTTAGCAATTCTTGTTTTAGTCGTGCTCATTGGCTCTGCAATATGTTCAGGAGTAGAGGCAGCTCTACTCGCAGTTAATCCTTTGCGAGTTCATGAATTAGCTGCAAGGCAGAAACCAATAACTGGAGCAAAAAAACTTGCAAAACTCCGATACAAATTAGGTCGTACTCTCACTGCTCTAACTATTGCTAATAATAGTTTTAATATTTTTGGGAGCATGATGCTAGGCAGTTATGCCACCTTTATCTTTAAAGGGGGCTTAGCAATACCTTTATTTTCAGTTGGATTAACAATATTAGTATTAGTGCTTGGTGAAATAGTACCTAAATCAATCGGAGCTAAACTAGCAATTCAAGTTTCATTAGCAAGTGCTCCAATTCTTCATTTGTTAAGTATTTTAATGAAACCAATTATAATTTTGCTAGAACAATTACTACCAGTAATCACAGCTGAAAATGAACTCACTACTGATGAAGAAGAAATACGTCAACTTGCGAGATTAGGTTCTCAAAAAGGTCAAATTGAAGCTGATGAAGCAGCAATGATATCTAAGGTATTTCAACTGAACGATTTAACCGCACGAGACTTAATGATTCCAAGAGTATCAGCTCCAACTCTCGATGGGTCTGAAAAATTAGACAATGTACGATCTAATCTGCTTGAGAACCATGCTGAATGGTGGGTGGTTCTAGGTGAGGAAGTAGACAAAATCCTAGGAGTGGTAAACCGGGAAAAACTTCTAACCGAACTAGTTAAAGGAAATTCCCAACTAACACCAGCTATGCTTAGCGAAAAGGTAGATTTTGTTCCTGAGATGATTCGAGCCGATCGCCTACTAATAGGATTTAATAATGACAAAGATGGAATAAGAGTAGTAGTAGACGAATTTGGAGGATTTGTAGGTTTAATAGGTGCAAAAGCTATTCTTGACGTTCTTGCTGGATGGCGACGCAAAGAAAAAGCATGATCAATAAACCTTCGATCCCATTCAGATGCAATTCATTTCTTAAAGAATGGAAACGTGGCCTCACCCTAACGTCTCTTGAACAAGATAAATACAAAAAGGAAATAGAACTTCTAGATAGTCAACTATATAATCTAAGAAATAAGCATATAAAAGTAGCTGTCTTTGGCAGAGTTGGAGTAGGTAAATCAAGCTTATTAAACTCACTAGTCAAAAAACGTTATTTCAAATCCGACGTCGTCAATGGGTCAACTGTTACACCACAATCTTGTCAATGGGGAAAATCATTTAAAGATATAAAAAGCATCGAACTCATTGATACGCCTGGTATAGACGAAGTACTAAACAAAAAACAATATGATATAGCCTACGAAACAGCTTTTAGAGCAGATTTAATTTTATTTGTTATTGATAGCGATCTTACATCTATTGAACAAAATGCACTCAAAGTATTACTAGCAAAAGGCAAGCAGATTTTGTTAGTACTTAATAGAAGTGATCAATGGGACCACAAACAGATAAAAGTACTCAAAAATAGTATCAAAAATAGACTACCTTCAACTGCCAATCACCTTAAAATTATTTCTGTTGCTGCTGCGGCTCGACAACCCAAGCTGTTTAAAAATGGCAGAGTAAGAAGTCAGATAATAGGCCCTCAAGTTTCTCCATTAGTAACCTCCATTATTGAGATTGTTGAACAACACGGAGAGTTACTTCTAGCAATAAATGCCCTACAACAGGCTGATCGTTTTCATAATATTCTGAATCAAGGAAGATTAAAAAGAAATAAAGCTTCTGCTCAAAGTGTAATCGGAAAGTTTGCTGTCATCAAAGCTTCTGGAGTGGCAGTAAATCCCTTTTTAATATTTGATTTAGCCACAGGAATAGCCTGTGATACTGCATTAATTGTTCAATTAAGTAAAGTCTATGGGTTAAAACTAGAAAGCAAAGCAGCTAGAGAATTACTAAAGCAACTATCTATTTACAGCTCTCTTTTGGGTGGAACACAAGTATGCATTCAAGTAGCATTAAGAGCAATACAAAGTTTTCTCTTGTTTGCGGCACCCTTTACTGGTGGGTTATCACTTGCGTCTACAGGACCAATTGCACTTGCTCAAGCAGCACTAGCCATTTACACCACACAAATCACAGGTCGTCTAGCCGCTAAAAAGTTTTTAAAGGGCAATCATCAAAGAAGTCCACAGCCAAGTTTGCTATTAAGACGTTTAGCCATAAATAATCCTCAAGTGAAAATGCTTCTTCACAATCCTTGCATCTCAAAACATCCAAATAAAGATCAATTACAAGCTCTTCTTCCGTGACACAAAAAATCAATTCAATAGCATTACTAGGCACAAGTGCGGACCCACCAACATGTGGTCACCAAATAATTTTAGAAGGTTTAATAAAGCTATTCCCAAAAGTGATCACTTGGGCAAGTGATAATCCGATTAAGCAACATCAAATAGCTCTCAAAAATCGTTATGAACTTTTAAAAGCTCTAGTAAAAGATATCGACAATCCAAAACTCAGTATTGTCCAAGAGTTAAGCAGTCCATGGACAATTTCTAGCCTAAAAAAAGCTAGTAAGTTTTGGCCTAATTCACAATTTACTTTTATAATTGGAAGTGATCTCATAGAGGAAATTCCAAAATGGGTCAATACTAGAGATATCCTCAAAATGACGCGTATTGGAATCGTACCTAGAGAAGGTTGGGCTATCAATAAAGAAAAGATAATATACTTAAAAAATATTGGTGGAACAATTGATATATTACCTTTAAATATTCCAGCATCCTCAAGTTCAAATTTTCGTAAAAGACAAGAATATTCTCAAATTCCTAATGCATTATTGCCATTAATCATTGAAAAAAATTTATATAATCTATCTAATAAACCATTATGAAAATTGCTTTAGCACAATTAAATCCAATTGTAGGAGATCTAGAAGGGAATGCTTCTAAGATCCTTAAAGCATGCAAAAGTGCACATCATCAAAAATGTAATATAGTAATTACTCCTGAACTATCTTTATGGGGATATCCCCCAAAAGATCTTCTTTTAAATTTAAGTTATATAAATAAGCAAAAGTATTTATTAAATGAACTAACCAAAAATATAAGCATTAGTATGAAAAATATATCGGTTCTGATAGGAATTGTTGAACCTATCAATGATACACATACTCCCAATCTATTCAATTCAATCCTCTTAATTCAAAATGGAGTACAAAAAATAATTGCTCGAAAACAACTTTTACCTACTTATGATGTTTTTGATGAGAAAAGATATTTTAGAGCTGCAAATAAAACCAGTAAACTAATAATAAAAAATGAATCGAAATCTTGGACTTTAGGCATAACTATTTGCGAAGACATATGGGTATCCGAAAAATTACAATTCAGTAGAACTCAAGGAGCAGACCCAATAGCTCAACTTTCGGAAGAAAAAATAGACGTACTTATCAATGTCTCTGCTTCACCATTCAGTCATAATAAAGATCTCTTAAGGCAACAAGTAATATCCGAAGCAGCTAAAAGAATTAATTGCCCAGTTATTTATCTAAATCAAGTCGGAGCAAACGATGAGCTTATTTTCGATGGTTCTAGTTTCGTGGTTAATAAAGAAGGTGAGCTAGAACTATCTCTTCCAAAATGTGAGGAAATAATTGATTTTTGGGATATACAAAAATCTGGGCAAAAGCAAATACGTTCATATGCTTTTGTCAGTCCACAAGAGCAAATTTTTAAAGCCTTGGTAATGGGAGTAAAAGATTATGCAAAAAAATGCGGATTCAAAAGTGCTCTAATAGGGTTAAGTGGAGGTATTGATTCAGCTCTTGTAACAACTATTGCTGTAGCAGCCCTAGGTTCAGAAAATATTAGTTCAATATTAATGCCCTCTCCTTGGACATCACAAAATTCTATTAATGATGCACTCTCATTAGCAAATCGACTAAAAAGTCATTCAACAATTATTCCGATTTCAAAAATAATGACTACTTTCGATGAAGCACTAACAAAGCCTCTTAATGATTTACCAAAAGGTATCACAGCTGAAAATCTCCAATCCAGAATTAGAGGCACGCTACTTATGGCACTTGCTAATAATAATAATCACTTACTACTCGCTACTGGAAATAAATCAGAACTTGCTGTTGGTTACTGCACACTATATGGAGACATGAACGGGGGATTGTCGGTAATAGGAGATTTATATAAAACCGGTGTTTTTGAGTTGTCTAAATGGATTGACAGTGAAGCCTCTAGTCTATGTAGAGAGTCAATGGGTATACAATCAACTGGTGAGCTTATAGGACTTAAAATTCGGGAAAAACCTCCTAGTGCTGAGCTCCGCCCGAATCAAGTTGATACAGATTCTTTACCAGACTATTCCATACTTGATCCAATTTTAAAAGAACTTATTGAAAATAAAGTTGCTGCAAAAGAGCTGATCAAAAGTGGTTATGAACGAAATCTTATTAACAAAATAGAAAAGCTTCTTAAGCGATCTGAGTTCAAAAGAAAACAAGCTCCTCCACTTTTAAAAATCAGCAATCAAGCATTTGGAAGTGGATGGAGAAAGCCTATAGCTACAATATAATTCAAGCAAATATGGCCATTTCGGCATGAATTGCACAATACAATAAGGAGCAAATATTCTTGTCATCTTCTGTTTTTTCAGCTCCAATGTCCAGCATTGGAATTCCTAAAGAAATTAAACCTGATGAGCTTAGAGTTGCAATTACTCCTGATGGAGTAAGAGAGCTCATATCTCAAGGGTTAGAAGTGAAAATCCAAAGTAGTGCTGGAGAAGGTGCAGGAATTCCTGACGAGGCTTTTGATAGAGCCGGTGCAAAAATTGTTGATCAACAAGAAGCCTGGTCAGCTCATTTAATCGTGAAAGTAAAGGAGCCACAAGAAGAAGAGTTTAAGTTTTTAAGAGAAGATATGATTCTCTTTACTTACCTTCATCTTGCAGCATATCCAAAAGTTGGCGAAGCTTTACTAAAAGCTAAGACTACTGGAATTGGCTATGAGACGGTGCAATTAGAGAATGGAAGTTTACCTTTACTTGCACCTATGAGTGAAATTGCCGGTAGATTAGCTGCTCAAGTAGGTGCTCATCTGCTTGAAAAGCCTCATGGTGGTAAAGGAGTTCTAATGGGTGGTTGCACAGGCGTACAGCCTGCAAGAGTTATTGTTCTTGGTGCGGGAACAGTAGGATGGAACGCTGCGAGGCTAGCAGCAGGAATGGATGCAGAAGTAATGCTCTTAGATAGATCACCAGACCGACTACGCACTTTAGAAGGAGACAGAAAAGGAAGACTAATGAGTATCGTGAGTAGTCGTGGCTTAATTGAAAGATTAATTCCGACTGCAGACCTTCTAATTGGTGCCGTGCTGACACCTGGCGGACGCGCTCCAACACTCGTAGATGAAAATACAGTTATGCAAATGAAGAATAACTCAGTTATAGTAGATGTTGCTATAGATCAAGGAGGGTGTATTGCCACTAGTGTTGAGACGACTCATACGAATCCGACCATCAAGATCCATGGCGTTCAACATTATGCAGTAGGGAATATGCCAGGAGCTGTTCCTTTTACTTCTACTGAAGCATTAATAAGCGTTACTCTTCCCTATATACTAGGGATTGCCGGAAGAGGTTTAGAAGAGGCTGTTACTGAACGCCCAGAACTCTTATCAGGATTAAATACAATAAGAGGATCAGTATGTCACCCTGGGGTTGCCAAAGCACTTCGTATCACTCCTAGACATCCAATGGCTTGCCTACGTTAAATTAAAAACTAATTTGTTTTAAATATTGACTGAATAGGTCTTTTTAAAGAAGAAAGATTTATACCTTCTCTAAGTGATAGCAATATTCCTGCAGCCTCCACATAATTAGAAGCATGAATTACTTTAAATTCATTGCCACCTTCATTAGAAAGATCTAATCCTAAAGATTTTGCATTTACTGATAAAACACATGGATTTGATACAGCAACAACTGGAATATTTCTTTCCATACAAGCCATGACTGTTTCTCCACCAAAAGCACTATCAGGTATTACAACTGCTCCGATTTGATCAATTCTTATGTCAGTTGGATCATGATTTCTAGGGGAAATAGCATTAATGTTTTGATCCATCTCTAGTGGCACCAGGTCAGGTGCTCTGCTTAATCCAACCAGTACACTAGGCAGAAAAGTATGTCCAATTTCCTCTGCCATAGACCTAGGATCCAAATCCTTATCAAGAGGTAGAGGTAATAAACCTGGTGTATGTGCACAAGGAACTAAGCAATGCTTCATTATTAAATGGCTAATGATTGCCTCAGCTCCAGATAAAGCATCTACACCTTTCCCTTTACGATAAGAATCTAATTGTTCACTATTCTCATCATCTGGGAAACGAGAAATTATAGCTATTGCTGTCGCACCTAAATTTATCAATTTTTTTGCGGCATTAATTAAAATATGTGGCTCTCTAATATTCCCCCAACTAGCTCCACTCACTCCTTGAGACAGTTCGATGCTCAATGGAAATTCTGTATAAGCAACAGGACCAATATTCAATCCAAGAGTTGTACGACAGCTATCAGCAACTTGTAAATGTCTTGTTTTTAAATCGGTTTCCAAGCCTGAATCCAACAAAATACCAATTCTTTGTTCTCTCACTGGACGTAGAGAAATTGCACCCGTTGAGAACAGATCAAGAGCAAAACCTTCAACATATTCAATGCGCTTATCAGGCCAATACAGAGAAGCTCCGTTCAAAACATTGGGATGAGTGATCAAACAACCACTTGCGGAAGCTAAAAGTCTTGCCGTTGGAATTGCATCGCCTGCAAAACCACCTAAGGCACAGCCAATACCTGTAGGAATAATAAGTATTGTTGGTAGAGCTTTTGACATAAAAAGACCTGAAATTTTTGAATCTATATATTTCTAGTTTTTACTCAACAATTACAATAGCTTCTACTTTCAAAGAACGAAAAGAACAATCTTTAATTTGATGATCTGAAGCAGTGATAGCCCATCTTAAAGGATCACCAAATTCTTTTAATTTAGATTTTATCAACCCTCTCAAATCTCTAAAAGAATCTTCTTCACTCCATCTAAATTCTAAATCAACGAATCTAAGTTTCACAAAATATAAAATAATTAATCACAGTCTAAATCAAATTAGATGTAATGTATCTATAAATAACGAATTACTTTTATATTTTTATGCAGCCGCTCCTCCTACAACCTCCAATATTTCTTGAGTAATTGCAGCCTGACGTGCTTTGTTGTAATCAATGGTCAAAGTTTTTGCAAGTTCTTTTGCATTATCACTAGCATTATTCATAGCAGTCATTCTACTAGCTAATTCAGAAGCAGCTGCTTCTTGCAAAGCCCTCAGAAGCTGATTTTGGAGATAAAGCGGTAATAAAGAATTCAAAAGTTGCTCAGGACTTTGCTCGAAAACAATGTCAGAAGGAAGCTTAGGTTCTTCATTAGAAGGAGCTGCATCCTTCTCAATCACAAGTCTACTATCCTTAGTAGTTAATCTAAAGATCTCATCCTCTTCATCAGCTATACCTTGAGGATCTAACGGTAAAAGAGTTTGAACAACAGGATTACAACTAACAAGACTTATAAATTTTGTATATATAACTTCTACTCTATCTGTACTTTCAGAAAGAAAGTCTGCTAGCACCTCACTAGTTATAGAGCCGGCATCCTTAGCTGTAGGAACTTGTTCTAATTCTTTAAAAGTGGCTCTAATAGCATATTGACTCGATCTATTTTCGAAATAAGTTATTGCCTTTTTCCCTATAAGAACTAAGTCAGGATCAAAACCTTGTCCACTCAATTCAGAGTAACGTTGTTCTGTACGCTTGATTATATTTGCATTATAACCTCCACATAATCCCCTATCTCCAGTAACAGCTACCAACGTAATTTTACGGACTTCTCTTTGCTTAAGTAATGGAGCATCTGCAGCCTCAAATTTTAGACGTGATTGAATATTCTCAAGGACACGTGCTAATCGATCAGCAAAAGGACGACTTCTCAATACCTGCTCTTGAGCTCTTCTCACTTTGGCTGCGGCAACCAGCCGCATAGCCTCAGTTATCTTACGGGTGTTTTTAACAGAAACAATTCTGTCTCTAATGTCTTTTAAATTTGGCATTGGTAATTTTCCTCTTAATTAGATGGAGGTTTAGGCTGCAGCCAACATTGAAGACGTGACTTCCTTAATTGCATCTTTCAAGATTGATTCAGACTCTTCACTAAGGACTTTTTCAGTTAAAACTTGATTAATAAATTCTGGTTTATTGGTTTTAAGAAAATCTCTCAATTCTCTTGCGAACTTAGTTACATCTTCCTCAGGAACATCATCAATAAGACCTTTAACTCCTGCATAAACAATAGCAACTTGCTCGGCAAGATTAAGAGGATCAAATTGAGGTTGCTTTAATAATTCTCTAAGTCGCTTCCCTCTAGCAAGTTGTTTTTGAGTGGCTTCATCAAGATCTGAAGCAAACTGAGAAAATGCTGCTAACTCATCAAACTGTGCAAGTTCAAGTTTCAAAGTACCAGCTATCTTCTTAATAGCTTTAGTTTGTGCAGCACCACCAACCCTACTAACGGATATACCTACATTAATAGCAGGACGTAAGCCAGAGTTAAATAAATCAGAGCTCAAGAAAATTTGTCCATCAGTAATTGAAATTACATTAGTCGGGATATAAGCAGATACGTCTCCAGCTTGGGTTTCGATAATAGGCAAAGCTGTCATAGAGCCTGCACCCATTGCGTCAGATAATTTTGCTGCTCTTTCAAGAAGACGACTATGGCAATAGAAAACATCACCAGGATAAGCTTCTCTTCCTGGTGGTCGTCTCAATAATAAAGACATCTGGCGATAAGCTTGAGCTTGTTTTGTTAAGTCATCATAAATAACCAAAGTAGCCTTTCCTTGGTACATGAAATGCTCAGCAATTGCAGCTCCTGTATAAGGAGCTAAGTACTGAAGTGCTGCAGCCTCAGAAGCACCTGCATTTACAATAATCGTGTAATCCAGTGCACCTTTTTCTCTAAGGACTTCAACAACATTTGCTACTGAAGCAGATTTCTGACCAACTGCAACATATACGCATACAACATCCTGCCCTTTCTGATTAATTATGGTATCTATAGCAATTGCAGTTTTACCAGTCTGTCTATCCCCAATAATTAACTCCCTCTGTCCTCTTCCTATAGGAATCATTGAGTCAACAGAAGTAATGCCTGTTTGCATAGGTTCATGAACAGACTTTCTTTTAATAATTCCAGGAGCTATTGATTCAATAAGACGAGAATCTGTTGTAGATATATCTCCCTTTCCATCGATTTGCCTTCCAAGTGAATTAACTACTCGACCTAACATTGCTTCACCGACAGGAACTGAAGCAATTTTCCCAGTGGATTTAACAGTACTTCCTTCTTGAACCCCAAGAGCTTCTCCCATTAGCACTGCACCAACATTGTCATCTTCAAGATTTAATGCAATACCCTCAGTCCCATCTTCAAATTCAACTAATTCACCTGCCATCACTTGCTCAAGGCCATATATACGAGCAATACCGTCACCGATCTGCAAGACGGTACCTACATTGCTAACAGAAACAGACTTGTCATAGTCAGTTATCTGCTGCTTGAGAATTGAACTAATCTCGTCGGGACGAATAGAAACCATGGGAAGGGATGGGATTGAAGTAAGAAGGGTGAGAAGAGGGAAAAATTAACTGTTAAAAGTGATTCAACTCACTTTTGCCAGTGATAGGCCAAGTCGACGAACCTGCCCTGAAAGGCTTGCATCGATGACTTTAGATCCAACATTGACAATAAAACCGCCAATCAAACCTGGATCTACTTTTAAGTTGAGCTCCAAATTATCAGTTCCAGCAACTGATTGAATCTTCTTAAGAAGTTCAACTTGCTGCTCTTCATTCAAAGGAGCTGCTGATGTAACCGTTGCTAAAGCAATATTGCGTTGCTCACGATACAACTCAAGCAAACGATCAAGAACAGAGTTCAATATTCCAATTCTTTGGCGATCAGCTAACAATTTCAAAAGATTCAAAAAAGAAGGTGAAACTTGCTTTGCAAAAATCTTTTCTATAGCTGCTTTCTTAGCCTGAACTTCCAATACAGGAGAAGCCATGGCTTCACTAAACTCTGGACAAGAATGCCAAAGTTCTAAAATCGATTTACTTTGTGAAATTATCTCATCGACTTCATTTCGGCCTTCAGCTACTTGTAGGAAAGCTTCTGCGTATGGAGTTGTAATTGTGTTAAGAAGTGGCATTAAACGTTCTCCATATTTTTAATTGAGTCTCTTAAAAATCTGTCCTGAGAATTTTCATCAAGTTTTGCAGGCAAAACTGAAAGAGCTTTTTCAATAGCTAATCGAGCTGCTTCTCTTCTTAATTGAGTGCTTACTCTTAAAGCTTCTGCGTTGAGATCTGAAGCAGCACCTTGTTTAATTCTGGCCATTTCTTCAACAGTTCGCTTTTCGCTCTCTAATCGAATAGCTTCTGCTCGCAACTTACAGTCATTACGTATTTTTTGAGCTTTTTGTTCTGCAGAAGCAAGATCATTTTTTGCAGCATCTAAAGCTTTAGTAGCTGCATCTAAGCGATGCTCAGCATCGTTAAGATCCTGCAAAATTGCTGAACGACGTCTTTCAAGAATTCCTCCTACAAAACCAGGAAGAAACTTATAAAGTCCAAAAACAACAAGTGAAAGGTTAATGATATTTGTCTCAAATAAATTAAAATTGAGACCAAAACCTTCGGTTGCAAGGATTAAAGGAAAATTCATTTTGCTGCCAATAATCTTTCAACGATTAATTCACCAAGTTTGTCAGCATCTGATTTGAGCTGAGTAAGAGCTGAATCTCTTTGAGAATCAATCTCTTTTCTGGCTTCTTCTCTTGAAGCATTTGCTTCTGAAGTTGCCAAAGCTAAGGCTTCTCGATAAAGCTTTTCAGAATCTTCTTCAGCATCATTAATCACCTTCTGAGCAGCCTGACGAGCTTCTTTCAGCTGATTTTTTAAATCAGATTCTAGTTGCTCTACTTCCGCAAGCTTCTTTTTAGCTTCGGCTCTACTACTAGTGACATAGTTTTCTCTTTCTTCAACTACCCGACCAACGGGTTTAAAGAAAAGAGCATTAAGGATGAAGGTGAGGAGTACAACTTGCACTGCCATAAGAGGCAGAGTTGCATCGAAGTCAAATAGACCTCCCTCAGCAGCACCAAATAGTAGCAAGCTTGTCATTATCAGGGGTGCGGGCGATGAATCGATCCGTAAAAGAATTTGAGCGAGAATGAGGAAAAAAATTCAAATTGAAGTTGGAATTAATCGAAGATAAACTTAGAAAAATGCCAACTTCTTCTTTCTGAATTTTTTTAGCCTGCAAATGGGTTGGCAAAAAGCAATACCAAAGCAACCACAAGACCATAGATGGTTAGTGATTCCATGAAAGCGAAAGAAAGAAGCAATGTTCCTCTAATCTTTCCTTCAGCTTCAGGTTGGCGGGCAATGCCCTCAACAGCACCCTGTGCAGCACTACCCTGACCTATACCAGGGCCAATAGCGCCTAGCCCTACAGCTAAACCAGCAGCGACAACAGAAGCAGCGGTGGTAATGGAATCCATAATTAATCTAAAGGTGAAAAGCGCTTTCGAAACGCATTAGGAAGGGACCGGGAGTTTATACCTGCGAGGGGTACATCTCATAATTAATGAAGAAGGGTCAAATCAAAGAAAGACCTATTCGCAAGGGTTTTGCTAAAAAAATAAAATTTTCTAGCAACAAAAATTTTGATTTTAATGATGCTCTTCGACAGCTTCACCAATGTAGTAAGCAGCCAAGGTTGCAAAAATCAGAGCTTGAATTGCACTAGTAAACAAGCCAAGGAACATAACTGGCACTGGAAGAATCAGTGGTACTAGAAAAACAAGTACTGCAACAACTAATTCATCAGCAAGAATATTCCCAAATAAACGGAAAGAAAGTGAAAGAGGCTTAGTGAAATCTTCTACAATTTTAAACGGAAGCATAATTGGCGTTGGATGAACGTAGTACTCGAAGTACCTCAATCCTTTGTTACTTAAACCCGCATAAAAATAAGAAAGAGAAACTAATAGAGCCAAAGCGACGGTTGTGTTTATATCCGCCGTAGGCGCACCAAGTTCTCCACTGGGAAGTTCGATCAATCGCCAAGGAACTAAAGCACCGCCCCAATTGCTCACAAAAATGAACAAGAACAATGTGCCAATGAAAGGCATCCAATCACGATAGACCTTTTCTCCAATCTGAGTCCGTGCTAAATCACGAATGTAATCCCAAAGAAACTCAAGAAGGTTCTGGACACCTTGGGGATCACGCTCCATTTTTTTAGTGCCAACTACTACTAGCGTTAGGAGTGCACCTATAAGAAGCCAAGAAGTCATAAAGACTTGGCCGTGAATCCTTAAATTTCCTATCTGCCAATAAAGGTGTTGACCCACCTCTAATTCAGCAAAAGGAAGAAAAAATGGCAATGAACCCATTTACCTTGAAATTACGAGACGTTTAAATGAATTTTCTGCCAATAAAGGCATAAATTTTTCAGCTTTTAGTTTCTTGAAGGCTCAAGAAGAAACTGAATAATCAAAGAAGGCTTATAGAGAAGAAAACCCAACAAGGCCGGAAGAAACTGAAGTTCAGGAAGTTTTGAAACAACCAGAAAAAGAACTACCGGGACAAGCAACTGAACCTTACTTACTGATTTAGAAGTTTTACCCAGTTTTCCAATTCCTCTAGCTAACAATCTCAGATAAAAAATTCCTGATAATGCTCCTAGAAGAAGACTTAAAGAAAATTGAACTCCTAAAAAAATCAAGCTTATTGATACTGCTATGGCAGTGATCAAAATTGATAAACGAAATATACGAAGCTGGAGCTTTATATATTCGTCAGTAAGGTCTTCAGATTCTTTCACTGAAGAAACAAGATCCAATATGGGATCAGATTTTTCGCCGTTAGTCTCAGATTTTTGCACCAAGACCTCTTCTCCTTGAGGAGTAGATGGATTCGTGTTTATCTGAGGTGCTGCCAGCAAAAGCTCCAAGGCTCTCATAAAGGCCCGCGGAATCTATCATGCAGCTGGCATCTAATTTGGTATAGATAGACCTTTAAAAAGGTTGCATATGCTAAGAATCAAAAAATTGAATAGCCAAAATTGATAAAATTATTGAAATTTACTGAAAATCAAGAAAATATAAAAAATATGAATAAGAAAAACTAGACATAGAATAAAATATTAAAAAAAGTTGATTTTGTATTTTATTTACTCTCTAAACAATAAAGAAAAGACCACTTCAATCCCGAATCGCATGAGTCTACAGACAAGAAAAAATTGATTTTAAAATTTTCTTTGAAATATTTTTTTAAAAACTTTTTTTCTTTTCTATAAAAAGCTTGGCAAAGCATCAAAAGAACGTCTCAATAGGATCAATTCCTTTTTTTTCCCTTGAGAAATTCATTATTAAGAAAAAGCAGGGGAGGATTTTCAAACAAGGGAATTTCTATTAATTCTTTACCAATAACAAAACAAGATAAAAATAAATGGGCGGATTTTTTACCGCTTCCTTGGAATCAATGGCCAAGTGAGGCGAAATTACTTTTAAGTTTGATTTTCTTTTGGTCCTTTTCTGGATTATTAATTCTTGGTTCTGCGAGTTGGTGGGTAGCTAATCGAGAAATGGGAGATGGAGCTTATTACATAAAACGACAAATAATCTGGCTTATAGCTAGTTGGGGAATGCTATATACAGCAATATCTATAAATTTAAGAGATTGGTTAAAGGTTTCTGGAACATGTCTATTGACATTTTTAATAATGGTAGGGGCAACAGCTTTTTTCGGAAGTAATGTTAATGGTTCAACAAGATGGTTAATTCTTGGGCCATTACAACTTCAACCTTCTGAATTAATCAAACCTTTTGTTATTCTTCAAGGAGCAAGAGTTTTTGGACAATGGCAAAGAATAAATAATGATCAAAAGTTTTTTTGGCTGGGAATTTTTTGTTCTTTAATTATATTAATTGTAAAGCAACCGAATCTGAGTACAGCTGGCTTAACAGGTATTATTATTTGGATAATTGCTTTTGCATCGGGCATAAGATTTAGCTCTCTTTTAGGTACAGCTTTTATAGGAATCTCTATTGGAATAACTAGTATTCTATTTAATGAATATCAAAAAATAAGAGTACTTTCTTTCCTTAACCCTTGGCAAGATCCTCAAGGGAATGGATATCAACTAATTCAAAGTCTTCTAGCAATAGGCTCCGGGGGATGGTTTGGAGAAGGGTATGGGTTATCTACTCAAAAATTACAATATTTACCAATTCAAAGTACAGATTTTATTTACGCTGTTTTTGCTGAAGAATTTGGGTTTATTGGATCATTAATGCTTTTAATATTCCTTCTGACTTTTTCTTATATCAGTCTAAAAGTAGCGTTACGATGTCGAAACAATTATTCAAAATTAATTGCTATAGGTTGCTCAACACTTCTTATCGGTCAATCCATTATTCATATCGCAGTTGCATCAGGATCGATGCCTACCACGGGATTACCTCTTCCTATGGTTAGCTATGGGGGGAATTCTTTACTTTCAAGTCTTTTTATTGGAGGATTACTCCTTAGGGCTTCTATTGAATCAACTGGATTAATAGGCGGATTAAAGATCAAAAAGAGATTTATATAGATAAGGTAAGTAAACAATCAGTCCGGCATGAGGCCGCTTATTGCAATTTCTTCTATATCTCTTCTTATTTCTGATTTATCTCGATTTAGCGAGCATCTACTTAATAGTGGTCTTCAAACTCTTAGTCCTATAACATTATTTTTTGTTTTCATAGGAGGATTATTAACAAGTCTTGGGCCTTGTTCACTATCACTTCTTCCAATAACAGTTGCTTATCTAGCTGGATTTAGTGAAACAGAAAGTCCTTTCAATAAAAGCATCAGCTTCTGCAGTGGAATAGTTTTTTCATTAGTACTACTTGGCAGCTTAAGTGGTTTCGTAGGAAGCATCTATGGACAACTTCCAGTGTTTTTCCCAACACTAGTTGCAGTAGTAGCAATATTTATGGGTCTTAATCTGCTAGGAATTTTTACTTTTCCTTTACCTGCTGGACCAGATCCCAATATCTGGAAAACAAAAGTCCCAAAACCTCTAGCACCTATTTCAGCTGGATTTGCTTTTGGACTGGCTGCATCTCCTTGCACTACTCCAGTATTAGCAGTTCTTTTAACTTGGATTGCTCAAAACGGGAACCCATTTACAGGAATTCTATTATTGACATTCTTTGCATTTGGACAAATCATCCCGCTTTTATTAGCAGGAACTTTTGCGGCAAGTATTCCAAAAATTTTAGCTTTACGTTCTATAGGTAGTTGGATTCCACCAATAAGTGGAATGATTTTAGTAGTTACTGGAGTTCTCACGCTCTTATCAAGATGGATATAAAACAATGAAATCGCTAAATAAAATACTGATTTGGTTATCAAGTTTAAAAATTGCTATTTTTCTTTTAATAATCATTGCTTTGGCTAGCGCTCTTGGAACAGCTATTCCTCAAAACGAAGAAATTCAATACTATATAACTAATTATAGTGAAAATCCTTGGCTTGGATTTATAAATGGCGAAATTATTCTTAATCTTCAACTTAATCATATCTACTCAAGTTTTTGGTTTTTATTTCTTCTTTTTTGGCTAGCTTTAGCATTAATAATCTGCAGTTGGAAAAGGCAATGGCCTAAACTAAAATCAGCATTAAATTGGATTGATTATAAATCAATACGGCAAATCAAAAAGCTTGCTATATCAAAAACTATCCAAGTTAATGATTGCGAAAATTCTTTGACTGAATTAGAAATTCACTTACAAAAAGAAGGGTGGAACATTAAAAAGAATCCCGGAAGAATTGCAGCAAGAAAAGGCGTAATTGGAAGAGTGGGTCCACCATTAGTTCATCTTGGTCTTATACTTTTAATTTTAGGTGCAACTATAGGAAATTTAAATGGTCAAAAGACAGAGAAATTTCTTGCCCCTGGTAAATCAATTAATCTATTAAGTCCAAATGGAGAAAAGCAACTTAGTGTGAAATTACTTGATTTCAATATCAATCGAGGGCCAACAGGTCAAGCAGAGCAATTTATTTCTAAAATAGAGTTAATTGAACCAAATCAATCTCCAACTATAGCGGATATTAGTGTCAATCACCCTTACAGATCGAAAGGACTAACTATTTATCAAGCTGATTGGTCTCTTGCAGCAATAACAATGAAGATTCAAAATAGCCCATTATTACAATTACCTTTAAGTCGGTTACCACAACTTGGTGACAACATATGGGGATTAATAATACCTACTAAAGATAAAAATTCTGACCCTATATTACTTACAGTCGCAAATGAAAAGGGTCCAATAAAAGTTTTCAACGAAGAAGGAGAATTTTTAACAAACTTAAGTACAAATAAGCAACCAATGGAAATAAAAGGAATTAACATCTCAATTTTCAGTATTATAAGTAGCAGTGGACTTCTCTTGAAACATGATCCTGGAGTACCGATTGTATATACCGGTTTTGCAATAACCTTGATTGGAGGGTTTATTAGTGTTCTTTCTACAAGACAATTATGGGCTATCTCCGACCCCATTCATTCTTTGTTGCATATTGGAGGATTAAGTAATCGTAATT
Source organism: Prochlorococcus sp. AG-409-D09 (assembly GCA_003215935.1). Lineage (GTDB taxonomy): Bacteria > Cyanobacteriota > Cyanobacteriia > PCC-6307 > Cyanobiaceae > AG-409-D09. The sequence goes on from QCJQ01000009.1 coordinate 21,349, forward strand.
TAACTGGCCTAGCAAATGATCTCCCTAGAATTATTGAACTTATTTCCACTAACTAAATCAAGTTTCGTTCTTTCACCATCACATAATCTAATAATAGTATGAATGTTACCTCTAGGATTGAAATCAGCCTCTAATTGTATCCATCTTGGCTGAGCCGAATTAACAAAGTCATCCATTATTTGATTTGCAACTTCTTCATGGGAAATTTGCTTATCCCTAAAGTTATTTATATATAGTTTTATCGATTTTAATTCGACTACTTTATCTTTTGGCTGATAGAAAATACGAATAGTTGCAAAGTCTGGGTAGCCCGAGAATGGACATTTACATGTAAATTCTGGTAATTCAATAGAAATCTCATAAACTCTTTCGGGATTAGGGTTATCAAAGCAAAGCATCTGAGCATTTGAAATTAGTCTCTCTCCATACAAAGACGATTTAGTAGAGCTCATTATTAAAAAGAATTTATTTAAAAAACTAACTCTCAATGAAGAAATTTATTAATTTCCACTAAATTCCTTAGGAAATAAAGCTAATAGAATGAATAAGAAAAGATGACCAAAAAACAAATTAGTAGCATTGAACACAATCTAATTCTTTGAAATACAGGTTAATAGGTTCAAATCAGAAAAACTTATGGACATTTCTCTTATAGAAACAGAAATAGGAACAAATATTCAGCCAGAAAGTATTCATGGAATGCTTTGGCTTCAGACTCATTTCGACAAGCAAAATTGGGTGGCAATTGCTGAACAAAAGGTAGTTATAACAAGCGAAGACGCAAGAGAACTATCTTTAGATGCAAAGATTGCTGGATTAGAGCTTAATTTTTGTTCAGTCTTATCAAATCAATCAAACCTAGGATAAAGCTCAAAAAAACAACTAAAATTTGAATGTAGCAATTTTAATTATGAAAAAAATAGAAGCAATTATTCGTCCTTTCAAGCTTGAAGACGTAAAAGTTGCACTGGTCAACATTGGCATAATTGGTATGACAGTTAGCGAAGTCAGAGGCTTTGGTCGTCAAAAAGGTCAAGTCGAAAGATATAGAGGTTCCGAATTTACAGTTGAATTTTTACAAAAATTGAAAATCGAGGTTGTAGTGCAAGATGAAAGTGTTGACGCTGTTTTACAAGCAATTTCGGAAGCAGCCAAAACAGGCGAGATTGGTGATGGAAAAATCTTTGTGAGTTCAATAGAATCAGTGATAAGGATTCGAACTGGGGACAAAGATGACTCAGCGCTCTAAGGAACAGTTTGATTTACAATGTTTTTAATCTGAGGGAAGGAATCGTTTTCATCAATTCCTAACCACAAAAGGTATTCATGATTCCCTGCTGCCCCCGTTATAGGTGACCCAATAATTCCTTTTGGCTTCCAATCTAACTTCATAGAAACATCTAGAACGCCTTGAATAGCGTCAACATGTGCATTCTTATCTCTAACAACTCCACCTTTACCAACTCTCCCGCGACCAACTTCAAATTGGGGCTTCACTAAGAGTAAAGCTTCTGCCTCTTTGTCTAATAAAGATTTAATAGCAGGTAGAACAATTCTCAACGAAATAAAAGACAGGTCGGCCACGGCAAAGGAAGCCAAGTAATCATCTGGACCATATAAATCTTCTGGCACCAAGTGTCGAATATTTGTTCTTTCTTTAAGTATGACTCTTGAGTCATTCCTCAATTTCCAATCTGTTTGACCATAACCAACATCAATTCCATAAACTTTTTTTGCACCGAATTGCAAAAGACAATCAGTAAAACCTCCTGTTGAAATACCACAATCCAAGCAAATTCGATCTTGGATTTTTATTGAAAAATAATCCAATCCAGCAAGCAATTTTTCTCCTCCACGAGAAACAAATCTAGGCTGACTTTTCACCTGCAATTCAAGGGTCTTAGATACTTCCTGACCAGGTTTATCCAACAATTGGCCATTCATATCTCTTACCTTTCCTGCCCTAATAAGTTTTTGTGCTTGTTGCCTAGAATCAGCCAATCCTTTCGTCAGGATGTGCAAATCTAGACGGGTTTTTTGGGACATTTCTTCATAAAGAGCAACAAGAAACGGAACAAAATCAGGGGAACTGACGAAAAAAACGAAATTAGAGGGAAGATCTATATCAACCCGCACTCAAGGTGTGTCTAAAAAGCTCACAAAACTCAATAAGAAGGATGAGCTCCCCCTTCAAAGATATTTGCACATTACTGCGAATAGTGATTCTGCAGAAGTTCTTGAACTTTTACACCCTGGAAGCTTTGCGACCATAGAGAATCAACCAAATGATCTGCCTCCCTTTCAAGTAATTAATTGCAAAGGAGGAAGATGTTGGGTTCGTCAACAATCATGGGGAAAACATGTGCATTGGGAAGTAGAACACAACAGACTCAAGTCAGCTTGATAATTTTCACCTAGGTTTTAGTAATAGATTAATTTTCAAACCATTGATTGATCGCTACACACTCCCAGAAATGGGACATATATGGTCAGACGAAGCTAAGTTTCAAAGCTGGCTAGATGTAGAAATTGCGGCCTGTGAAGCAAACTGGAAATTGGGAAATATTCCAGATGAGGCCATAGAAGAAATTCGTAAAAAGGCTAACTTTGATCAACACCGAATTTTAGAAATTGAAGCAGAAGTAAGACATGATGTCATTGCATTTCTTACAAATGTGAATGAATATGTTGGAGATTCTGGACGTTATATACATGTAGGAATGACAAGTAGTGATGTACTTGACACAGGCTTAGCATTACAACTAAAGAAATCTATTAAGCTAATTCAAAAAGAAATAAAAGAACTAGAAACTGCAATTAGAGACTTAGCTAAACATCATAAAAATACAGTAATGATAGGAAGATCACATGCTATTCATGGAGAACCAATTACATTTGGATTTAAACTCGCAGGCTGGTTAGCTGAGACCCTACGCAACATTCAACGACTTAAGAATCTCGAACAAGAAATCTCCGTAGGTCAAATAAGTGGGGCTATGGGTACATATGCTAATACAAACCCTGCTATAGAAAAAACCGCTTGCGAACTTCTTGATCTATCACCTGATACAGCTAGCACGCAAGTTATTTCAAGAGATAGACATGCCAATTATGTTCTAAGCCTTGCACTAGTTGGTTCCTCTCTAGATCGTTTTTCGACTGAAATAAGAAATCTTCAAAGAACTGATGTTCTTGAAGTAGAAGAGAATTTTGCTAAAGGACAAAAAGGAAGTTCAGCTATGCCACACAAACGCAACCCTATTAGAAGTGAGCGAATTAGTGGTTTATCGAGAATCCTTAGGAGTTATGTTGTTGCAGCATTAGAAAATGTTGCTTTATGGCATGAAAGAGATATTAGTCATAGTTCAGCTGAGCGAATGATGCTTCCAGACACTTCAATTACACTTCATTTTATGTTGCGGGAAATGACAGAAGTAATTAAAGGTCTTGGAATATATCCTGAAAATATGATTAAAAATATGAATATTTATGGAGGTGTAGTGTTTAGTCAAAAAGTACTTCTAGCACTTGTTGATCATGGGATGAGAAGAGAAGATGCATATGAAATTGTTCAGCATCATGCTCATCAAGCATGGAATAAAAAAGAAGGGAATTTCAAAGAAAGTTTAGAAAAAGATATAAAGGTTACAAGTGTCCTTACATTAAAAGAAATCAACCATTGTTTCAGCACAGAAACTCATCAAAACCATCTAAATGTTATTTGGGAAAGACTAGATATCTAAAGAATGAACAACTAATTTATTCTAGTCACCTATCATTTTAATATCTATATAAACTAGATGACAGTCTCAATGCGAATAGAAAAAGATAGTATTGGATCTATAAATGTTCCAAGCAATTCTCTTTGGGGAGCTCAAACACAACGAGCACTTTTAAATTTCTCCATAGGCAACGACAAAATGCCTCTTGAAATCATTCATGCTTTAGCTAAAATTAAAAAAGCTGCTGCATGTGTAAATAATCGATTAGATGTAATAGATAGTGAAAAAAGTAAGCTTATAGTCAATGCAGCTAATGATATAGAACAAGGGAGATATGATAATGAATTTCCTTTAAATGTCTGGCAAACAGGAAGCGGAACACAAACCAATATGAATATCAACGAAGTGATTAGCAATATTGCTTCTCAAAAGACATCCAATCCCTTAGGCAGTCACATCCCATTACACCCTAATGATGATGTAAATCGTTCTCAATCAACTAACGATGTATTTCCAGCTGCAATTCAAATATCAGTAATATTACTAATTAAGGAAAAATTAATCCCAGAATTAAATCTTCTAGTAAACACTTTAGATCAAAAAAGCAAAGAATGGAAAGATATAGTGAAAATTGGAAGAACACATCTACAAGATGCGGTTCCTATTACTCTTGGGCAAGAAGTCTCAGCATGGCGAGAGCAAATTTCTACAGCTATTAACCGTATAAATCACTCACTTGAAGAGTTGTTCATGCTACCACTAGGTGGAACGGCTGTGGGAACAGGTCTTAATACACCTGAAAATTTTGATGAGTTAATAGCAAAAGAAATTGCAATTTTAACCGGTCTTCCTTTTACCACCTCAAAAAACAAGTTCGCGATCATGGCTAGTCATGATGGATTAGTAAATACAATGTCAAAGCTAAAAATACTAGCAGTTACACTTATCAAAATATTTAATGATATTCGTCTCTTATCTTGTGGACCAAGAGCTGGGTTAGGAGAGTTAAATCTTCCCGTAAACGAGCCAGGAAGTTCAATCATGCCAGGGAAAGTCAATCCAACACAATGCGAAGCAATGACAATGGTTTGCACCCAGATTATTGGAATGGAAGCAGCAGTAGCTATAGCCGGAAGTGGAGGGCATCTACAAATGAATGTTTATAAACCTTTAATAGCTTTTAATCTTATAAAAAGTATTCAATTAATTAATGATGCTTGCTTTAGTTCTAGAACCACTATGGTTGAAAAGATAAAACCTAACATTCAAAAGCTACAACACTATGTAGATCAATCTTTAATGCTTGTAACTGCTTTAGCGCCAGTAATTGGATATGAAAAGGCATGTGAAATCGCTCATCTAGCTCATGAAAAAAATATAAGTCTAAGAGAGTCAGCTTTACAGTTGGGGTATGTAACTAAAAAAGAATTTGATGAAATTATCAATCCTTTTGCAATGGCAAAAGTAAACACATAAGTTAATCCTGTCATTATTAAGTTGTCCTTTCGGTGGCAGGATTTAAAGGTTTCTCAGCATTTTCAACTTCTTGCTGAATATCTTCATCTTCGCTAACTGGAAATCGGTTAATTGCTTTAAAAGCTATTCGACTATTGTTTCTAAGTTGCTTGCTTATAACTTCGCAATATGGAATTTGAGAAAGTAAATCCATTGTTCTCCTAATAAGACGCACTACATCACCTTCGTCCAATGAAGTATTCGAAATTAATTCACTCCAGCCAACACCACTAGCCCAAGCTTCAACTAATCCCATTAATTCAGAATTCCAAAAAATAGGAGTATCAACATTATCTCTTTGTTGGACCTTATATAATTGAGATCGAATACCTGCTAAATCCTTCAACGTCTCTTCAGATTTAGGCGATGGTATAAATCCACTCCAAATATCATGTCGATTTAAATCAGTACTTATAGCTTGTATAACAGCTGCTAATTGAGCAGCAGTCAAGTTGTCTAAATGGCCACTCATGAGTACTAACCCCAGCCAGAGTTCATTATCACCTCTAAGAACTCCCACAGTACGTCCAATGTCAGTGATAACTAATTCTTGTAAACATCCAAAATATTGAAGGATATTAATTAAAGACAAGAACATTTCCCAATGATGATTAGATCTGTGATAGAGAATTTCCTCGCTCTCCCTAATTTCAAGATTTAATTTATCAATTCGTCGTCTATTTTTTTTTAATTTCTTACGATCTCCCCAATGATGAGCAGGTTGTTGAGCTAATTCTAATTCAAGTTCTTCAACTAATTTTGCCTGTTGCAAAACTTCCCCTGCTAAATCATATTGGGCTATTCTCATTTCGTGAGACTGAGCAATTTGTTTTATTTGCAACGCAATATCACTACTATCTTTTTCACCATACTGAATTTCACCTACTCTTTTTAGGGTAGGTATATTCGGAGTATTAATTTCCATGCAACTTAATTCAGCATGGAGACTTACGACATAATGACAAGGAACTAAGATCCAAAGATTGTCTTCAGTTAAGCATAAAAGCAGTGGGAATTTACCATCACCCTGAAGTTTTCGAATGATCACTGCAGGTGTTATAAGCTCTTTTAATTGTGGAGATTTTAAACTAACTAATGTGCCAACACTCGAAAACTGTAAAGCAAGCGTAAGTTCATTAGCAAGTGTCTCAGCAGCTTGTTGCTGCAATATTTTCAATAAACGTCTCTCTTCTTTAAGGCGACCGCGAGACTTCTCATAATTTTCAAAATCTGTCCAAGAAATATCACTAACATTCTCTTGAAGAGTCTTTAATTGAAGCTTCATCTGTCTCAGAGTCTCTTCTTCTCCAAAAAGATCTAAGCCAGCTAGATAACGACCAAAACTCCTTTCAACTAATTCTTTTGACTTCTCCAAGTCATAGCGCTGCAACAAATTAAGCACCATGCCATAGCTAGGGGTAAATTGACTAATTAATGGATCGGCTTTAGTAAGTGCTAATTGACCTGCCTCCCGAACACCCTCAAAACGACTCTGAACAGTAATTACATACCCTATTGAATCCAAACCTCTTCTTCCAGCCCTACCCGCCATTTGCAAAAATTCACTTCCCGTTAACAAGCGATGTCCACCTTCGGTTCGTTTCGATAAAGTTGAAATCACAGTACTACGTGCAGGCATATTGATGCCAGCAGCTAAAGTTTCAGTAGCAAAAACCACTTTGATCAATCCTTGCTGAAATAATCCTTCAATAAATTCCTTCCATACAGGTAAAACACCAGCATGGTGAGCAGCTATGCCATTTAATAAAGCTTCTACATGTAAAGAATCTCGGATTCCGTCAGGGTTAATCGATTTAAATTTTTTGAAATGATTTTGAATATGCTTTCTTTCCTTACTTGAAACTAGAGAATGAGCACCAATTTCTCTAACGGCTCTATCACAACCTCTACGGCTAAAAATAAAATATATTGCTGGCAACATATCTCTCTCTGCTAGATTAAAAATTACATTCTTAATCTTAGGAGGCTCTGGCTGAGGAGGTTTTGCAGACCTAAATTTTTTTTTATTCCCTTTAGGAGGTCGCCAAATCTTACAATTTGGATGTAAACCTGTCCTTTTATCATTCAACAGAGGATGTAACCCTTTTGCACTTGAAAAAAGAAAATGTAAAGGAACTGGACGAAAGTCACTAAAAATTAGATCAGTCGGACCATGTACTTGATTAATCCAATCAGTAAGTTGTCCAGAATTAGCTACTGTTGCCGATAATGCAACAAGTTGAACTGATTGCGGACAATGAATAATCGACTCTTCCCAAACTGTTCCTCTTTGAGAATCATTCATATAATGACATTCATCCAATACGACTGATTCAACATTCTCTAATAGATCATCAGTCTCATCTCTTTCTGCATAAAGCATATTCCGGAATATCTCTGTTGTCATAACAATTATGGATGCATCTCTGTTTAAACTAAGATCACCTGTCATTAACCCTACCTTTTCTACCCCAAATTGTTTTCTAAAATCTCTCAATTTTTGATTTGACAGAGCTTTTAAAGGAGTCGTATAAAAAACTTTATACCCATGTGCAATCGCTCTATAAATTGCATATTCACCAATTAATGTTTTGCCTGAACCAGTAGGAGCACTGACCACAATTGAATGTCCCTGATTTAGGTATTCAATTGACTGAAGTTGAAAGTCATCCAGGGGGAAAGAGAAGATGTCCCGTGGATTAAGATTCCCGGATTTAGCACTTAAATCAGTCGGGAGGCTTTCTGTTGAATCAATATCCATATATTAAATTTTAAAGGAAAGTCGAATTGATCACAAATTCATGTTTGAAAAGCTAAGAAGTAGAGAAATAGCTCTAAAACATTGCAAAATCCACCATTTTCTTAAGGAAATCAGCAAAATAGAAAGATGAACAAAATTCCGAAAGCCCGACTCCGAACACTAAGAACGATTACAAATGGAAGTAGACCAGGAGAATTGAAGATTTTAAAAGACAACAACCAGACCACTTCACTTATTGACCTAGCAAGTAATGATTATTTAGGCTTAAGTCATCATCCAACAGTTATAGAGTCAATCAAATCATCAATAGGGATAGAAGGCGTAGGATCAGGAGCATCTAGGTTTATAACTGGTAGTAAACCAATTCATAAACAACTTGAAGAAAGTCTTAGCGATTGGCTAGATCAAGAATGTGTTTTATTGTTTCCAAGTGGATTTCAAGCAAATATAGCAGCCGTCATGGCACTCGCCGATAGGCATACAACAATTATAGCCGATCGTTTAATTCATTACTCTCTTCTAGTAGGCGTAAAAGCTAGTGGTGCAAGACTCCAAAGATTTGCACATAACGACTTATTAGATTTAGAGAAAAAATTAAAATCATGTGCCCAAACAGGATCCACTCAGAACCCTCTCGTCATAACAGAAAGTCTTTTCAGTATGGAAGGAACGACTCCCCCTTTAAATGAAATGTCATCTTTGTGCAAGAAATATGGGGCACGATTTTTAGTCGACGAAGCTCATGCATTAGGGATATTGGGATACCAAGGGAGGGGTCTTTGCTATGGACTAACCACACCAGTAACGATGATTAGTGGGACCTTTGGGAAGGCATTTGGAAGTGGCGGTGCTTTTCTAGCAACTAACAAACTATTAGGTGAGGAGTTAATTCAAAGGAGTGGAGCTTTCAGATATACAACAGCTCTTGCACCCTTATTATGTAAAGGTGCATATACTGCTTTAAATCTAATTCAATCCAATCCAACTTGGGGAGTAAAACTACAAGAAGAAGCTTCAAATTGGAGAGCTGAATTAAAAAAAAGTCAATGGTCCTACCCTAAAGGAATTGGTCCAATCATTTCGATAATGATAGGTTCAGATTTGGAAGCTCTTAAACATCAAAACATTCTAGAAGAGAATGGACTACTTTCTATAGCCATTCGTCCCCCTACTGTGCCAGAGGGTACTGCACGGTTAAGAGTAGTCTTAAGAAAGGACCTTCCTAGTCACACATTGAATAAGCTTTTAATAGCTCTTAACAAAGTATGAAACAAATAATCGCAGTACATGGCTGGGGAGGAGACAGTGGAAGATGGAAGGACTGGATTGAAGCTTTCAAAAAGGACAAATGGCTATGGAAAAGCTTTGATAGAGGTTATGGAGAAATTTCATCTGCCACTCCTCAATGGAGTAATAGAGGTAGTAACAACGTAACCTCAAGAAATGTAGTTATCTGTCATTCATTAGGCCTACATCTTATCAAGAGTAATATTCTTGAAAAAGCAACTGATGTTGTTCTCCTTAGTAGCTTCAGTAGATTCATTCCTCAAGAAAAAAGTAGTAGATCATTGCGAATAGCATTGAATGGGATGGAGAAAGCTTTAGGAACTCAAAAAGAAAAAACAATGTTCATAAACTTTTTACGCAAATGTGAATACCCCTCTTTCAAAGAGTTTCAACCTAAAACTACATTACTTACGAAGCTTTCTTTAAATGGAAGAAAAAAACTCAAAGAAGACCTCCAATTGCTTATTAAAAGTAATTCATTACCAGCAAATTTTCCTTCTAATGCAAGAGTTTTAGCAATACATGGAAATGAAGATTTGATAATCAATCAATCAATCAAAGATCAACTAATACATGATTTAAATTTGCATCTCAACCAACCAGCCATTAATTGGAATATCCCTAAAATAGGTCACACTTTAAACAATAAAGAAATAATATTAAAAGTAAAAAAATGGCTGAAATAAATTCTATGGATTTTAAATGGGAAAAACAAATAAAAAATAACTTCGGGAATGCGGCTCTTAATTACAATGAAGGAGCAGTCATTCAAAAGGAAATTGCGTTTAAATTGGCAAATCTATGCTTAAAATATCCTATTCCAGATGGAATTTGGGTTGATCTTGGTTCAGGGACAGGTATTTTAGCTGACTTCCTAGAAGAGATAAAACCATATAAATCAATAGTCAGGCTTGATTACTCACAAAGAATGCTTAATCAACAAAACCAACTCAAACAAAACTACAATTGGAATCTTAATGAGGGATTACCTTTTTGGCGTAATCGTCCAACTCTTTTTGCCTCAAGTTTTGCATTGCATTGGCTAAATAATCCTAGTCAAAGACTTAGAGAATGGTTTGCAGCCTTATCTCCAGGTGGATGGATTGCTTTAGCCGTACCTATTGAAGGGAGTTTTCCAGAATGGAAGTCAGCAGCATTAAAAGCTAACGTAAAATTTTCTGCGATTTCTTTCCCTTCTCAACAAGAACTTCTCAATACATTTTCAAAACATATCCGCTACCAAAAATTACATAAAATTACTCAATCCTCAAAAACAGTCGGCACACTATTAAAACCAATTAAAAAAGTAGGTGCTCAAAGCAGTTCTGTTAATTCACTTAGTGTCGGAGAATGGCGTCAAATACAATTAGAATGGCCTAAAAGTATTTCAGAAGAAAATCTAGTTCTAACATGGCTCATTCAAATAGTCTTAATCCAAAAATGACTTTATTTCATAAGGGTTTAATCGTTTGCGGAACAGATACAGATGTTGGGAAAACAATTATCAGTAGCCTCTTAGTCCAAGGACTGAATGCACAGTACTGGAAACCAATCCAAAGTGGTCTCATTGACGGTAGTGATACTAAGTATGTGCAACAACTTCTAGGGTTAAAAGATGAAAATTTTATAGACGAAATATATAAATTCAAAGCACCAGTCTCGCCACATTGGGCTGCTGAAAAAGAAGGTACTGTGATTGATGTATCAAAAATAAATATACCTATTATTAAGAAACCTCTCGTAATAGAAACCGCTGGAGGGTTACTGGTACCAATTAATAGGCAAAAACTTCAAATTGATATGATTAAAGATTGGGCCTTACCCATTGTTTTAGTAGCAAGATCAGGATTAGGGACACTTAATCACACTCTACTTAGTATTGAAGCTCTCAAAACAAGAGGAATTCCACTCAAGGGGATAATTTTAAATGGATCACTACACAAAGATAATCCTCAAACCATAGAAGAATTTAGTGGAATACCTATTCTTGCTCAAATACCAATTTTCAAAAATCTTTCTCCACAAACTCTTGAGAAAGAATGGCATCAGCAAAACTTAAATAAAACCTTTAAAGAATTTATTGACACTCAAAAATAGCACTAATTAATTTGAAAACCTAACTTCAATCAAAATTGGATTCAACTTACACTTTTCAATATTTATAGGTCCTGCTCCTATATTACCTAATAACTACTAAACACTCTATACCTATTCATGACTCCTCTTTATTTCAATGGCCTCTCTCTAATAATTACCACATCAACCTAAGATTTCACTTCTATAAAAAGCATGTGGATTTAAATGATTTAATTTATGAAATTTGTTCTTCTTTGTAGTACATTTTACAAATATGCTGAAGAGTTTTAGCAGATTTCTTTCGAGCATGATTAAATACAGTTCATGAAAAATCAATAAGCCAAAACAAAATTCAAAAGCATGGATCTTCTAACTAATTCAGAGAATTTACGTCAAAAAAATTGGCATCCAAATATCTGGCCTCCGTTTACTCAAATCGCCTCAAGTAAACCGCCAATCAAAATTGAGACAGCAAAAGATGCTTTGTTAATTCCCAATGAAGGAGCTCCAATTATTGATGCTATAAGTAGTTGGTGGGTCACTCTGCATGGACATGCAAACCCATATATCGCTAATGCTATTGCATCACAAGCAAATCAATTAGAACAAATAATTTTTGCAGATTTTGTTCATCCTCAAGCTGAACGTATTGCAAAAAGACTCAGCAAAATCACTGGATTAGAAAAAGCATTTTTTTCAGATAATGGATCTACAGCTGTTGAAGTTGCCTTAAAAATGGCCTGCCAATGGTGGAAAAATAAAGGAGATTCTCGATCACAAATCATTGCATTTGAGGGCGCATACCATGGCGATACTTTTGGTGCAATGGCTGTAGGTGAAAGAAATCTTTTTAGCGAACCATTTGAAGACATGCTCTTCCCAGTAAGTCGATTACCATGGCCTGCAACCTGGTGGGATGATCAAGAAGTTGAAGAAAGGGAAAACATTGTTTTAAAAAAACTAGAGTGCCTTTTAGAGACTCCAACAATTGCTGTAATTCTTGAGCCATTAGTCCAAGGTGCAGGAGGAATGTCTATGGTCAGGCCTCAATTTCTAAAAGCAATTGAAGAAAGAGTCAGACAAGCCGATTCATTGCTGATAACAGATGAAGTAATGACTGGATTTGGCCGCTGTGGCGAATTATTTGCTTTTCAACGTGCAGGCATAACACCTGATTTTATTTCAATCTCGAAAGGTTTAACTGGCGGATTTCTTCCAATGGGAATAACCATGGCCAGCAAAAAGATCTTTGAAATTTTTGTCGGAGAAGAGCCAAGACTCACCTTATGGCATGGGCATAGTTTTACCGCAAATCCCCTTGGCTGTGCTGCAGCAAATGCCAGCTTAGATCTTTTAGAAAAAGAACCCACCCTCTATAAATCCTTTGAATTACGTCATTTGCCACATCTCAAAAAACTTTCAAAGAACAAAAATATAGTAAGACCTCGTATAACAGGCACTATCGCAGCTTTTGATATTAAAATTAAGGACAAAAATAATTATTTAAATTCGATA